>JAFEBY010000119.1 GCA_018242465.1 Pseudomonadota bacterium | reverse complement strand
CGCGGTGAAGTTCTTCGCCGGCAGGTCCGGCGCCGACTTCATGGCGATGTAGGCATTGGTGTTGGCCGGGTTGCCGACCACCAGCACCTTGACGTTGCGGCTGGCGACCTTGTTCAGGGCCTTGCCCTGCACCGTGAAGATCTCGGCGTTCTTCAGCAGCAGGTCCTTGCGCTCCATGCCCGGGCCGCGAGGCATCGCACCCACCAGCAGCGCGTAGTCGACGTCCTTGAACGCGACTTCCGGATCGGACGTGCCGACCATGCCGGCCAGCAGCGGGAACGCACAGTCTTCCAGCTCCATCATCACGCCCTTGAGCGCGGCCTGCGCCTTGTCGATCGGCAGCTCGAGCATCTGCAGGATGACCGGCTGGTCCTTGCCAAGCATTTCGCCGGAAGCGATGCGGAACAACAAGGCGTAGCCGATCTGGCCAGCGGCGCCGGTAACGGCAACGCGAACGGGTGCTTTCATGACGTGAACTCCTGGGTGTTGAAGCGGGATGCAGTCATCCCGCGAAAGACTGGTTCGGAAGGATCAGGACAATTCCGCGAAGAATTCCTGGAAGCGCTGCAGGCCGGGCGCCAGCTGCGGCGTCGGGCAGGTGTAGCTGATGCGCAGCGCGCGCGGTTCGCCGAAGGCCGAGCCCGGCACGCAGGCCACGCCCTTGGCTTCGAGCAACGCATTGCACAGCTCGATGTCGTTGGTGATCACCTTGCCGCCGTGTGACTTGCCGAAGTAAGCGCTGACGTCGGGGAACACGTAGAACGCACCCTGCGGACGCGGGCAGACCACACCGGGAATCGCGTTCATCACCGCCATCACCTGGTCGCGCTTGGCCTGGAATTCCGCGCACTTCTCGGTCGGGACATCCTGCGGACCACTGAGCGCTGCAACCGCTGCGGCGGTGGTGACTTCCGGCAGGTTGGTGATGTGGTTGGAATTCATCGTCACCACGGCCTTCGCGACCACTTCCGGGCCCGCCATGAAGCCGACGCGCCAGCCGGGCATGCCGTAGGTCTTGGACAGCGAATCGATGAAGATCACGCGATCCTTGAGTTCCGGGCGCACCTGCACGAAATTGTGGTAGCCGATGCCATCGAACACCATGCGGTTGTAGATGTCGTCGGTGATCACCCAGGTGTCCGGATACTTCACGATCACATCGGCTAGCGCGGAAATCTCGTCCTTCGTATAGACCATGCCGGTCGGATTGTTCGGATTATTGAACAGGAACACGCGCGGCTTCCTGGCCAGCGCGGCGTCGAGTTGCGCCGGCGTCAGCTTGTAGTGCTGCGAAGCCGGGCACGGCAGCAAGTCGATCTTCGCGTTGACGATGTCGGCGATGTCGAGATAGCTCGTCCAGTAGGGCGCAGCGAAGGCGATGGTGTCGCCTTCGTCGAGCAGCGCTTCGGCGAGGTTGTAGATCACGTGCTTGGCGCCGATGCCGGTGGCGCAGTTGGCCGCGGTGTACCCAGTCAGGCCGACCTGCTCGATGTGCTTGAGGAATGCGGCGATCAATGCATCGGAACCGCGATTGCTGCCGTACTGGCCGCTGTCGTGCGACAGCGCGTCGCGCGCGGCGTCATACACGTGCTGGCCCGGCAGGAAGTTGGGGACACCGATCGAGAAGCTGATGATGTCGCGACCGGCGGCTTTCAGCGCTTTGGCTTTCTCGGCCACCTGCATGATGGCACTGGGCTTGGCGCGGCCGATGCGCTGGGACAGTTGAGGCATTGGAACGGTCTCCGGATTCACCTGTCGGGAAGGCGAAATTTCCGCCTTCGGAAGCCGAAAATCTTAGCACATTCGCCGCACTGCACCATTACGAAAACGCATATGGTGCAAGGGCTGGCCGCGTTGGTGCCTCCGTCGGCACGCGCTGGTGGCGTGGGTGACCAGCTCCAATGCGTGACACGCCGTGAATACGTCCATGTAGGCTCATCCGCCGCATCCATGCGGCGGAATGGTCACGCATCGGACTGGCGCACCCACTTCCGCGCGCGTGCGCCAGTTTTTCGCGCGGCGATCAAGCCGCCAGCGTCTTGTTCCACTCGGCAACGCGGTCGGCCTTCGCTGCCAGCGCGGCATCGGCATCGCCTTCGATGCGGATCGACTTGATGGTGTCGCCCTGCTTCACCGCATCGACCACATCGAGGCCTTCCAACACCTTGCCGAACACGGTGTGCTTGCCGTCGAGCCAGTCGGTCTTGATGTGGGTGATGAAGAACTGGCTGCCGTTGGTGTTCGGGCCGGCATTCGCCATCGAGATCACGCCGCGTTCGTGGCGCACGCCGTTGCCGGTCTCGTCCTCGAAGCGATAGCCCGGGCCGCCGGTGCCGGTGCCGAGCGGGCAGCCGCCCTGGATCATGAAATCGTTGATGACGCGGTGGAAGTTCAGCCCGTCGTAGAAGCCGCGCTTGGCCAGGTTGACGAAATTGGCGACCGTCAGCGGTGCCTTGTCGGCGTACAGCTCGAGCTTGATCGGGCCGCGGTCGGTGTCGAGGGTGGCGGTCAGGGACATGGGCAACTCCAGTGGGTGATGTGGATATCGTACCGACATGGCGACGGTCCGGTGCCGGATCAAGGCCAGCGCAAGCGCGCGCGGGCGGCCCGGGTTATAATGATCGGCTCACTTTCCTGCCCCCGGTCGCCCTGCGCGGCCCTGTCCGCATGTCCATCCAGAATCTTCGCAATATCGCCATCGTCGCCCACGTCGACCACGGCAAGACCACCCTCGTCGATTGCCTGCTGAAGCAGTCCGGCACCCTGAACGAGCGCACCGTGCTTGCCGAGCGCGCGATGGACAGCAACGACCAGGAAAAGGAACGCGGCATCACCATCCTGGCCAAGAACACTGCCATCAACTGGCAGGGCAACCACATCAACATCGTCGACACCCCCGGACACGCCGACTTCGGTGGTGAAGTGGAGCGCGTGCTGTCGATGGTCGATTCGGTGTTGATCCTGGTCGACGCGATGGACGGCCCGATGCCGCAGACGCGCTTCGTCACCCAGAAGGCCTTTGCGATGGGCTTCAAGCCGATCGTGGTGGTCAACAAGGTCGACCGCCCCGGCGCACGCCCGGACTGGGTGAT
>JAFEBY010000118.1 GCA_018242465.1 Pseudomonadota bacterium | reverse complement strand
GCGATGTCGCCCGCGGGAAGCGCTACCTCGCAAGTGCGGTTGCGCAGGGCATGGCGCTGTCACGCCTGCAGGGCGACGACGGCTCCCCGTTCGACAGCCTGACGCCGCGCGAACTGGAGATCGCGCTCCTGCTCAATCAGGGCCTGCGTCAGGAAGCGATCGCCAAGCGCCTCAGCCTGAGCGCCAAGACCGTGAACACCCACAAGACGCATCTGTTCGACAAACTCGGTGTGCACGACAACATCGCACTGGCACGACTGGTCAGCCAGTACGGCTTGGTTGATCCGGCGCAGGCGATGCACTGACGCTGGCACGCAAGGACGCGTGCCGTTGATGGCAATGGGTGCGTTTGATTTTTCGCTCGATATCGAGAGGCCGGACGCATTCGCTTGGCCGAAGCTCCGTCATCCCGGCGCAAGCTGGGATCCATCTATGGTAAAGCATGAAAGTCCACGGATTGGACTATCGAACGCGTGTCAACGCCGCACAGAACTAGCGACCAAGTGCCATGCCGGAGTTGCCTTGATCGGCACTTTGCGGGGCACTCTCGCCGAGTGAGGTTGGGTCAAATACGACGCGACGCGATATAACGCCGGTCTGGCAACGCGAGTCGACGTTGCCAGACCTTCGCTCTCGATCAGCCTGCGTTCGAAGGCGGCGGGTTGGCGGCCGCGCTTGTGGCCGTCGGTGCAGATGCTGCCGACATCGGCTGTTGACGCGCAGCCTCGAACAGGATGCGCAGCTGTTCGGCACGCTGCTTGGCGGCAACATCCTCATCGCCGCTGGCGCTGGGGACGAGCTGCTCTGCCGGTGCTTCATCGGCCGTGCTGCTGGCGGCGATGGGCAGGGGCTGCTCCGGCGCGTTGGCGGCGGGCGTCGCCGGCATCGCGACCGGCGCAAGCACCGGCTCGACCACCGCAATCGCCGACTCGACGCGCTCGGCATCGACAGCGACATCGACGTTCGTTGGCATTGCCTCCACCGATAGAGCGGGCGCGGCTTCAGCTTGCTCGGTACGTGCGACCTCTGGCTTGGCTGCCGGCGGTTCGGGATTCACGATGGCGTGATCCGTCTGGGCTTCTGCCGCGACAGGCTGGGCAGGTTCCATGCGTGTTGCCGGCTCAGTGGTTGCCGGTGACGTCGAAGGCGCTGGCGCTGCGACAGGTTCGGAAGCCTGTTCCTTGGCCGTATCCGTCGGGCGAGAGATGGTTTCGGCCTGTGCGTGCTCTGCTTCTCCCGGATCAAGATCACTGAACTCGAATTCGGGCTGGGCGGTGTCCACGTCAAGCACCGAATCCAGTGCGTCGTCGTGCTCGCCGGACTCAACGGTGGCTGCCGAGTCACCGCCGCCACGCCGACGCCGACGTCCACCGCGGCGACCACGACGACGCTTGCCGCCGTTTTCGCCGCCTGCAGCGTCCTCGCTGGTCGCAGCGACATTGTCCGATGCCGCGTTGGTGGTAACCACTGCAGTCGCCAGTTCCTCGTTCTGGACGGGAACATTCGGCTGCAACTGCGGTTCCGCGTCAATGACCGTCGCAGTTTCTGCAACGACCGCCACGACCGGCGCGGCAGCATTCGGGCGTTCCTGCCGCTCCTGGCGTGCCGGCTTGTTGCGGGCGTCACCCTTGTCCTGGCGGGCAGCCGCTTCGCTTCGCTCCGGCTTCGGCTGCTGTTGCCGCTGCTGTTCTTGCCGTTCCTGCTTGTCCGGACGCTCCTGGCGCTCCGGACGCTCTTGCCTGTCCTGTCGATTGCCTTGTTGCTTCTGCTGTTGCTTTTGTTGTTTCTGCTGTTGCTGGCGGCCGCCGTCGCCGCGATTTTCTCCACGCCCCTCGCGACGCTGGCGCTGTTCGTTGCGATCACCACGCTCACCGCCCTGCGGTGCACGGGCTTGCGGTGCTGGCGTTTCGACAGCAACGGGTTGTGCCGGTGCCCCACCCACCACTTTGCGCAGCCAACCGAAGAAGCCACCATTGGCCGGGGCTGCTTGCGCGACGGCGGCGGGGATGGACTGCACCTGCGCCTGTACCGGTGCGGCCTGCAATTCCGGCTCCACCGGCATAGGCTTGGGCTCGCGTAGCGGTGCCGGCTGGGTCGGCTTGACCTTGGTGACGGCCGGCGGCGGGATGTTGAGCTGGCCCTTGGTCAGGGAGATCGTGTTGAGCTTGCGTGGGGTACCGCGCTGGTAGCTGGGCTTGCTGGTTTCCTCGCCCATCTCGTTGCTGCGGATGCGCGTGACCTCGTAGTGCGGGCTGTGCAGCTGCTCGTCGGCGACGATCACGATCGGCGCGTCGTGACGCTGTTCGATCTCGCGCAACGCACTGCGTTTCTCGTTGAGCAGGTAATTGCCGATTTCCACTGGCACCTGCACCAGCACCTGGCCGGTGTTGTCCTTCATCGCGTGCTCCTCGGCGACGCGGATGATCGACAGCGACAGCGATTCGATGCTGCGCATGCGGCCATGACCTTCACAGGTCGGGCACACGATCTGGCTGGCCTCGCCGAGGCTGGGACGCAGCCGCTGGCGGCTCATTTCCATCAGCCCGAACCGGCTGATGCGGCCGAGCTGCACGCGTGCGCGGTCGTACTTGAGCGCGTTCTGCAGCTTGTTCTCGACATCACGCTGGTGCTTGTTCGACGACATGTCGATGAAGTCGATCACCACCAGCCCGCCGAGGTCGCGCAGGCGCAGCTGGCGGGCCACTTCCTCGGCCGCTTCGAGATTGGTATTGAACGCGGTTTCCTCGATGTCGCCGCCCTTGGTGGCGCGCGCCGAGTTGACGTCGATGGCGGTCAGGGCCTCGGTCTGGTCGATCACCAAGGCGCCGCCGGAGGGCAGGCGCACGGTGCGCTCGTAGGCCGATTCGATCTGCGATTCGATCTGGAAGCGATTGAACAGCGGGGTGTCGTCGGTGTAGTGCTTGAGCTTGCGCTTGTTGTGCGGCATCACCTGTTCGACGAATTCCAGCGCCTCGGCGTACATCTCCGGGGTATCGACCAGAATCTCACCGATGTCGCTGCGCATGTAATCGCGCAGGGCGCGCACGATCAGGCGGCTTTCCTGATAGATCAGGAACGGGGACGGCTTGGACAGCGCGGCCTCGGCGATCGC
>JAFEBY010000117.1 GCA_018242465.1 Pseudomonadota bacterium | reverse complement strand
TCGTCGGTCGCCGGCGTGCTCGGCAATCGCGGGCAGGCCAATTACGCGGCTGCGAAGGCCGGCTTGCACGGCGCGGTGAAATCGCTGGCGCGCGAAATGGCCAGTCGCGGCATCACCGCAAATGCGGTTGCGCCGGGCGTGATCGCAGGACGGATGACCGATGAACTGTTTCCCGCCGACCAGCTCAAGGCGATGGTGCCGGCGGGGCGTGCCGGAAGACCGGAAGACGTCGCGGCGCTGGTCGCGTTCCTGTGCAGCGATGTCGCGAGCTACATCAATGGCCAGGTGATCGGCGTCAATGGCGGAATGGGCTGAGTCCCGTCAACCCACCCACGGCGCTTGCAGCAACGGTTCTCCCGGCGCGACATCCGCCAGCATCGCGGCAAGCCCGAAGTCGTCGATGTCGGGATGATTCCTTCGCGCCTCACCAAGCAATTGCACGGCCAGGCGGTCCATCAGTGCGACATTGGCGACGATGCGTTGACGGAAAGTGTCGTCGTCCTGCGGCGGATCGGTCAGCGCGCGATTGAGCTCGTGGAACCAGGGGATCAGGTACTGATCGAGCAGCCGTCCATCCTGCGGTGGTGATGGCGTGCCGTTGCGCTCGCCCCAGGTACGCAGCAGCGCTTGCATCGCCATGTTGAGGCCGGTGGCGCGATCGAGCGTGGGGCGCAGTTTGCCGAGCATGGCAATGTCGGCGATGCGATCGCCGGTGAACAGCGGGGCCAGCAGCGACCAGTAGTAGGTGTAGTCCCAGATCACCTTGAGCGGCATCACCCGGGCGTCGCCGAACAGCGCGTACTGATCGCGGTAAAGCGTCATGGTGTTGGTGAAGAAGGAATCCATCAGCTGCTGGTAGATCCCGGCATACGGCGCGAACGGCTGGTTGGCGCGGTCGCGGCGGATCAGGTCGCAGATGTAGGTATTGCCGATGGCGATGAAGTCGCTACCGGGCGAATAGAACGGATCCAGGAACAGTCCTGCTTCGCCGGTGATCGCCCAGCGATCGCTCGAGAACACCTGCTTGCAGCCGTGCGAGAAGTGGCGCAGGAAGCGGAAGTCCTGCAGCGCGTGGCGCGGATCGTCCAACAGGTTCGCCAGCGCCGGCTGGTGTTCGCGCAGCCATGCGGTCGCGAGTTCGTGGGTCTTCAGTTTATCCAGCGGATGTGTAGCACCCTCGGCGACGATGCCGATCGAATGTGCGCCGGAGGCGAGCGGGATCATCCACGCCCAGTAACCGCGACCGCACAGGTGGTTGGTGGAGCGCCAGCGATCCGGTGGCGTGCAGCGCTGCAGCCAATCGTCATCGCGCGACCACTGGTTGGGATCGATAATGCCATCGACACGCCACCACGCGGCGTTGACGTCGTGTGGATTGTCTTCGGCAAGACCGAATTTGCGCTTGAGCAGGCTGGCGCGTCCTGCAGCATCGATCAACCAACGCGTTTCCAGTCGGGTGGTGATGCCTTCATGTTCGAATTCGACCGCGTGCAACCCGCCGTCGCTGGCAGGCTCAACATGCCTGACCGTGGCGCCATCGATGAAGACCCCGCCGAGTTCGCGCGCACGTTCGCCGAGGAAGTTCTCGAGGCGGCCGCGGTCGAGTTGCCATGAGGTCATCGGCAGCAGTTTGCTGACGCCGAGTTCGCTGCAACGATCGATGGCCTCGATGCCGTCCGAGAAGAAGAAGCGAAAACCGAACTTGCGGATCTGCTCGCCATCGAGGTGTTCGCGCAGGCCGAGGACGTGGCCAAAATAATGCGCGGCGATTTCCACCGTCGATTCGCCGACCTTGAACGCAGCCTCGCGCACCGGATGGCGCTGGCGCTCGATCACCACGACGTGCAACGCTGGATCCATGCGTTTGAGCTGGATCGACAGGCTTAGACCGGCGAGGCCGCCTCCGAGGATGACGACGTCGGCTTTGTTGTTCATGCGTCCTGATCAATGACCGGGGGATGGGCCCGCGTCTTGCGATATTCGCGCGCCACGTCGCCGCGCGCCAGGATGAACTTCACCGTGTGCGACGTGATGTTGTAGAGATCGCGGAACAGGCGGAAATGACTCTTGCGGTACTCCTGCTCGGCACTGGCGTAGCGCGCCTCCACCGGCACTGCGACTACGCCGGCGCCGGCCTGGCGCGACGCCGACATCAGCATCTGCGCTTCGAACACGAAACCTTCGCCGGGCACGTTAGGCAGGGTGAACACCGCGCGTGGATACAGGCGCTGGCCGCTCTGGGTATCGACGACGCGATAGCCGCAACCCCAGCTGATGCCCCAGTCGCCGAAGTCGTTGCCGATGCGGCGATACCACGGCTGGGACGCGCGTTTCTTCAGGCGCGCGCCGATCACCAGCGCGCCTGGGTGGCGGTTGGCGGCGGCGATCAGGCGCGGCAGGTCGGAGGCCTTGTGCTGGCCGTCGCCATCCATCGTCGCCACCGCCTGCATGCACATGCGCGCGGCTTCGGCAAAACCGTCGCGCAGGGATTGGCCTTTGCCCATGCGTCGGGGATGGTGCAGCAGGGTGACGGGAAGGTCGCGCACGCAATCGGAAGTGCCGTCGTCGGAACCGTCGTCGACCACGATCACGTGATCGATGTATTGCAAGGCGTCGCTCACCACTTCGCGGATGCGCAGGCGTTCGTTCAATGCCGGGATCACCACGGCGACGTTGCCGCGATCGAGTCGTGTTGGCTCAGACATGGCGGATTTCCAGGCGGAGTGCGCGTCCAGCGCCGGCATCGAGTTGGACCTGGCCATCCTTGCAGGTAGCGAGCAGGTCGAACAGAGGCAGCATCTTCGCCATGCGGTTTCCAGACGCGTGGTGTGCCAGCGCGCCGTCGTTGGCATCGCCTTCGCCATCGACCAGTGTCGCAGACAGCTGCGGGCCCTTGCCGCCGGCGGGTGCCAGCACCAGTGCGCCGCCCAGCAAGCCGGTTCCGGTCGACACCGAGGCCAGCGGGCCAGTCGCGCCGGTGTCGTAGGCGGCGAGCAGGATGGCCGGTTCGCCGCAGGCGAGATTCACCATTGCCTCGAGGAGGCCTTGTGCAAAGGTGCAGGCGAACGCGCTCAATGCGGTGGACGGTGCCATGCAGCCTTGGCCGATCGTCCAATATCCGGCGGCGGCGTTGTGCACGGAGTTGTGGAACTTGGTCGGCGACAGCGCAGCGGGATCGTCGCGCAAAGTCGCGCAGATGTAATCGGTGATCGGCAGCTCGCCGTCGGTGCTGGCGAATATGGACGCCAGCGTCTTGGGATCGCGCCCGGCAGCGATGCACGCGGCCTGGGCGACTTCCAGTGCCACCGCCACCGATTCCGGCGCGCGCCGGCGTTCGTTGGCGGGCAGCAATTGCGGCGATGGTTTCGAGGGCGCATCGGCGGGCAATTCGCCGCTGGCGACGAAGTGGCGTGCAGCATTCCAGTCCGGAATCCCGCGGGTCCAGAAACCGATGCCTTCGATCGTGGCGTTCAAACTGCTCATGCGCGACCGAACACCAGCGAACAGTTGTTGCCGCCGAAGCCGAACGAATTGTTCATGGCATGGCGGATCGGGTGCGAATCGGCAGCGAAACGGATTTGCGGGCCGCAGCCGGGATCGGGCGAGTCGCCGTTCAGCGTGGCGGGCAGGATGCCGTCTTCCAGCGCGATCAACGCGAACACCGATTCGACGATGCCGGCGGCGCCCAGCGTGTGGCCGGTGAATCCCTTGGTGCTCGCGGCGTGCAGCGAGTCGGGGAACATCGCCGAGATCGCGATCATCTCCACGCGATCATTCGCCGGCGTGGCGGTGCCGTGCAGGTTGAGGTGATCGATGTCCATTGCTTCGAGCCCGGCGCGCGCCAACGCATCGCGCATCGCCAGTTGCGCGCCGAGTCCTTCCGGATGCGGCGTCGACATGTGGTGGGCGTCGCTGGATTCGCCGTAGCCGAGCAGGCGCAGGCCGCCGGATTCGTCGCCATCGATGCGTTCCAGCACCGCGAAGCCGCCGGCCTCGCCCAGCGAGATCCCATCGCGCTGCGCATCGAACGGACGACACGGTTGCGTCGACACCAGTCCCAGCGAATTGAAGCCGAACAGCACGCTGCCACACAGGGTATCGACCCCGCCGACCAGCGCGGCATCGACCACGCCGGACTGGATCAGTCGTGCCGCCTGCGCGAACACCTTGGCGCTCGACGAGCAGGCGGTCGCGACGGTGATGCTCGGGCCGCGCAGCCCGGTGGCGTGCTGGAGGAAATGGCCGAGCGAATGCGGGGTATGGATGATCGGGCGGGCGAGGTCCGCCGGGAAGGCATCGTCGACCAGTCGTTCGTAGGCGTCCTCGGTGGCGCCGATGCTCGATGTCGATGTCCCGACCACCAGCGCGACGCGGTCCGCTCCATGGCGTTCGACCACTTCGCGCAGCGCGTCCATCACCCCGTCCTGTTGGAGGGCGATCCAAGCGAGGCGGTTGTTGCGGCATTCCCAGGCGGAAAGCGCTTCGGGCAGCGCCTCGTCCTCGACGCCGGCGACCCGGCCGATCCAGCAGTCCAGCGGCGCGTGGCTGAAATCGTTGCGGCGGAGTCCACTGCGTCCCGCGTGGAGGGCGTCGGCCTGTGCCTGCCGTCCGCGGCCGAGCGCGGTGGTGGCGGTATGGGCGCGGATCGCCACCGGAGGCATGGGCTGGGCGGTTCGAGAATCGGTCACGAAGGATCGGGCTGGGAATGGCCGGAAATTATAGACCGGGCACCCGATGAAGCCGCCTTGAACCGGCCGTGGTGCAGTGCGGGCCGATGGGCACCACGGTTCCGGTCGTTGGCTTGGCTGGCCCCGGCGACATAGGTCGGAAGTCATGTGTCGGCGCGGCGCGGCGACGGGTAGCATCGATGGGATACCTCCGTCCTCCGGAACCCCGATGCGTGCTCATTCCCGCCTTGCCCTGTTGGCCGTCTGCCTGGTCGTCGCCCCGATGACCCAGGCGCAAACGCCCGCGCAGCTCACCGCTGCCGACTACGACCGCGCCGTGAAGACCCTCGGCGACCGCACCGGCCCGCTGGTGGATGGCATGGTCAGCGTCGTCAGCTGGCTGGACGATGACAGTGTGGTCTACCGCGAAACCACGGGGGGCAAGACGCATTTCCTGCGACTGGACCCGGCGACCGGCAAATCCACGGCGGCCTTCAATGCGCAGGCGCTGGCCGATGCCATGAACCAGGCCCGTGCCGGCAAGGGTGCGCCGGTGAAGATGGACATGCTGCCGGTCTCGGGGGTCAAGCAAGAAGGTGCGACCATGGTGGTGGATGTGCGCGGCGCCCGCTATCGCTGCGACGACAAGGGCTGCACGCCAGCTGCTGCGGTGAAGTCCGGCGATGAGCCCGGGGTCGCTTCGCCCGACGGCAAGCACGAAGCTTTCATCCGCAAATGGAACCTGTGGTTGCGCGATACCGCCACCGGCAAGGAAACCCAACTCACCAGCGACGGCAAGCCCGACTACGGTTACGCCACCGACAACGCCGGCTGGAAGCACACCGACGAAGCGGTCGTGGTGTGGTCGCCCGATTCGAAGAAGATCGCCACCTTCCAGCAGGACCAGCGCAAGACCAGCACGATGACACTGGTCGACACCAACGTCGGTGCACCGAAGGTGCAGCAATGGAAATATCCGTTTGCCGGCGACAAGAACGTGACGATGATCGAGCGCGTGATCGTTGACGTCTCGGGCGCCGCGCCAAAGACCGTGCGCCTGCAGATGCCGGCGGACCAGCATCGTTCGACCTGCGCCGACGATGTGGTCTGCGACGGTGGTTGGGATGACGTGCAATGGGCGAAGGACGGCAAGACCCTGGCGTTCGTCAGCACCGATCGTGGCCACAAGTCCGCGACCCTGCGCGTGGCCGATGCCGCCACCGGCAAGGTGCGCGACGTCTACAAGGAAACCGTCGCCACCCAGTACCAGAGCGCGCCTGCGCTCGCCGGCGTCAACTGGCGCTACCTGCCGGAGAGCAACGAATTCATCTGGTTCAGCCAGAAATCGAACTGGGGGCATCTTTACCTGCATGACCTCGCCACCGGCAAGCTCAAGCACCAGATCACCAGTGGCGACTGGAACGTCACCCAGATCGGCCACATCGATCCCGCCTCGCGCACCTTGTGGATCCGAGGCGTCGGTCGCGAAGGCGGCGATCCCTACTTCGTGCGCTACTACAGGGTCGGCATGGATGGCGGCGATGTCACGTTGCTGACGCCAGAAAACGCCAACCACACCATCACCCCGTCTGCCGACGACAAGTATTTCGTTGATGTGTACTCGACCATCTCCACCGCGCCAGTCGCCGTGTTGCGCGATGGCAACGGCAAGCAGGTGAGCGAACTCGCACGCACCGATCTCAGCCGCCTGAAGGCCGCGGGCTGGGTTGCGCCGGAATCGTTCACGGTGAAGGCGCGTGACGGCAAGACCGATCTCTACGGCCAGATGTTCAAGCCGTCGAATTTCGACCCGAACAAGAAGTATCCGATCATCACCTACATTTATCCCGGCCCGCAGGTCGGTTCGGTTCGCACGCGCAGCTTCATGCCCGCGCAGGGCGACAACCAGGCACTGGCCGAGCTCGGGTTCATCGTCATCGCGGTCGATGGCATGGGCACCCCGTTGCGCAGCAAGGCGTTCCAGGACGCCTATTACGGCAACATGGCCGACAACACCCTGCCGGACCAGGTGGCTGCGCTGAAGCAGCTCGCGGCGAAGTATTCGTGGGTCGACGCCACGCGTGCCGGTATCTGGGGCCATTCCGGCGGCGGCAATGCCACCGCGACGGCCATGTTCCGCTATCCGGATGTATACAAGGCCGGCTGGTCGGAAAGCGGCAACCACGACAATCTGACCTATGAAGACGACTGGGCCGAGCGCTATCACGGCCTGCTCGAGAAAAAGGCCGATGGCACCACCAACTTCACCAGCCAGGACAATGCTGCATACGCCAAGAACCTCAAGGGCAAGCTGATGCTGGTCCACGGCCTGATGGACGACAACGTGCCGCCGCAGTCGACGCTGCAGGTGGTCGATGCGTTGATCAAGGCGAACAAGGACTTCGACTTGCTGCTGCTGCCGCATGCACGCCACGGCTACGGCGTGGACAGCTACTACGTGATGCGTCGCCGCTGGGACTTCTTCGTGAAGAACCTGCTGGGCGCGGAGCCGCCGAAGGAATACGAGGTCAAGCCGGTGCGCTAAAGCGCGCGCTGTCTCAGCGGGTTGCCAGTCCGGCGACCCGCTGAGCGCGCGTGTTGTTGCGTTCCAGGAGAGCGAAAAAGCCGCCACCGGCATGCCGTGCGGTTCGTCCGGAGTCGCCGACCATGCGAGGCATGGATGTCGAGTCGAGCTCCCATGGATGGGTTCTCGGCGTGTCGGCTGCTGCGGATAACCGCTAAAGGCGCAGAGCCGAGCGAAGCTTCTGGCAAATCCGCCAAGCTGTCAGTGCATGCGACGCAGCATTCACCGCTGCCCGAACAGGATCTTCTTCTCCTCGTTGCTCAGCGGTTTGCCGGCATCGGGGTTGACGGTCTTCGTCAGCGCATACGCGCGTTGGGTGGCGGGTCGTGCCGCAATCGACGCATGCCAGCGCTGCAGGGCCGAGAATACCGACAGATCCAGCGGTGCCTTCGTGTACGGATTGATCCACGGATAGCAGGCCATGTCGGCGATGGTGTAGTCATCGCCGGTGATGAAGGCGCGACCTTGCAGTTGCCTGTCGAGCACGCCGAGCAGGCGCAACACTTCGTTGCGGTAGCGATCGCGGGCGTAATCGATTTGTTCCGGAGCATAGACGTGGAAATGCCCGTACTGGCCGGTCATCGGACCAAGCCCGGCCATCTGCCACATCAGCCATTCGTTGACATGGATCTTGCTGCGCACGTCGTCGGCGAAGAAGCGGCCGGTCTTGTTGGCGAGATAGACCAGGATCGCGCCCGATTCGAACACGCTGATCGGTGCGCCGCCACCCGCCGGTGCGTGGTCGACGATCGCCGGCATCTTGTTGTTGGGCGAAATGCGCAGGTAATCGGGTTCGAATTGCGCGCCATTGCCGATGTCGACCGGAACGATGCGGTATTCGAGGCCGGCTTCTTCGAGGAACAGGGTGATCTTGTGGCCATTGGGCGTCGGCCAATAGTGCAGGTCGATCATGATGGCTCTGGGGATTCTTCGGAAGATCCGGTCATGATGCGGGGCGAGTGATTAAAATGGAGTCATGGATGTTTCCCATTTGCTCGACGGGCTGAATCCGGCCCAGCGCGAGGCCGTGTCTGCGCCGCCCGGACACTATCTGGTGCTGGCAGGCGCCGGTTCCGGCAAGACCCGCGTGCTCACCCATCGCATCGCGTGGTTGAACGAAGTGCACGGCGTGCCTGCGCACGGCATCTTCGCCGTGACCTTCACCAACAAGGCGGCGGGCGAGATGCGCGCGCGTACCGAGGCGCAGTTGCGCAATGGCGCGCGCGGGATGTGGATCGGGACCTTCCACGGGCTCGCGCATCGACTGCTGCGCCTGCACTGGCAGGACGCGAAGTTGCCGGAGGGCTTCCAGATCCTCGACAGCGACGACCAGTTGCGACTGGTGAAGCGCGTGGTGCAACAACTCGAATTCGACGAGGCACGCTTCCCGCCCAAGCAGATCGCGTGGTGGATCAATGCGCAGAAGGATGAGGGCCGCCGTCCGCAGCACATCCAGCCCGATCGTGATGAATGGTCGCAGGTGATGCAGAAGTGCTACGCGCTCTACCAGGAACGTTGCGACAACGCCGGCCTGGTGGATTTCGCCGAGATCCTGCTGCGCGCGCACGAACTGCTGCGCGACACCCCAGCGCTGCTCGCGCACTACCACCAGCGCTTCCGCGAACTGCTGATCGATGAATTCCAGGACACCAACGCGATCCAATATGGCTTCGTGCGTCTGCTTGCCGGCGAAACCGGCCATGTCTTCGTGGTTGGCGACGATGATCAGGCGATCTACGGCTGGCGCGGCGCCAAGGTCGAGAATGTCCAGCGCTTCCTGCAGGATTTCGCCGGCGCGCAGACCATCCGCCTCGAACAGAACTATCGTTCCACCGCCAACATCCTCAGCGCCGCCAACGCGGTGATCGCCCACAACCCGGAACGCCTCGGCAAGCAGCTGTGGACCGACAGCGGCGAAGGCGAGTTGATTGATCTCTACGCCGCCTACAACGAGATCGACGAGGCGCGCTACGTGATCGAACGCATCCGTGCCTGGGTACGCGACGGCGGCAGCCATGGCGATTGCGCGATCCTCTATCGCAGCAACGCGCAGTCACGCGCCTTCGAAGAAGCCCTGCTGGCGGAACAATTGCCGTATCGCGTGTATGGCGGCATGCGCTTCTTCGAGCGCGCCGAAATCAAGGACAGCCTGGCCTACCTGCGCCTGATCGCGTCGCG
>JAFEBY010000116.1 GCA_018242465.1 Pseudomonadota bacterium | reverse complement strand
GTCCATCGTGCAGCAGACGCCGCGCACGGAGCAGCGCGTGCGCAAGAACCCCCTGGGTATCTACGTCAACGGGCTGTCGTGGAGCCGCGAACTGGAAGGAAACGAAGGAGCAAAACCATGAATGATTTTTTCCGTAAATCCGCCTTGCCGGCGATGCTGCTGGCATTCACTGTCCTGTTTGCAGGCTGCGCCACGCAGGGCAAGCCGCCGCCGTCGATCTCGCTCGATGAGCCGGTGCAGGCCCAGCCGCTGCCCGAGGCGCCGAAGCCGGTGGAAGTGGTGGCCGTGCCGCAGGTACTGCCGATGCCGGCGCAGATGAAGCCTGTGCCGGATGCCAAGCCCGCCGCGGAACCTGCCGATGAAACAGTGCGCGTGTCGCGTGCCAATGCCGAGGCACGCATTGCGCCCACGCGCGAGGGCTACGTCAATGCGATCCAGGTGTGGCCCTTCACAGATGGCGCGCTGTACCAGGTCTATGCGGCCGTGGGCCGCGTGACGGTGGTTGCGCTTCAGCCGGGCGAGGAGCTGGTGACGGTGGCCGCTGGCGATACCGTGCGCTGGATCGTGGGTGATACATCAAGTGGCAGCGGCGATGCGCTGCGCGTCAACGTGATGGTCAAGCCGATCCGCTCAGGGTTGAAGACCAATCTGGTCATCACGACCAGTCGGCGCACCTACCTGATCGAGCTGACCTCGACCGAGAAGACGTGGATGGCTTCGGTGTCCTGGGAATATCCCAAGGACAAGATGCTGGCTTTGCAGCGCCAGTCGCAGGCGGTCAGCGCCGCCGCGCCGCTCGATGCCGGCCTGTCGCTGGAGAAGATCCGCTTTCGCTACGCGGTCAGCGGCAGCAATCCACCGTGGAAGCCGCTGCGCGCCTTTGACGACGGTGAGAAGGTCTATATACAGTTCCCGCCCGGCATTGCGCAAGGCGAGCTGCCGCCGCTGTTCGTCATCGGCGCGCGGGGCGATGGGCAGTTGGTGAACTACCGGTTTCGTTCGCCGTACTACATCGTGGATCGGCTGTTCGGCGCCGCCGAACTGCGCTTAGGTGGAGACAAGGGCGACGTGGTACGGATCGAGCGTACCGATGGTGTCACGGGCCGCACGCGGAGGAATTGACCATGAGCCAGGACGATTCCCCTGACCTTGCGCCGCAGGCGGGCAAGGTCGCGCCCGAGGCGGTGGCGCTGCGCGCCCAGCCGCGCCCGGTCACGCGCCTGAACCGGCGCACCTTGGCCATGCTCACCGGCGGCCTGTCGGTTGCCGTGCTCGGGGCCACGATCTGGTCATTGCAGCCGCACCGGCGCGGAGGCGAGCAGACCGAGCTGTACAACGTGGATCGCGTGTCGAAGTCCGAAGGGCTGGATGGCTTGCCTTCCGACTATTCCAAGCTGCCGAAGGTGCCGGAACTGGGGCCGCCGCTGCCGGGCGATCTTGGCCCGGCCATCGTGAAGTCGCAGCAACCGGTGACGCCGACGTATGCGCCACCGGGCCACGACCCGGACGATGCTCGGCGCAAGGAGGCCGAAGCAGCCGCAGCTTCCTCGGTGTTCTTCCGCTCGGGCAACCAAGGCAAGGCCACCGCGCCGGTCACGGCGCAAGCCGCTGCGGCTGCGCCTGACAGCGCCTTGGCCGGCTTCGACCCGCTGGCCGCCGGGCCGGCCTCGACGGCGGCCCAGCCTTCCGACCCGACCGCTGTGCAGAACCGGCAAGACCAGAAAGAGGCTTTCCTGAAAGGCGGCTCTACGGAAACCCGCAATTCCGGCAATCTGCAAATGCCGTCCTCGCCGTATCAGGTCATGGCCGGAACGGTGATCGCCGGGGCGCTGGTGACGGGCATCAAGTCTGACCTGCCGGGCGACGTGATCGCCACGGTGACGGAGCCGGTGTACGACACCGCCACGGGCAAGTTCCTGCTGATCCCGCAGGGCTCGCGCATCCTGGGCAAGTACAACAGCCAGGTGAGCTTTGGGCAGAGCCGTGTGCAGGTGGTGTGGAATCGGATCATCCTGCCGGACACGTCTTCGCTGAAGCTCGACAACCTCGCCGGCACTGACCCGGCCGGCTACTCCGGCCTGGAGGATGGCGTCGATTGGCATTGGGATCGCGTCTTTGCGGGGGCGGCGCTGACGACCTTGCTGGGTGTGGGCGCCGAGCTGGCTGCGCCGCAGAACCGGCAGGACGGCAACCGCATCGTGATCGCCGGGCGCGACAGCGCGCAGGACAGCATCAATCAGGTGGGCCAGGAGATGACCCGGCGCAACATGAACATCCAGCCGACGCTGACCGAGCGGCCGGGCTTGCCGGTGCGGATCATCGTCAACCGCGATCTGGTGTTGCGTCCGTACCAGCCGATGTTTTTCCAACGGGGAGCGATGCGATGAACGCGACCAAGAAGCTGCGGCTCGGGCCACTGCCCAAAACCGAGAGCATCAAGCTGACCTTTGCATGTCCGGCCAGCCTCAAAGCTGACCTTGACCGCTATGCCGCGCTACATGCGCAAACCTACGGCGAGGCGGTCGACGCCGCGACGCTGATCCCGCACATGCTGGAGGCGTTCATGGCGGGGGATCGGGGATTCAAGAAGGGCAGGGGAGACGACACTCGACTGTCTTCCCGCGTAGCTGCGCCGAAGGGGTAGGATTTTGGATATGTTGTCGTTATCGTATTAACGCTCCGATTGGAGGAACTATTCGAAATTGACTTCTTCTTTGAAAAGTTATAAAAGTCGTAATATGGCTACGACTACTCAAAGCAAACTAAATGCGCTCTACACCCGGCTGGCGCCGGGTATGCCGCTGGCTTCAGAAGACTTGGCGGCGCTGGGCATCTCTGCCGACCTGGCTGTTCACTACGTCCGGGCAGGCTGGCTCACGCGCCTGGCGCGCGGGGTGTACTGCCGTCCGAACGACGCCCCAGCGCTCCATCCCAGCCTGCTGCTGTTGCAGCGCCGGTTCGAGGGACTGCATGTCGGCGGCAAGTCGGCGCTGGACTGGTACTGTCTGCGGCAGTACGTGTCGCAGCAGCCAGTGCTGCACCTGTACGGCTGGACGGCCGGGCGTCTGCCGGAGTGGTTCACCGAGCGCTTCCCGGCCGAGTACCACCGCAAGCGGCTGTTCGACGAGCAGCCGGAGGCCTTGTTACACGTCGGCCCTTTCGAGAAGCGCAGCGGGGCGCCGCAGGTGTCGGCGCCAGAGCGCGCATTGCTGGAACTGTTGAGTGAGGTTGGCGTGCGCCAGCCCTTGCAGGAAGCCCGCGAACTCGTCGAAAGCGCCTACAGCCTGCGCGCTGATGTGCTGCGCGAGCTGTTGCAGCACTGCACGAACATCAAGACCGTGCGGCTGTGCCTACAACTCGGCCGCGAGGCGTCATTGCCCTGGGCGGCCAAGCTCGACCCAGCCACGCTGCCGACAGGCAGCAACCGATCTTGGGTCTCCAGATCGACCGATGGCCTCTTGGTGCTCAAGCCATGAACCAGACCTATCTCGATACCGCGCGCCTGCTGACGCAGGTGGCGCCGTTGGTGTTCGTGGATGCCACCTTCGCACTGAAGGGCGGCACGGCGATCAATCTGTTCGTGCGCGACATGCCGCGTCTGTCGGTCGATCTCGATCTGGTCTTTCCCGACCACACGCTGCCGCGAGACGAGGCGCTGGCGCGCATCAACGAGGCTATCCGTCAAGCCGCCGAGCGGCTGAAGAAGCGGGGATTTCAGACGCATGCGCCTGCGGCGGCAGCAGGGGAGACGAAGTTGCTGGTGCGTCGCGGCTCGATTCAGGTCAAGGTCGAAGTCAACTTCGTCATGCGCGGCACGGTGCAGCCGGTGCGCCGCGCTTCGCTGACGCCGGTTGCCCGCGACGTGTTGATGGCCGATCTGGAGATTCCGGTGGTGTCGCTGGAAGACGTGTACGGCGGCAAGCTGGTGGCGGCGCTGGATCGGCAGCACCCGCGCGATCTGTTCGATGTGATGCAGCTCTTTGCGCACGAGGGCATTACGCCCGGCATCCGGCGTGCCTTCGTGGTCTATCTGGCCAGCAGCAACCGGCCGATCCACGAAGTGTTGTTCACGCCGCTGCGGGACATCCAGCATGACTACGAGCACAACTTCCAAGGCATGACGGCCGAGCCGGTGCCGCTCGATTCGCTGCTGACTGCGCGCGAGCGCATGGTGCGCGAAATCCAACAGGGCTTGGATGACGATGAGCGGCGCTTCCTGCTGTCGCTGGCCGCCGGTACGCCGGAGTGGTCATTGCTTGGTATCGCGCACCTCGAACACCTGCCTGGCATTCGCTGGAAGCTGCACAACCTGGCGCAGTTGCAGAAGGCCGATGCGAGGAAGTTTGCCGAGCAGGCAGACCTGCTCGCCAAGCAGCTATCTGCGCTATCCTAGAAGGCGATTGATGATGGTGCCGCCAGCGTCGTTACCCCGCAAATCGCCCCATCTCCCGCGCCAGCAAAAGGTGTCCGATGCAGACGGTAAAAGCGACGGTAAGGCCCAATTTCAATCATCGCAAATCCCTTTAACCACGCGGACTTGCGAGTCTCATTGATGATCGAGTGGGAGTAGATTTCCCTAACTTCAGGACGTCCCAGCGTGCTTCGGTTCTCCCGGAAATCGCTGTTCTGATGAGAGGGTAGCGTCCCATACGGTGGCACTCCGCCTCACCCGAGCCAGACCG
>JAFEBY010000115.1 GCA_018242465.1 Pseudomonadota bacterium | reverse complement strand
TTGGTGGCGACCCGATCAACGGCACCAATTTCATCGACGCGCTGAAGCTGTTCCAGGACGATCCGCAGACCGAAGGCATCATCATGGTCGGCGAGATCGGCGGCAGCGCCGAGGAAGAAGCAGCCGAGTTCATCGCCAAGCATGTCACCAAGCCGGTAGTGGGCTTCATCGCCGGTGCGTCCGCGCCGAAGGGCAAGCGCATGGGCCACGCTGGCGCGATTGCCTCGGGTGGTTCGGGCACGGCGGAAGGCAAGTTCGCCGCAATGGAAAAAGCCGGCATCACCACCGTCCGCAGCCCCGGCGAGCTGGGTGCCGCGATCGCCAAGCGGATGGCGAAGTAAGCTGCCGCCAGCATCGATGCTCCACAAAGGCCGCCTCCGGGCGGCCTTTATGTTTGTGTCGCGCGTCTCCCGTAGGATCTCACCGGTATTGTGGGAGCACACCGCAGGGGTGCGACCACGAAGCCTTGCCCCATCAGTGGCCGCAGAGCGTCACAATCTGACGCATTGCGCCAGGAAGTATTTCCCGCTAGCCTCGCCAAAGCGTGACGCATGATTCAAATCGGCACCATGATCATGTCTGTCCGCTATTGGCACGGTTCCTGCGTTACAGTACTTGCACGCGCCAGTTCGCCCGTGCTGGGACCGGTACCAGAAGCGACACCGGTGCGTGAACCACCCAACCAACCCTAGGGGATACACCCATGAACAAGCAGCAAGGCTTTACCCTGATCGAACTGATGATCGTGGTCGCGATCATCGCCATTCTGGCCGCCATCGCGCTGCCGGCGTACAACAACTACCGCATCCGTTCGGCCGACAACGCCTGCCTGAGCGAAGCCAAGGCCTATTCGAACTCCTGGCTGGCCGCTTCGGTCTCGAAGATGACCCTGCCGGTGTGGGCGCCCTCGGCCTGCAGCAACGCCACTGCCAATCCTCCGGGCGGCTTCACCCCGGCGGCTCCTGGCACCGGCCACGTCACCTGCAGCGCTACCACTGCGACCTGCACGGTTACGCACGTCTGATCTAGCATCAAGCGGCAGTCTGGAAAGCCCCTCGCAAGAGGGGCTTTCTTTTTTTGGAGGGCAAGCAGCTGCAAATCGCGCCGTGTCGTCCTTCAAGCAGGTCGCGCCGCATTGGCGCGAAGAATATGGCAGGTATACGTGGCCCCCGTTATCCAGCAACCATCCGCCCATCCCCCGGTCACGGCTGGCACGGAAATTGCTCTGTAACAAGACACCAAGGGGATCCTTCGAGACCACGCCATGCGCAGCACCGAATACGGCTTTACCCTGATCGAACTGATGATCGTGGTGGCCATTATCGCCATCCTGGCCGCCATCGCACTGCCAGCCTACAACAACTACCGCATCCGGGCGTCCGAGACGGCCTGCCTTGCCGAAGCCAAGAACTACGCGAACTTCGCCTTGGCGACGATTTACAACAAGGACACACCCGCAGCTGCCACCGCCAGCGCCTGCGCCTCGATCAGCACGGCTGTCGACCTGATCACACCCATAACAGCCACGCCGAGAGCACCCTACATTCGCACCGTCACTTGCAACATGACCACGGGTAGCTGTTCGCTGTCTTGATCTGAGCCGTCCCCATCGTGTCGCCAGCTCTTTGCGCTTGCGATGGATGCTGAACGATGAAAAGTGCAGGCAATCACCCCTGCACCGTGTATCTTCACAGCGCCTCCCTCGAACAGGTTCGCCCCTGGCCCATGTCCGTTTTGCTGCCTACGGGAAACCGTCAGTACCTGATCTTCAGCCTAGTCATCGCCCTGCTCGCCGGACTGCTGTACCTGCCCGGCTTGCCGGGTGAGTTCATGTTTGACGACATCCCCAATATCGTCAACAACGCATCAATCCAACTCAAGCATCTGTCCGCCAGCGGATTGCTCGAGGTCATTGCGACCCCGCAGATTTCGGGACAGATGCGCAGCCTGCCCACGCTGACATTCGCACTGGATTACTGGCGCGCCGGCGGTGCCGATCCGGCCACATTCAAGTCCACCAACATCCTGATCCACGCTCTGACAGCGTTCGCACTGGCGTGGATGTTCCGCAGTCTGCTGCTGGCCGCAGGCAGGGAAGAACAACGCGTGAAATGGCTGGCACCCGCTCTTGCGCTTGCCTGGGCCATCCATCCACTGCAAGTCTCATCGGTGCTGTACGCGGTGCAGCGCTTGCAGACCATGGGCACGCTGTTTCTGGTGCTGGCACTGCTGGCCTACCTGCAAGCACGCCGCGCCCAGATCGATGGCCGTAGTGGGCGTACCGGCATGATGGTCACGCTCTTGCTTTGGGCAATGGCCATGAGCTGCAAGGAAGATTCTGCCCTGTTTCCGGCATATACGCTGGCGATGGAGTTGACGGTGTTGCGCTTCGCTGCCGCCGATTTCGCCCTGTCCACCCGTTTGCGTCGCGGCTATATGCTCGCCTCCGTGGCAGGCGCTGCGCTCTATTGCTTCGTGATCGTCCCGCATTTCTGGCGATGGGAAACCTACAGCGGGCGCGACTTCTCCACTCCGGAGCGGCTGCTGACCGAAGCGCGCGTGCTGTGCCTGTACCTGTGGCAAATCGTGTTGCCATTGCCCTCGCATATGCCTTTCTATTACGACTGGTTGCAGCCATCACGCAGCCTGCTGCAACCGTGGACGACCCTGACATCCATTGCAGTGGTACTGGCTTTGCTGGGCACGGCCTGGCGGCTGCGCTCACGCCAGCCCTTTTTCGCACTGGGCGTATTCCTGTTCTTTGGCGCACACTTCATCACCAGCAATGTGATCGCGCTGGAACTGGCCTACGAGCATCGCAACAACTTCGCCCTGATCGGTGCCGTGCTGGCGATAAGCAGCCTGCTGGCCCAACTCGGGCTACGGCTGCGATTGCGCCCCGCGCAACAGGCCGCCACTGTTTGCCTCTTGCTGCTGGCACTCGGCACCGCCACCGTGCTGCGCGCCCACAGCTGGAGCAGCAACTTGCTGTTCGCCCAAGCCAGTACCGAAGCAGCCCCGTCTTCGCCACGCGCATGGATCCAACTATGCGCCAGCTACTTCGAGGGAGGCGGCGGGCCAAATCCGGCCAATCCAAACCTGGACAAAGCCATCCGCGCATGTTCTGCCGGCACTGCCGCCGCGCCAGACTCGCTCAACAATCCAGCGCTGCTGATCGTGCTGAAAACGCTACGCGGCAGCATCACGCCGCAAGATTGGGCACTCTTCCAGCAACGCCTGGAGATCGTACGGATGACCCCCGACAACAGCCGGGCACCGCTGATCCTCAAGCACTTCGCAGAAGAAGGCGTGGGCATCGACAAACAGCGGCTGCTCGGCGTGCTGGCTACGCTGACCAGAAGAGCATCACTGGAGCCCTACGATCTTTCCTCGATCGGCTACTTCGTCATGAACAAGCTCGAAGAACCCGACCAAGCGATGCCTTACTTCACGAAAGCCATCCAGCAGGCATCGCCACAGGACCCCTTTCCACAGCAACTCGCCGCCGAACTTCGTGCCAAGGGCAGGCCGGATTTGGCCTTGATCATCGAGCACGCCGGCCAAAACAGGCAAGCTCGCGTCAGGGGCGATCCAGTCGAGGCCAATCCTTGAAGGGTGCATCCAACGCCTTCGTTGGCCATCGCTGCCGGAAACGACGCAGCGCGAGCCAGCACGCTCCCTGCCATGGCGAGCCGTCGCCATGAACCTGCGCCAGCTCGCCTATGGCATGCTCAGCTTCGTCCCCGGCGTGCCGGATTCTCTTTACAAGGGCACAGGCGGGACCAGCTCCGCCGAGTATTCCTACTGCATCTGGCTGCGCCACCTCGTGTTGGCGCACGGTGCCGGCATGCAGGCCTTTCCTCTGACGGTGGGAGAGCTCGGCCCCGGCGATTCCATTGGCGTAGGCATGGCCGCCCTGCTCAGCGGCACCCAACGTTACATCGCCCTCGATGCGGTGGCGCATGCCGACACCGCAACCAATTTGCGCATCTTCGACGCGTTGGTTGAGCTGTTCCGCCAGCGCGCGCCCATCCCCGACCGCAGGCAGTTCCCGGAGATCAAGCTGGATCTTCCCAGTCAAGCGTTTCCGCTCAAGATCCTGACCACTGAGCAGCTGCATGCCGCCTTGTCCGATGACCGCATCGCCGCGCTGCGCGCATTGGTCAGCGGTGAGCGCCGGGACCCTGAAGTTCTCGATTACCGCGCTCCTTGGGATCGAATCAGTGATGCCGACTGCGCGTCCGTGGACTTCATCCTCAGCAATGCAGTGATGGAGCATGTTGCCGACTTGCCGTCTGCCTATGCCGCCATGTACCGCTGGTTGCGTCCCGGCGGTTATGCATCGAACCAGATTGACTTCAGATCGCACTCGCTGTTCAAGGCTTGGGATGGGCATTGGGCTTGTCCTGACTGGCTGTGGCGGTTGTTCGTCGGCAAACGTCCCTATCTTCTCAATCGTGAACCCTTTGCCACTCACCGCGCACTTGCCGCATCGGTTGGCTTGATTGAACGCCGCTGCGCCCGGATTGAAGCGACGCCTGTTTCCAAACGACTGGCCAAACGATTTCGCGAGATGGAAGCACTGGATCGACGCTCCTGCGGCGGCTATGTCGTGTTGCAGAAAGCCGTGAGCTAAGGCTTGCGTGCTTTCAAGCCATCCACTTTTCCCGATGCAGACCGATACCTCTCGAACCCTCTTCCGTCCACAATGCGCCATTGAAGGCATCGTGTAACCCACTTGGTTGACTCCGCAAAACTTAGAAGCCTGACCGCATGGCGCCCCGGACGGATTGCGCGCAATACCGTGCATGCCGGCGGCTGGAACCTTGTCCGGGTTGTGTTGCAGGCTGGCACTTTGATCGTGCTTGCGCGCACACTGAACGCAAGTGGTTATGGCGCACTGGCCGGAAACGTCGCCCTGTTCATGGCCATCGGTCAATTCACCGGGCTTGGCAGCGGAACTGCCTTGGTGCGTCATGTGGCCAGGGGCGGTGAGCCAGACGGGCGTTTTGTCGCCACCGTCTCGGCCTGCTTGACCAGTGGACTTGTCCTTTTTGCAGTGGCCTTGCCCCTGTCCATGACCCTGTTGCCGGACGTGATTCCCTTGCCCGCCTTGGCATGTCTTGCGGCTGCAGAAATCGTCGCCGCACCGAGTCTGCTTCCGCTCGTCCATCGTCATCTGGCAGTGGAACAAATGTTCCGATCAAGTGCGTTCGGCACCTTGGCCGCGGCCGCACGCCTGGCAGCAGCGATTGTCGTGGCCGCCCTGGGCGTTGCCGATATCACGACGTTTGCACAGCTTTACCTGTGCATTCTTGCCACAGTTTCGGCCTTGGCACTGTTCGTATCCTGGCCCAGAAAAACCAGTACTGAACGTTCGGTATCGTGCCGTCAAGCCATCCGCGAAGGGCTGCCTTATGCCGTCAGTGGCTTCGCCATGACGGCAGGCAGCGAACTCGACAAGACCGTGCTGCTGCGCGTTGCTGGCGAGGTGATCACCGGCCCCTACGCGGCCGCTTATCGAATCGCCAATGCTGCCACTCTGCCGGTCAGCGCCTTGGTGCTGGCAACCTCGCCTCGATTGTTCCGTGGACCGTCCGAAGACAACCACCGCCTCGCCGCCATCATGCTGATGGCCGTCGCGGCATACGCGGTAATCGCTGCCACCATGCTCTGGCTTCTGGCTCCTTTCGCGCCATGGCTGCTGGGCCAAGGATTCATTTCGGCGACACCCTTGCTGCAGGCTCTTTGCGTGGTCGTGATGACGTCCAGCCTTCGCCAGTATGTTGTGGCCCTGCTGACGACGAGCAACCGGCAGGCGCGGCGCAATATGATTGAACTCGCCGGCGTGGGCCTCTCGCTTCTGCTGCTGGCATGGTTGGTGCCGTTGTTCGGTGCCTATGGTGCCATTGCCGCACTTGCGGCCACGGATCTCGCTGTCATCATCACTGGCGCAGCAAGCATCAAACCTACTTCGGCTGCGGAAGGCTGACACATGGCGAAAGAACTGCGATTCGGATTCGGCGATAACTGGAAACACTACCTGGATTCGATCGGCCGCCACAATCTGGACGCTGCCCAGACATCCATCGCCAATCGCTACGGACCTGACGGACTCGCCGGAAAGCGATTCCTCGATGCTGGCTCGGGCAGCGGTGTTTTCTCCAGAGCCGCCGCCCTGATGGGTGCCAACGTCGTGTCGTTCGATTTCGACGCGGCATCGGTTGCGTGCACCCGTGCGCTGCAGCGACAACTTCCGGGATACCCGTGGGAGGTTTCCCAAGGAAGCTTGCTCGACGAGGCATTCATGACTTCGCTGGGGACATTCGATGTCGTGTACTGCTGGGGCGTCGCTCACCACATCGGTGAGATGTGGCGTGCGCTGGAAAATCTTGCGCGTCGCGCAACGGGTGACATCATTATTTCCATCTACAACGACCAAGGCAAACCCAGTAAACGCTGGCTCGCCGTAAAACGTGCGTACAACCGCCACCGCTGGCTGAGGCCATTGTTGATTGCCTGCGCATGGTGCCGTTTGTGGGGAGTGAAATTCATTATCGACACGCTGCATGGCTCTCCACTAAAGCGCTGGCGAACCAACAACAGCGACACACGCGGCATGTCGGCCCGACACGATCTCATCGACTGGGTTGGAGGGTATCCGTTCGAAGTTGCGAAGCCAGAACAAATTTTCAATTTTTTCCTCGCTCGCGGCTTCGAACTCACGGATATGACCACGCAAGCCGGCGGCATTGGCTGCAATGAGTTCGCCTTTCGCCGTCGCCCCGAGGGGGATGCGTGACAGCACGCCGACTGGCCATTTTCCTGCCTTCGCTCGATGGGGGGGGTGCGGAAAAGGTCGTGCTGGCTTTGGCCAAGCAATTCACTGCACATGGCGTGCAGTGTGATCTTGTCATCGCCATGAGCAAGGGGCGACTGCTCGGCAGCGTCCCCGAAGGCATTCGCCTTGTCATGCTGGAAAAGAACAAGACGTTTCACGCTGCATTTGCACTTGCAAGGTACCTGCGTAAAGAACGCCCCCAGACATTGCTCAGCACCGTCTTCACAGCCAATCTCACAGCGCTGATGGCGGCGTTGCTTGCACCTAGCAGCATTCGTGTCGTTGTGCGGGAGGCTAACCAAACCGAGCACGATCTTGATACCGGCAGCCGACTGAAATCCCGGCTGAACCGAGTGATCGTGCCCATGCTGTATCGTCGCGCTGATGCCGTGATTGCCGTTGCGACATCGCTGCACGACGGCCTGCTGAGGGCAGGCATCGCCCCGGACACCAAGATCAGCGTCATCCACAATCCGGTACTTTCGTCCACGATAGTCAAATCCATGCCTGCCTGCCGTGATCGGCAGTTGATCTTGGCCTGTGGCCGACTTGAACCCCAAAAGGATCACGCCACGCTACTTCGCGCTTTTTCCCGTGTCGTCAAACAATGTCATTCAAGATTGATCATCGTAGGCGAGGGCTCGCAACTGTCGCAGCTTCGGGCACAAGCCGCGGAGCTCGGATTAGGAGATGCCGTCACGTTCGCCGGCTTCGAACCTGACCCTCAGTTCCGGATGCAACAGGCCGCCGTACTAGTGCATCCATCCCGCTTCGAAGGCATGAGCAATGTGCTGATCGAGGCGATGGTGAACCATTGCCCAATCGTGGCCACCGACTGCCCAGGAGGCTCCCGCGAGGTACTTGCCGACGGCAAGTACGGGACGCTTGTCCCTGTGGGCGACGACAAGGCCATCGCCGAGGCCATCCTTGCCATTCTTGACGGCAGCGTGGCTTTCCCCGACAGCAGTGATCATTTGCGTCAGTTCGATTTGGATCGCGTCACAGACGCCTACCTCGCTGTATTGTTCCCACACAGTCAATCCGCTGCTTGATGCATGCCCATTCATCACACTTAGATTCCGATGCTGCAGTCATTTGATAATTTCCGTGACCCCGTTTCCGGCGGACCATTGATCATCGCTGGTGATGCGCTCGTCTCTGAAACGGGAGGCCGGTACCCCATCGTCGCCGGGATCCCACGCTTCGTCGGGAGCGACAACTATGCGGATGCGTTCGGCTCGCAATGGAACCGCTTCCCGAAAACACAATTGGACTCGCACACAGGCTTGACGCTATCCGAAGATCGACTGTCCCGCTGCATGCGCGGGAAGCTCGCCGACGTTCGCGGCAAGCGGGTACTGGAGGCCGGCTCGGGGGCGGGTCGATTCACCGAAACCCTGCTGAAGCACGGTGCCCTGCTTGACTCCTTCGACTACTCGAATGCGGTCGATGCCAACAAGGCGAACAACGGCGACCACCCGAATCTTGCACTCGCCCAAGCCGACATCCGCAAACCGCCCTTTGCCACCGGGAGTTACGACTTCGTGGTGTGCTTGGGCGTGATCCAGCACACACCAAACCCGGAAGAAAGCGTTCGCTCGCTCTGGAACATGGTCAAGCCTGGTGGGGCATTGATCTTCGACCATTACCGCTGGAAGCTGCGGAACTACCTCCCGCCTCCCATTGGCGTCGGTGGCAATGCCTACCGCCACTACTTCCTAACGCTCCCGAAGGAGCGCCAGTACCCGGCAGTCAAACGCATTTTCGACTTCTGGTTCCCCCTGATCTGGAGGTGGCGCGACTGGCGCTTGTTCCAGATCCTGATCGCACGCTTCAATCCCATCGTGAACTACTACCCGCGGTTCGGACTGAAAGACCGGGAGATGTACTACGAATGGATGCTGCTTGATACCCACGATGCCATGACCGACGTGTACAAGCATCGGCGCACGCCAGCATCCATCCGGCGGACCCTGCAGTCACTTGGGGCGATCAACATCCAGGTAACGACCGGCGGCAACGGGGTCGAGGCCTATTGCGAAAAGCCCGTCATCAGCGAGGCGCATTGACCCATGTGCGGTATCGCCGGACTCCTTGATCGATCGCCAGACGCACCGCACGTACTGGAGCGGATGCTGACGCGGTTGGCCCACCGTGGCCCGGACGACAGCGGCATCTGGCATGACCCATCGACCGGCATTGCCCTTGGGCAGCGCCGACTTTCGATCATCGACCTGAGCCAGGCCGGTCACCAACCGATGGCTTCGTCCAGTGGGCGTTTCGTGCTGACCTACAACGGCGAGGTCTACAACCATGCCGAGCTGCGACACGAACTTGAACGTGCATTCCCGGAGTTGGTCTGGCGCGGCACGTCCGACACTGAAATCTTGCTGGCCGGGATCGAACGTTGGGGCGTGGAGCACGCATTGCAATGCGTCAACGGCATGTTTGCCTTTGCACTGTGGGATCGTCTGGAACGCACGCTGACCCTGGCCCGCGATCGCATGGGTGAGAAACCCTTGTATTTCGGGTGGACTCGCAACTGCTTTGCGCTCGCCTCCGAACTGAAGGCATTGACTGCATTGCCGGACTGGCAGCCTCGCATGCACGCGGAGGCTGTTTCGGGCTTCCTGCGTACCGGTTATGTGCATGGCGAAGCATCGGCGGTTGCCGGGATCTTCCGCTTGCCGCCAGGAAGTGCGCTTGAGCTATCCCTTGAGGACATGTGTCATCCGCGTGACTGGCCTTGGCTGCAATCTCGCATTCGTCGGTACTGGTCGCTCGCCGAAGCCGCGACGGCAGGAATGGCCGCTCCGATCAATGACGAATTCGATGCCATCCATCAGCTGGAATCGCTGTTGCGCGATGCCGTGGGCCTGCGCATGGCCGCAGATGTTCCTTTGGGCGCGTTTCTGTCTGGCGGAATCGATTCCAGCCTGGTGACTGCGCTGATGCAGTCGCAGAGTCAACAACCGGTGCGCACATTCAGCATTGGATTCCATTCGCCCGATCATGACGAGGCACCATTCGCTCGCGCGGTGGCCGAACATCTGGGCACAGAACACACTGAACTCTATGCCGATACCAAGACCGCACTCGATCTGATCCCGTCCTTGGCGGAGCAGTTTGACGAACCGTTCGCCGACACATCGCAAATTCCCACACTGTTGGTGTCCGCGCTAGCGCGCCGACATGTCAGCGTGGCCCTGAGTGGCGATGGCGGTGACGAATTGTTCGGCGGTTACACGCGGTATTTTGCGATCACCCGGCTGTGGCGCGCGATGCAGCCGTTGCCGATGGTATTCCGCCGAAACGTAGCGGTTGCCTGCAAGCTTTCTGCAATGGCGTTGCGGCCACTCCCCGGAGGGCGCAACCCATCAGGCCCGATCTCGTTTCGTCTGGCGCGCCTCGCTGATCGGCTAGGCACCACCGATCTCGATGCGATGCGACTTTCGTTCATTGGCGGCGCCGGGCTCGCACGGATCATGCGCGATGCCGGACGGCAGCCCCCGACGACATTGCCGCCACCAGCCATCGTCGAACCCCTGCGGCAACTGATGTACGCCGATCAGCTTGACTACCTCCCCGACGACATCCTTTTCAAAGTGGACCGTGCCTCCATGGCACATGGCTTGGAGACGCGCGTCCCCTTGCTGGATCATCGGATCGTCGAGTTGTCCTGGCGCTTTCCGAGCCCTGCCATCACCCAGCACGCGACCGGCAAACTGCCCTTGCGCCAGTTGCTGGACAAGCACGTCCCCCGCCAGTTGATTGATCGACCCAAGCAAGGCTTTGCGCCGCCGATGGATGCCTGGCTGCGCGGCCCGCTGCGCGAATGGGCCGAAGTTCGATTATCCGATTCCTCCCTTCGCGAACTGCCCATGCTAGACGCGGGCGAAGTCCGCAAACTCTGGTTGGCGCATTGCAACGGTCGCATGAATGCCGGCTACGCGTTGTGGAACGTTTTGATGCTTGCCGATTGGCGCGAGCGTTTTGGTGTGATCTGCTGATGCGCATCCTCGTCCTCTCCGATTTGCCGCAGTTCGTGACCGGAGGTGCAGAGCGGCAAGCTGCCAACCTGATCGAGGCCTGGTTGGATGCCGGCCACGAGGTGACGTGTTTTGGCAGACGCATGGGCGCAAGCCAAGTCACCATCGGCGCGCACTCCATCCAAGTGCGGAAGATCCACACGTTGCAACGCTGCGGTCGCGCGCTGCGGGCAGCCAGTTATTTCGTCTCGCTTGCACGACTGCTATTCCTGCATCGCCAACGGTTCGATGTGATCTATACGCGGTTTCTCGGCGAAGCCGCGGCCACCGCCGCACTGATGAAGTCGCTGCGAATGCTGGATGTCCCACTGGTATCCACACCCGCCAACACCGGGGGTGAGGGCGATGCCAATTTCCTCGCAGGGCTGCCATTCCATAGGCGACTGGTGCGGTTGCTGGACGCGCAGTGCAACGCCATCAATCTGATCGCCCCGGCCATGGCCGATGAGCTGCGCAGGATCGGGTTCAGTGGCCAGAATTTCAGCCAGATTCCGAACGGGGTTTCCATTCATGACGCCCCATCCGGAGCACAGCCACGACGGCACTCCATGGTTGCAGTGGGTAGGCTCACGCCACAGAAGGGCTATGACGTCCTGATTGATGCCTTGGCATTGAATCGCGCGAACCTGCGATCAGGGGTGGTTCGCATCATCGGTGATGGCCCGGATCGTGAAGCATTGCAAGCCCAGGCCAGAGACATGAGGGTCGATCATGCCATCACCTGGCTTGGAGAACTGAGCCACGATGACGCGTTGCTTGAAATGGAGCACGCACAAGTGTTCTTGCTTCCGTCGCGTTACGAGGGCATGTCCAATGCAGGGCTTGAGGCAATGGAAAAAGGCCTGGCGATGCTGGCGACGCGCTGCGGAGGACTGGACACATTCATTCAACAGGACATGGGCTGGATCGTCGAACCAGGCGATGTGGGCTCGCTTTCGTTGGCGCTGCAACAAGTGCTGCGCAGCCCGGCTTCGCAACTCGTCGGCATGGGATCCAAGAACCGGGCCTTGGTCATTCAGGAATTCGGCATGACTGCCGTGGCAGACCGCTACTTGACGCTGTTCAACCGGCTTGTAGAGCGCCGGAGGACCAAGTCAGAGTCCTGACGAGTAGCGTTGGATGCCTCGTTGCGCTGCTTTGCCTGCCGATGGCGCGACAACATTCTCACGCATGGCGCAGCGACAACCCATCCGCCACCGATTGGGCAATCGACGCCCAATCCATGCCGAGCGGCATGTCGACCAGCATGGGAGACGCCAACTGCCTGCGAATCACGCGTGCCAGATCGACTGCATCTCCCGGTGTTGCCAGCAACCCCTCAAGTTGCGCGGCTTGCAACGGGAAATTTTCCACCAAATTCGGCGTCCGTGTCGCAACGATCGGCCGTCGTACCGCGATGTACTCGGCGATCTTGCATGAGGACGCCATGTCGAGATAGGGAGAGTTCCGATAGGGCAGGGCCAACAGGTCACAGCAGGCAAGTGCTGTCGGCACGTTTTCGAATCCGAGGTTTCCTACGTAACGCACACCGGGCTGCGCGACATCGACGTCATTCGCCAAACGCCCTCCCAGAAGCAGCTCGATCTCGAGTCCGGATTCCCGCAACTGGCGGACGGCAGCCATCAGATCAGTTACGCCCCGCTCAAGATCGAGGCTGCCGAAATAGCCCACTAGCGTTGCTCCAGCGGGTAGCCGCAATGCGCGTCGCGCCTCCCGCTTGTCGATCGGCTTGAACCGCGCCACATCGATGCCATTGAGTACCGGAAGATCGACCCCGGACCGCGATTGCAGCCTCTGCATCAGCGCATGACTGGCGAACAGCCTTGCATCCGCCTTGCGGAGCAGGAATGAGAATGGGTCGAAGCCCGGAAGCGCCCGATATCCACCGAACTCATCGTATTTGTCATACACATCGAACACGAATCGCGCACGCAAATGGCGGGCGACCCGGTAGCCCAGGATCCCGATGTAGCAATCGCCGCTGGCCACCACGACATCCGGCTTGTCCTCCCTATGAAACCACTCCCGGAACAGGCGACCCGCGACTGCGAGAGTCTTCACCGGCGTAGACTCGATCTCCAACAAGCCATGGCTCCGGCCAACGCGCTCGCGCGAGTGGTAATCGACCAGCCACAGGCGAGTCTGGATCCCGGCCTCCGCCCAATGCTTCGGCAACTGATGGATGCGCCCGTACTGCTCGCGCAGCGCATCGCGATTCGTATAGAAACGCTTGCCAATGAACAGGACGCTCATGGGTACCCCTGAAATCCACGCATGGCCCGTGAATCACCCATTCCCGGACGACGATTCACCCGCGACACCGGCCAAGGCGATCATTTCTGCGTGGAGTTTCTGCCCAAAAAGCGGCCACGCAAACTGACTCACAAATGCGCGGCACTCAGCCTGCATCGCGCGTTCTTTCGACAAGACTGAAGCCACTTCTCCGGCAAAAGCGGCATAGTCACCAGGTGGCACGACATTTCCAGACTGCCCCTCCGCGACCGCGTCAATCACGCCCCCAGTAGCAAATGCCACGGTTGGAACGCCGTGCGCGGCTGCCTCGATGGCCACCATTCCGAAACCTTCCGGATCGCCAGGGATCTCGCGCACCGGGAACACATGCACGTCCGCACATTCAAAGGCACAGGCCAGTTCCTTCGGATCGGTGATCACACCGAGAAAATGCAGATGCCTTCCAACACCAGCGGCATTCGCCGCCGCCTGGATGGAATCGCGTGTCTGCACACCAGCCATCAGAGAAGCCGCAGGTGCATCGCCGATCACGACCAGCATTGCATCGGGCACTTGCTGCACGATAGCTGGAAGTGCCTGCTGCACGAATTCTCGCAGGCCTTTGCGTGTCGTCAGACGCCCGATTGACAGCAACAGCCGCCCATCGCCCAAGCCATGGCGATCACGGAAGTCGTGCAACGCCCCAGACGACTGTGGGGCAGACGGCAAGCCCACGCCGGGGTGGACGATGCGAATGCGGTGCTCCTCCACGCCCAGGCCGCGCACTAACACGGCGGTTGCCGAGCTGTTGGCGATCACTACACCCATCCGCCGCAACAGTGGATGCCATATCGCACGATAAATGGGATGCCGCACTGCCACATCCAAACCGTGCACATAGGCGACGGCATGCCCGCCCACCATGCGCGCGGCCAGCCATGCCGCAGGCGCGGTCAGGCCACTGCCGGCCAGCACGACGTCGGGCCGGAATCGGCGTGCCTCCCGGATCGACCGCCAGGCGCTCGCCAGCAGGAACCGCCACAACGGCCGCAGCGGCACTTCGGCGACCTCCACAGCTTCGGGCTTGTGCGCCGCCGCCCCTCGTGGACCGACCACACGCACTTCCGCATGCCGGGACAGTTCATCCGCAATATGCCAGTTGAGCCGCTCCATCCCCCCCACCAGCGGCGGCAGGTTGCGGGTGACGTGGAGAATCCGCAGGGAATCAGCCATCGCGCCGATAGGTCAGATTGGTGATCTGTTCGGAAACCAATCCGATCAGGAACACGATCACCGCCGCGCTGAACAGCAGCATGCTCATGTTGGTGAACTGGTGGTGGGTGTAGAAGGTATAGCCATACCAGCCTGTCCCGGCGAGAAAGAACACCGCAGCGGTGGGTGCAAAAAGCTTCAGCGGCGAATACAGACTGGCGATCTTGAAGATGATCAGCAGGAAACGTATGCCGTCCTTGATCGGACGGATGTGACTGTTGGTGCCAACCCGCTTGGCAACCGGAATGGGAACATAGGCCACCGGATAGGCGCTGCGGAAAAATGCCATGGTGCTGGTGGTCGGGTAGCTGAACCCATTTGGCAGCAGATGCAGGAACTCACGGAACTTGTCGGCGCGTACGGCCCGGAAGCCGGAGGTGAGATCGGCGATCCGATGCCCGGTCATCCAACTGGCCAAGCGGTTGTAGAACGCGTTTGCGATGCCACGATGGACATTGGCCTGCCCGCTGCGATCACGCGCCCCCACCACCATGTCATAGCCCGCATCAAGCTTGTCCAGCAGGGCACGAACGTGTGCGGCCCCATGTTGGCCATCCGCATCCATAAAGACCAGGATCTCGCCATTGGCTGCGCGTGCACCCCGCTTTATGGCTGCCCCATTCCCCATCGAGTAGGGGGAAGAAAGCACGCGGGCACCCGCCTGCTCGGCAACCGCGGCCGTTTCATCGATGGAACCGTCATCGACGACGATGATCTCGGCTTCCGGGTAGGCCTGCCTGAGCGCAGGCACGACGCTACGCAAACCCTCGGCTTCGTTCTTGGCGGGCAAGATAATGCTGAGTGTCGGACTCCCCATGGGGCTAGGGTAGCGCGAACGAGCGTTTCCCGGCGTGGCCGGTATTTGCGTTTGAGTCATCGCAATTTGCGTTAAAGTCGTCTTGGTCGCCAAAGGATCACCATCGCATGAACACCGCCACCACCGCCAATCTGATGGGAATCACCGGCATTGCCCGGCGCTTGGTCATGGATGGGGCGTTGGAGGAGGCTGCCGCGCGCAAGGCGATGGACGCGGCGACAGCGGAGAAGCGCCCCCTCCCCACCTATCTTCTTGAACACCGCCTGGTCTCCGCAGCAGCCGTCGCAGCGGCCAATTCCGTCGAGTTCGGGATGCCGCTGGTGGACGCGCTGGCCATCGATTCCTCGCAGTCGGCGTTGACGCTGGTCAAGGAAGATTTGCTGCGCAAGCACAATGTCCTGCCCCTCTACAAGCGCGGCAACCGCCTGTTCGTCGGCACCTCGGACCCGACCAACAATCAGGCGCTGGAAGAGCTCAAGTTCCACACCAACCTCACCGTCGAGCCCATGCTGGTCGATTCCGACCAGATCAAGCGCTGCCTCGACCAGTGGCTGGAAGCTGCCGAATCCATGGCCAATGACCTGGACGACTCGGAAGGACTGGAAGGGCTCGAAGTCGGCGGCGGCGATGACGACCTGAGCAATGACACCGGCGTGGATGCCGGTGGCGACGATACCCCGGTCGTCAAGTTCGTCAACAAGGCGCTGGTGGATGCGATCAAGAAGGGCGCTTCCGACATCCATTTCGAACCCTACGAAACCGACTACCGGGTACGCTATCGCATCGACGGCATCCTGAAGATCGCCAAGAAGGTGCCAGTCAAGATGCATGCCCGCATCGCTGCCCGCCTGAAGGTGATGTCGCAGCTCGACATTGCCGAAAAGCGCGTCCCCCAGGACGGCCGCATCAAGCTCAGCCTGTCCAAGACCAAGCAGATCGACTTTCGCGTCAGCACCCTGCCCACCCTGTTCGGCGAGAAGATCGTGCTGCGTATCCTCGATGGCAGCGCCGCCAAGATGGGCATCGAGAAATTGGGTTACGAGCCGACCCAGCAGAAACTCTTCATCGACAATATCCACAAGCCCTACGGCATGGTGCTGGTGACCGGCCCCACTGGTTCCGGCAAGACCGTGAGCCTGTACACCGCGCTGGGTATCCTCAATGACGAAACCCGCAATATCAGCACGGTCGAGGACCCGGTCGAAATTCGCCTGCCCGGGGTCAACCAAGTGCAGCAGAATGCCAAGCGTGGCATGACCTTTGCCGCCGCCCTGCGCAGCTTCCTGCGCCAGGACCCGGACGTGATCATGGTCGGCGAAATCCGCGACCTGGAAACCGCGGAAATCGCGGTCAAGGCGGCCCAGACCGGCCACATGGTGCTCTCCACCCTGCACACCAACGACGCCCCGCAGACCATCGCCCGCATGATGAACATGGGGATTGCGCCCTACAACATCACCAGTTCGGTCAACCTGGTCATCGCCCAGCGTCTTGTTCGACGCCTGCACAACGACTGCAAGCGAGCAGTATCGCTACCCGAGCATGCTCTGCTGGCCGAAGGGTTCACTGCCGACGAGGTTCACGAGGGCTTCCAGGTCTTCGAAGCCGTGGGATGCGCAGAGTGCACGGGGGGGTACAAGGGCCGAGCCGGCATCTACCAAGTGATGCCGATGACCGACGAAATCCAGCAAATCATCCTTGCAGGTGGTAATGTCCAGCAATTGACCGAGGCGTCGGCGCGCAGCGGTGTCCGCGATTTGCGGCGCTCTGCCCTCGACAAGGTGAAACAGGGGATCACCAGCCTCATCGAGATCAACCGCGTCACCAAGGACTGAAGGGGAACACCATGTCCGCACGCAGAGCTGCCATCGCCAAGGCACGGAACCAGGCCGAAGCCCGCCAGGCCAACCCGCTCCAGGAGTTCGTCTGGGTCGGCAAGGACAAACGCGGCAAGGAGATGAAGGGCGAGCAACTGGCGCGCAGCGCCAACCTGTTGCGCGCGGAATTGCGCAAGCAGGGCATCACCCCGACCACGGTCAAGAACAAGCCCAAGCCCTTGTTCGGCGGCAGCGGCAAGAAGATCAGCGCGCGTGACATCGCGGTGTTCAGCCGCCAGATCGCGACCATGATGAAATCCGGCGTACCGATCGTGCAGGCGCTGGAGATCATCGGTGGCGGCAGCAAGAACCCGAACATGAAGAAGATGGTCAACGGCCTGCGCAACGACATCGAAGGCGGCGCGTCGATCTACGAGGCAATGAGCCAGTATCCGGTCCAGTTCGACGAACTGTATCGCAACCTGGTACGCGCCGGTGAAGCCTCAGGTGTGCTGGAAACTGTGCTGGAAACCATCGCCAGCTACAAGGAAAGCATCGAGAGCATCAAGGGCAAGATCAAGAAAGCGCTGTTCTACCCCGCAGCCGTCATCGCGGTGGCGATCCTGGTCTGCGGCGTGCTGATGGTCTACGTGGTGCCGATCTTCAAATCGACATTCAAGGACTTCGGTGCCGACCTGCCCGCCTTCACCAGCCTGGTGTTCGGGATATCCGACATCATCGTCGCCTGGTTCTGGCTGATCGGCCTCGTGGCCGGCGGCGGAATCGCGTTCTTCAT
>JAFEBY010000114.1 GCA_018242465.1 Pseudomonadota bacterium | reverse complement strand
GATTGCGCAACAGGATGTTGCCGGCGGCACGCGCCGCCTTGACCATGATGGTGACCGCGGGTTTTTGCATCGCGGGAAAGCCTCGGCTGGAATTGGAAAGAACGGAACCGGCTCCGTGGCCGGTCCGGCAGTTTACCATTCGACGATGGAATCAGCAGAATTGCCCGTCAAAGCCGGCCCCGCCGAGCGCATTCGCATCGTTCTCGTCGGCACCCAGCATCCCGGAAACATGGGTTCCGCGGCCCGAGCCATGCGCACCATGGGCCTGACCCGGATGGTGCTGGTTGCGCCGGAAAAGGCGCCGGACCGCGACACCGTGGCGATGGCCGCCGGTGCCGAGGCGCTGGTGCTGGAGGCCCCGGTGCATGCGACCCTGGCCGAGGCCGTGGCCGACTGCAGCCTGGTGCTCGGCTGCACGGCGCGCAGTCGCCGCATCGCGTTGGAGGAGCTGGCGCCGCGCGAGGGTGCGGCAAGACTCATTGATGCCGCGAAGACTGGCGGCGAAGTCGCGCTGGTGTTCGGGCGCGAACGCACCGGCCTGACCAACGAGGAACTGCAGCTGTGCCACGCTGCCGTGCACATTCCCTCCGATCCCGAGTTCAGTTCGCTCAATCTCGCTGCGGCGGTTCAGGTGCTGGCCTACGCCGTTCGCGAGACGTTGCTGGAAGGAAGTCGCAGTGTGCCCGTGGATGAAGACGGCGACCCGCGCGACCAGCCAACCACGCATGCCGAGCTGGAAGGCTTCTTCGCGCAACTGGACGAGACGCTGGACGCGATCGATTTCCACAAGGGCCGTGCGCCGGAGTCGGCGTTGCGCAAATTGCGGCGGATCTTCCTGCGCGCCGATCTCAGCACGCGCGAGGTGCGATTGCTGCGCGGCGTGCTCGCCGATGCGCAGCGGATGGCGCGACTCGCGTCAGGACGCTAGCGACCCCAGCCATGTGCTGAGGCGGGCGGCGATGTGGCCGGACAGGATTCCCATGGCGATCGCCACCATGATCGCGACGATCCACGCCGCGACCAGCAAGGCGCCGTCGCGTTCCAGCAGCGCCAGGGCGAAACCCAGCAGGATCGCGCCGAAAATGTAATTGGTTCCGGGGATCGGCAAGGCCAGCAGGAGGCCGCTGACGACCAGCAGCAGGCCGGTGATGGCATTGGCCGCGGGATGGTCGAACAAGCGCGCCAGGCGCGGGCGGACCAGGTGTTCGAGCCGGCCCAGCCACGGCGAGAGGCGCGTGACGAATCGCGCGAAGGCGTCGCGCTTCGGTCCCCAGGCGGCGATGCGGCGCGGAAGCCAGACTTCGTTGCGTCCGAACAGCAGTTGCGCCCCGAGGAAGAACACCAGCGGCCCGCTGATCCCGCCGCCGATCGGAATCGGGATGAAGGCGGGCAAGGTGGCGATCAGCAACAGGATGCCGAAGCCGCGTTCGTCGAAATCGTCGAGGATGCCGCGCAGGGTCAATGTCTCGCGCGACGGATCGTTCGCCAGTGAATTCAACAATGCACGCGTGCCGCGTTTGTCGGCCGCGTCCCGGTGCGACTCAGGCATCCTGCGCATCCACCGGTTCGGCAGCGCGCTGCACCAGCAATTTGTCGATGCGTGGGCCGTCGAGATCCATCACTTCGAACCGCCAGTCGTTCCAGTCGAAATGTTCGCCGACGTGGGGGATGCGGCCGAAATGCGCGATCAGCATGCCGGCGGCGGTGTGGTAATCGAGTTCGTCCTCGTGCGGCAGGCGCATGCTGCCGGTGAGTTCGCGCAACTCGTCGATCGGCAGGCTGCCGTCGACCAGCAGCGAGCCATCCTCGCGCGTGACCACCAGAGGCTCGTCGTCGGCGTGTTCGGCCGACTGCAGGCGCCCGGTGATCGCGCCCATCACGTCGCTGATGGTGACCATGCCGGTGACGTCGCCGTATTCGTCGACGACGAGCGCCAGCGACTGTTGTTCCTCGCGGAAGATTTCCAGCAGCTTCATCGCGTGGGTCGACTCGCTGACGAACAGGGTCTCGCGCAATTCGTCGAACAGTGCCGGCGTCGCTTCGCCGAGGTTGTCGAGCAGCGCTTTCACTTCGAGCGTGCCGAGCACGTCGGCGTCGCTGCCGCGATAGACCGGGTAGCGCGAGAACGATTCCTCGCGCATCACTGCGAGGTTCTCGGCGACGCTGGCTTCGGCATCGAGCCAGACGATGCGCGTGCGCGGCGTCATCAGGCTTTCGGCCGTGCGGTCGCCGAGGCGCATCACCCGCGTCATCATGTTGCGTTCGTCGTCGTCGATCACGCCCTGTTCGTGGCCTTCGCTGACGAGGATCTGGATTTCCTCTTCGGTGATCGCCTGCTCGCCGGCGTTCGCCAGCCCGAGCATGCGGATGATGGCGCGGGTACATGCCGACAGCAGCCACACCAAGGGGGCCGCGATGCGCGAGCAGATCACCATCGGCCACGCCACCACCGAGGCGATGCGTTCCGGCGCGATGGTGGCGACGCGCTTGGGCACCAGCTCGCCCAGCAGGCCGAACACGAACAAGGTGGTGATGAAGCCGAGCACGAAGCCGATCCTGTCGGCGTAAGGCGCGAGCAACGAGATGTCACGCATCGGGACCGCGATTTGCTGGCCGATCGATTCGCCGCCGAAGTAGCCCACCATCAGGCTCAACAGCGAAATCCACAATTGCACGGCCGAGAGGAAGGAATCGGGCGCTTCCGCGAGTTCAAGCGCCTTGGCCGCACCGCTATTGTGCGCGGCCATCGTTTTCAATCGGCTCTTGCGTGAGGTCACCACCGCGATTTCCGACATCGCGAAGAAGGCGTTGAGCACGATGAGTATGGCGACGATGATGAAATTCAGCATCGGCGCGGGTTCCGCAGTCCGGAAAACACGCGCACGCGGCGCGCCGGGGGTTCGTCTGGAGTGGCCATGGTCATCTCGAACCCATCTTAGCAGGGCGCCGTTGCGGTCCCGTGGCAGGGCCGGGCGCGGGTATCCTGTGGCCATGGACGATGCCCGTTCCGCCATTCTTGCCACGATTCGCGCGATCCCGCGCGGCCAGGTGCGCGGCTATGGCGAAGTGGCGCGCTTGGCCGGGTTGCCCGGGCGCGCGCGGTTGGTGGCGCGGATCCTGTCCGAAAACGAGGATGCCGCATTGCCGTGGCATCGCGTGCTGCGCAGCGACGGATGCATCGCCTTCCCCGAACGCTCAAAGGGGTATCTCGAGCAGAGCCGCCGCCTGAAGGCCGAAGGCGTGAAAGTGGAATCGGGGCGTGTGCGGGGGATGCGTGCGGTGCCGACGGAAGACGAAGCCTTGTGGGGACCGAAGGGCTGAATCCGTCCACACTCCTGCTACGCTCGTCCTGCGGTCCGCGTGCCGTGCTCGCAATGCTCACGTATTCGTACATACGCTGCGCTTGCTCCGCTCCGCCACGAACCGCAGGCCTTCGCTCGCGACGGAGTGTGGACGGATTCAGTCGCGACGGAACCACGCCGCGATGCTGTAGCGATCGCGCCGTGCCGGCAACACTTCGTGCTCGAGTTCGCTGAGGAAACACGCTGACGTGCCAAACATCGGCAGGACATCGCCATGCGATCCATCGTCGAAATGGATGCGCAGTTCGCCACCATCCCCTGCATGCCAGTCGCGATTGAGGTAGCCGACCCACGACACCAGGCGCGAGCCGCTGTCGCGAAAACGGTCGCGATGGCGCGCATAGCCGGCACCGACCGGGTAGCGCGCGTAGTGCGCCTCTAGCGAACGGATCGGAAGCCGCAACGATTCGCGCAACCCGCCGGCAAGCGCATCCAGTCGTTGCAGCAGGCGTTGGCCGGCGATGCAGGCGGGATCATCCAGCCACAGGGTGCTGTCGCCGCGCACGGCGGTATCGCCGTGGCGGGACGTGCCGCGACCGATGCGCGCGGACTGCAAGGCATCGCGCTGTTGCAGTGAAAGCGCTTCGCTGACGAGAGCATTGGCGAGATCGTCGAACAGGCCGTCGATCAGGCAGGCGCCACCGTTGCACAGGGCATCGGCAATGGCGTCGGGGTCGGCGTTGACGGTCGGCAGGCGGGGCACATCCGTATCATATCGGGGCACGCCTACGGAGCCGTCATGTTCAACAACCTGCCACCCGCCACCAAGGCCCTGGCCATCGCCAATATCGCGATATTCCTCGGGCAATGGCTGCTTCCGCCATCGATGTTCGACGCCCTCGCGCTATGGCCCCTGGGCGATGGCTTCATGCCTTGGCAGTTGTTGACTTACGGCTTCCTGCACGGGGGCTGGATGCACATCTTCTTCAACATGCTGGCGCTGGTGATGTTCGGTGCACCGCTGGAATACACCTGGCGCACCCGTCGTTTCATGTTCTTCTACATTGCCTGCGTGATCGGCGCGGGTGTGTGCCAGCTCGCAGTCGGCGCATGGATGACGCACGAGGGGGCGCCCGCGTATCCGACAGTCGGCGCTTCCGGTGGCGTGCTGGGCCTGATCCTCGCCTATGGCATGTTGTTCCCGAACCAGAAGCTGATGATCTTCCCGATTCCGTTCTTCATCCCGGCGCGGGTCGGCGTGTTCCTGATCGGCGCGTTGTCGCTGTTCTCGGGAATGACCGGATTCATGCCGGGGGTCGCCCATTTCGCGCATCTCGGCGGCATGCTCACCGGCTGGGTGATCTTGCGCTATTGGCGCGGGCAGCCACCGTTTGGCCGCGGCGGGCGCAAGCCGCCGCAGCTGCGTCGGGTCATGTAGCGATCACTTCCAGGGCTGGACGATGGCCGCCGGCGCCATCGGCTGGCCGGTCTTGCAGCGATACGACTGCGCGAATTCCGGCATCGATGCCAGCGTGCCGTTGACGCGCCACTTGCCAGGCGCGTAAGGACTGGATGCCTGGTCGATGGCCGCGGCCTGCGGGCCGGATTGCTGCGGCCACAGCCGTGCCCAGCCGGTGAAGAACGCGGTGGCGTCCGCGGCGGCAACGGCCTGGCCCTTGCCCAGCGCATGCCACGCGGCGTCTACCCCGGCGAGATCGAACAGCGACTGGTCGCGCACCAACTGTCCGTTCACCATCTTGCCGGCCAGGCCCGGGTAGGCCCAGCCGTTGGCCCGGCTGCCCATGCGCGCGAGACGATCGTTCCATGCGCTGGTGTCGGCCGGCGTCCACCAACTGCGCAGTGCGCCCTTGGCGTCGATATTCTGGCCGTGGATGTCGATGGCACGCACCATCGAGCGTGCGACCAGCGCACCGTAGCTGCCGTACAGCGCGCCGTTGGGCTGCGACATGTCGAGCACCGGCGACTGCAGCATCGCCGCGGTGATGACGATGCGGTTCTGCGCCGGGTCGTAGCCAAGCGCGGGCGATTGCGGCAGCACGTTCCAGCGGCGATCGGCGTTGCCCTTGCCGATGCGCTTCATTTCCTGGCTGTGGCGCCACGTCGACGCGATCAGCATGTTGCTGCCGAAGCTGCCGCGGCCCATCGGCTGGATGGTGTAGTCGAGGTCGTGCGCGGGTGCGCCGATTTCGATCTTCATCGCGGAAATCTTGGCGTGCGCTTCGGCCTTGGCGGTGGCGCTCATCCACGTCGATGCCTGGACGTCGGCGTCGAGTGCCTGCTGCACTTCCTGCGCGATGGCAGCGGCGCGCTGCTTGCTGGCGGCGGGCAGGTAGCGTGCGGTGTATTCGTGGCCGAGCATCGGGCCGGCGGCGGTGTTGATCGCGTCCAGCACCTGCTGCCAGCGTGGCGGCGCGGCGGCTTCATTGCGGAAGACCACGCCGCGGAATTGCTGTTCGGCGTCGCGGAAGCCGTGCGAGAGATACGGCGCCATCGCGTTGCCGACCTGGAAACGCAGGTAGGTCTTCCACTGGTTGGCCGGCACCGACTTCACCAGTGCGTCGAGCTGGGAGAAATAGTTGGGATCGGCCATCGACACGCGGTCGTCGTTCACGCCCTGGGCCTTGAGGAAGTCGCCGAGTTGCAGGTTGCGGTATGTGGCCAGCGATGTCACCGGAACGGCGCTGAAATCGGCGCGCGGATCGGCATTGACCTTGAACGGGCGCGACAGTTGCGCCAGTCGCGTTTCCAGGCCGATCACCATGTCGAGATCCTGCGCCAGTTTGTCGGGCTTGCTGCCGGTCAGGGTGAGGATGTTTTCGACGTACTTCCGATAGCGAATCATGATCGCGTTGATGTCGGGATCCTGGCGCGTGTAGAACCCGGGATCGCCGAGGCCGAGTCCGCCCTGGCTGAAGTAGCCGATGTGGCGGCCGAGATCGTCGAGATCGATGTCGGCGGCGAAGTTGAAGGCCACCGGGATGCCGACCTGGTGCAGCGCGGCGATCGAGGCGGCGACATCGCCGGAACGGCGGATGCCATCAATGCGCCCCAGCAGTGGTGCGATCGGCTTGGAGCCGTCGGCTTCCACCGCGGCTTCGTTGAGGCCGCTGGCCCAAAAATCGCCGAGCAGCTTCTGCACGGTGTTCTGTGGGGCGCCCATCGCGGCGTCGAGCAGGTCACGTTGCTGCTGCACCGCGCGCGCATCGAGCTGGGCGAGGGTGCTGGTCGTGCCATTTGCAGCTGGCGCCGGGTTGGTGGCCAGCCACGATTTGTTGATGGCGTCGTAGTAGTCCGCGCAATCCGCGGTGACGGCCTCGGCCTTGCTTGTCTTCTTGGGCGTCGCCTTCTTCTTGGCAGCCATGGCGCCGAACGGCGTGGTGGCAATGAGGGCGGCGAGAGCAAGGACGAGGGGGCGTCGGGTCATCTGACGGATTCCGGGGGACGATCCGCCAAGTCTAGCAATCCTCTCCGACGCAACAACACGCGCGCGGCGGGTGTACCAGTCCGGGGCGTGGGCGTTGCGCCGCATGGATGCGGCGCACGAGCCTACATGGACGTACTTGCGGCGTCCCACGCACCGGAGCTGATCACCCGCCAAGCCGGCGCGTGCGAAATCACCAGATCTGCACGCGCTTGTCGCCGGAACGCACCATTGCGTCGCCATCCTTGCACTGGAAGGCCTTGGCGAACGCCGGCATGTTGCTGGGCGCCGCGATCGCGCGGAACTGCGCCGGTGCGTGCGGGTCCGAGTTCAGCAGCACGAGTGCCGCCTTGTCGCGGATGTTGCCGCGCCACACGCGGGCCCAGCTCAGGAAGAAGCGCTGGTCGCGACTGAGGCCGTCGATCATCGGGTCGGGCTTGCCGACAGTGGCTGCCTGCAGCGCGTCGTAGGCGAAGTTGAGGCCACCGAGGTCGCCGATGTTCTCGCCCATCGTCAGCTTGCCGTTGACGTGCTTGTCGGGCATCGAGGGAATCGGCGCATAGGCGTCGAATTGCGCGGCGAGCAGGGCGGTGCGTTCGTCGAAGCGCTTGCGGTCTTCCGCTGTCCACCAGTTGGTGTTGTTGCCGCTGCCGTCGAACTGGCTGCCTTGGTCGTCGAAGCCGTGGCCAGCCTCGTGTCCGATCACCGCACCGATGCCGCCGTAGTTGATGGCGTCGTCGCCGTTGGCATAGAAGAACGGCGGCTGGAGGATCGCGGCCGGGAAATTGATGGTGTTGTCGGTCGGGTTGTAATAGGCGTTGACGGTCTGCGGGGTCATCCCCCACTCGAGGCGATCGGTCTTCTCGCCGATGTGGTCGAGATCCCAGCGCTGGTTGAAGGCGCGGGCGGCACGCATGTTGTCGAAGAAGTCATCGGGTGTGACCTTCAGGCCGTCCCAGCTGCGCCAGTGGTCCGGGTAACCGATCTTGGGCAGGAACGTCGACCACTTGGCGATGGCCTTGGCCTTGGTTTCATCGCTCATCCAGTCGAGGTGCTCGATGCGCGCCTTGAG
>JAFEBY010000113.1 GCA_018242465.1 Pseudomonadota bacterium | reverse complement strand
GATGGCAAGACCGTGCTGTATCGCTTCAAGGGCGGGCGTGCGCCGACCGCGAAGGTGCCACTCCTGATCAGCTATGCACTGGTCAATCGGCCTTACATGGTCGATCTGCAGGAAGACAAGTCACTGGTCAGAGGCCTGTTGGAACGCGGCGAAGACGTCTATGTCATCGACTGGGGCTACCCGGACCGTTCCGATCGCTACCTGACGCTGGAGGACTACATCGAGCGCTTCATCGGTGGCGCGGTGGACCATCTGCGCAAGGCGCATGGATTGCCGTCGATCAACCTGCTCGGCATCTGCCAGGGCGGCGCGTTCTCGCTGTGCTATGCGGCCCTGCACCCGGACAAGGTCCGGAACCTGATCACGATGGTGACGCCGGTGGATTTTCACACCCCGGACAACATGCTGTCGAACTGGAACCGCGAGATCGACGTCGACCTGCTGGTGGATACGCTTGGCAACGTGCCTGCCGACATGATGAATTTCACCTACCTCATGCTCAAGCCGTGGCGCTTGTTCGCGCAGAAATACGTCGGCATGGCGGACATCCTCGACGACAGGAAGGCGATGGAGGATTTCCTGCGGATGGAGAAGTGGATCTTCGATTCACCCGACCAGGCCGGCGAGGCATTCCGCGAATTCAGCAAGCAGTTCTTCCAGCAGAACCGCTTCATGGGCGAAACCCCGCCACGGATCGGCAGCAAGGACGTCCATCTGGGCGAGATCGACATGCCGGTGCTCAACATATACGCCGAGCAGGACCACCTGGTGCCACCCGATGCCTCGCGTGCGCTGCGTGACCTGGTCGGCAGCGATGACTACACCGAACTGGCGTTCAAGGGCGGCCATATCGGCATCTACGTCTCCAGCCGCGCCCAGCGCGAAGTGCCGCAGACCATCCACGATTGGCTGCGCAAGCGCAGCTGATCCTGACTGGAGGCGTCGGTGGCTTGGGATCGCCTGCCACGGCAACCCCTGTTGCGCGGCCTGCTGCTGACGCTGGGCCTGCTGTGGGCGTTGCCGATGACGCTGTCGGGGCTGGTGACGGGGCTCATCGCGATGGCGTTCGGTGCACGGCCTGCACTTCGCACAGGCGATCTGGCACTGGTGTTCCAGCGCTTCCCGTGGGGGCCGGGCGGGGCGATCACGCTGGGCAACGTCATCCTGCACACCGGCCCCGATCTAGCCTGTCCCTGCCGTACCTACGCCTGCCGCGCTGGGCTGGTGGTTGAACCGACAATCGTCCTTGCCGATCACGAGCGCGCCCATGTCTACCAGTACATGGTGCTTGGCCTGCTGTTCCTGCCGCTGTACCTGCTGTCGGGCGGCGCGGTCAGCGAACGCAACCGTTTCGAGCAGGCGGCGGATCGCTATGCACTGACTGGGCGTGGTTGGTGGCCATGGGCGACAACGGGAGATGGGAGACAGGAGAGGGGAGACTGAATGCGCACAGCCGACAAACGGCAATGCTGAATGCGGCCGACTTAGCCGTTTTCTAACATTCACTGCGCTAGTCTGCGTGGGCCGAAGAAAAACTGCGCGCCGTGCAAGGCGACGCGAAGAATCGCTCCGGTAGACAAGGCCCGACTCCCGACAGGCGCAACGCCTGCAGAGCCGGGCCTTTTTTTGAGTCGTCGAGTCTGCTCGATCAGGCCAGCCGCACTGGTTCACACCCACTCGCGCGAGGGCAGGGTGTGGCGGCGCTGCGGCCGACCGACCAGGTCGAGGAAGTTGTTGAACACGGCATCGGCTTGCGCCTGCATCGTGGTGATGTGCTGGCGGGTATGGGCGCGGATGGCCTGCTCGCGGTCGGCATGGCCATCGTGCGGCAGGCCGGCTGCTTGCAGCTCTTCGCGATAGGCTGGGTTGGCCAGCCAGCGTTCGATCAGGCGTTCGTCCATTTCCAGGTGGAACTGGAAGCCGTAGGCATTGTCACCGTAGCGGAACGCTTGTTGCTCGCAGTCGCTGCTGCGCGCCAGATGCACCGCACCCTGCGGGATGTCGAAACGACAGCCATGCCACTGGAACACCGGGGTGGTCTCGTCCAGCGGTGCCAGCACCGGGTCCTGGCTGCCAGAGGCGGTCTTGTGCAGCGGGTACCAGCCAATCTCCTTGACCGGATTGCGCGGCACCGCCGCGCCCAGCACATGCGCCAGCAGTTGCGCGCCCAGGCAGATGCCCAGCACCGGCTTTCCCTGCTTCAGCATCGCTTCGATCGCCAGCATTTCATTGCGCAGATGCGTGCGCTGTGGATGCTCATCGACATTCATCGGGCCACCCAATACCACCAGCCCGTGATAGCGCTCGGTATTGAGCTGGGCATCCGGGTGACGCTCGAAGTTCTTGAAGCGGATGCGGTGGCCGCGGCGTCGGATCAGGGGATCCAGCGTCCCCAGGGGTTCAGCGGCGACGTGCTGGAATACAAGCAGGCGGGACATGGCGGCAGGAAGTCGGGATAGGTCGTGACTATGCCAAATCCGGAAGCAGCCAGGTCAATCCGAATTTGAATATGCCTATCGAGCAATCGTGGTCTGGCAACGCAGCCTTGATCAGCCTTGCCCTGGCTCACGTTCGCGGAGTTCCACTTCACCCTGCTGGCGGCCTTCGCGGTCCACCACCACCCGCACGCGCTTGCGCCCGTAGTAGTAGCTGGCGCGATACAGGCCGGCATCCTCGTCGATGCCGCGTTCGCAGAGTTGGTCGATCTTGCGCAGGGCCAGCAGGCGGAAGAAGGTCGCCTTGTCCAACCCGAGAGCCCGGGCGATCAGCGCGCCGTCGATCACGATTTCACGCGTCGGGTTGAGGTCGATGGCGATGCGTCTGCCCATGGCTG
>JAFEBY010000112.1 GCA_018242465.1 Pseudomonadota bacterium | reverse complement strand
CCGGTGCTGCCATCGTCACCGGTCTTCGTGTAGATCTTCGAAAGGCGATTGCCCATGGAACGGGGTGGCGTGTGCGGTCACACCGTCTGCGCGCGCAGCGCCGGGACACGGCGGCGCAGCAGTTCGAAGCCACCGAACAGCACGGCCGAATAGAGCAGGGTGCCAAGCACGGTCCACTTGAAGAACGGGATGCCGGCGGCGTAGCAGGCCATCAGTCCGGCACCATTCTTCGGGTACATGGTGCCGCTGGCCCACACACCGAAATTGGTCACGAGGAAGAAGAACGCAGAGCCGGCCAGCGACCAGCCGAGCACGCGCGCGCCGCTGACACGACCGCGCAGCGAGAAGCCGGCGAACGCGGTCAGCGCGATGCAGGCGTAGACCAGCCAGAACGACAGGTGGCCGACATAATCGGCGTAGGTGCCGCCATTGATCGCGCCTAGTGCCACGTCCGAGAGCAGCATCGCCACCAGCGGGATCCACAGCGCAGCGCGACGTGAAGCAAAGTAGGCGCCACCGAACAGGGCCATGGCTTCGACCGGCGAGAAATTCGGCGGATGCGGCAGCAGGCGGGTCAGCGCCGCGGCGGCGATCATCACGGCAAGCGTCCACGGGCCGGAGGCGAGGGCGAAAGTCTGGTCGGTGCGGTTCATCGGCGGCTTCAACGGAAGATGGTGCGGAAGCCGTTAGCATAGCGCGTCATGCCTGATCACGCCCCGACATCGCCAGCCGCCGCCATGCGTCGCCACGACATCGTCATCATCGGTGGCGGGTTGGTCGGCGCCAGCCTGGCCATCGCCCTCGACGGACTCGGCCTCGACGTTGCCATGGTGGAGGCCGCGCCCGCCGGTGCGCTGCCCGCGGTGTTCGACCAGCGCAACCTCAGTTTTGCCGAAGCCACCTGCAATGCCTTGGCCAATCTCGGCGTGTGGCGGCTGCTGCGCGCGCCGTCGGGCCCGATTCGCCGCATCCACATCAGTCGTCGTGGCGACTTCGGCCGGGTTGAACTCGATGCCCGTGATTACGATCGCGAGGCCTTCGGGCAGGTGGTGGTAGCCAGTGATTTTGGCGAAGCACTGGAATCGCGGCTGGATGAATTGCGCCATCTCACCCGCTATCGCCCTGCACGGTTCATGGAGTCCGCTGTCGATGGCGATACGCGCGTGCTGCGCATCGCCGATGACGAGGGCGAACACGCGCTGGCCACATCCCTGTTGGTTGGCGCCGATGGCATGCAAAGTGCGGTGCGGGAAGCGATCGGGATTGCGGCGGATCATCACGATTACGGCAAGGTGCTGTTCGTGGCGCGCATGCGTTGCGATCGTGCGCCGGACGGCATTGCTTACGAGCGCCTGACCGATGACGGCCCGACCGCGCTGCTGCCGCGTGGGGATCGCCATTACGGCGTCGTGCATGCGGTGTCCACCGATGCAGCCGATGCTGTTGCCGCGCTGGACGATGAGGCGTGGTGCGCGCGCATCCAGGACGCCTTCGGCTGGCGTGCAGGGCGCTTTCTTTCCGCTGGCCCGCGTAGCCGCTATCCGGCACAGCGCGTGCTGGCGAGGCAGTTGACGGCACGGCGCGGCGTGGTGATCGGCAATGCCGCCCAGTCCATCCACCCCATTGGGGCACAGGGCTTCAATCTTGGCTTGCGCGATGCCCTGACACTGGTCGAATGCATCGCTGCTTCGGTGGTCGATCCCGGGGCCGATGGTGTTTTGCAGCGATACGCACAACGCCGCAGGGAAGACCGTTCGCGCACCATTGCCTTCTCCGACGGGTTGGCGCGCATTACCACGAATCCATCGCCATTGTTGCGGCCGTTGCGCACGCTGGGCATGGGAACGATCGCGCAGGTGGATGCGGTGCAATCGATGCTGGTTGGCGGCGCGATGGGCTATCGCGGAGACGTGCCGGCGCTGTGCCGCGAGGTGCTGCGTTGAACCGCCGCGGCCGTTTCGATGCGGTGGTCGTCGGTGGTGGCGTGGTCGGTATCGCCTGTGCGTTGGGCATGGCCGACGCCGGGCTCGACGTTGCGCTGGTGGAAGCCGCGGAACCGCAGGCGTGGTCTCCAGCGCATCCGGATCTGCGCGTCTACGCCTTTGCACCCGACAATGCGGTGCTGCTGGATGCCTTGAATGTCTGGGGCGATGTGCAACGCCAGCGCGCGCAGCCGTATCGACGCATGCGGGTGTGGGACGCCGCAGGAGGCGATGGGCTGGAATTCGACGCCGATGAATTGGCGCGGCCGCAGCTGGGCTGGATCGTCGAGCATGGATTGCTGGTCGATCGCCTGTGGAGACAGCTTGAACGGCGCGGTGTCGCCGTACGTTGCCCGGCACGCGTGACGGGCCTCGAGCAGGATGGCGCTGGCGTCCGCATCACGCTGGATGATGGCGGCACGCTTGATGCCCGCATCGGGATTGCCGCCGACGGCGGCCAGTCGGCCCTGCGCGAATTTGCCGGCATCGCCACCCATGATCGCGACTACGGCCAACTTGGACTGGTGGCCTATGTGCGTAGCGAACAGCCGCATGTCGGGACCGCATTCCAGCGATTCCTGTCTGGTGGTCCGCTCGCCCTGTTGCCGTGCACGCAGGGTCGCAGTTCGATCGTGTGGTCGCTGCCAACAGAAGACGCACGGCGGCTGCAGGGGGGCGATGTGTCGGCATTCAACCACGAACTCACCCGCGCTTCGGATGCCTGCCTCGGCGCATTGGAGCTCGATTCGGCGCGTGCGGCTTTTCCGCTACGTCGCAAGCTGGCGCGCGCGCAACGTGCAGGCCGCGTGCTGTTGATGGGCGATGCCGCGCATGTGGTCCATCCGCTGGCCGGGCAGGGCGTCAATCTTGGCCTGCGCGATGTCTCGGCGTGGTTGCGCAGCGTGGGCGATGCCAAGGCGAAAGGTCGCGACTTCGATGCCGGGGCGCGCTTGCAGCGCTGGGCGCGTGAGCGCCGCAGCGACAACACGGTGTCGACGTTGGCGTTCGAGGCGATCAATCGTACTTATTCGAACGACTTGCCCGTCTCCACGTTGCTGCGTGGCCGGGCATTGGGGATTGCCAATCGCGTGCCGATGTTGCGCCACGCGTTATGGCGCCACGCTGCCGGGATTTGACCGCGGCGAATGACGACGCCCCGCCGGAGCGGGGCGTCGTGGGCCGGATTACGGAGTGGTGGACGGCGCCGGTGTCGCGTCCTTGTCCTTCTTGCCGTGCTTCTTTTTCTTCTTGGTGTCCGTGTTGCCGGTGCTGGCCGGATCGGTTGGCGCGGCGGTCATCGGATCCGCTGTGGGCATCGCGGGCGCAGTTTGTGCCGGGGTCGACATGCTGTCGTTGGCTGCCGGCGCCGGTGACTGCGTCGTGGCCGGAGATGATGCAGGGGCCTGCTGTTGCGGGGCCGATTGCGGTGCGGTCTGCGGTGCAGTCTGCGCAGTCGCCAGACCGGAGGAAGCGAGCAGGGCAGCGGTTGCGACGAACAGGGAAGTACGATTCATGCGGGAACCTCTACAACGTGTCGGGGGAGGCCAGACCGTAATTCCGATGCGTGATTGCGCAAGTTAACGCTGCGCTAAATCCATGAATCGATGTTCAGGCTAATCGCTTTCAGGCAAGAAGCGACGGCATCGACATTCGTGCAACGCAATTCATTGCGAAAGCGGACAGCAAAAAAGTGAATGCGTGATTTGCGCGAAATGAATGCGACGGCGTGTCAACGTGCGTTTCGCAGCGTTGCGAATACCGTGATTTCTTCACGATCGTGATACAGCTGGCGCGCACGCAGCTCGACGTCGCCACCGCACTGTGCCCGGAACAGGTCGAGGCAGCGTTGCGTTTCCACCCAGCGTTTCTTCATCGGCAATTTCAGATTGAAGATCATGCGACGGCACCAGCCTTCGCGCAGCCAGGTCGCCATGCGTTCAGCCACGCGAATCGGTTGTTCCACCATGTCGCAGACCATCCAGTCGAGCCGTTCCTGCGGATGCCAGGAGAATCCATCCTCGCGCAGGTGGGTGACTTGCCCGATTTCGAACAGGTGTGGGCGCAGCGGGCCGTTGTCGATCGCGATGACGCCCACGCCCTGTCGCAACAGCACCCAGGTCCAGCCACCGGGTGCGGCACCGAGATCGGCAGCGCGCATGCCGGGTTGCAGCCATGCCTCGCGTTCTTGCGGAGTGATGAGCACGCCCAACGCTTCGTCGAGCTTGAGCGCGGAACGCGAAGGTGCGTCGGCGTGCATGCGCAGGCGCGGGATGCCGAGTGGCCACGGCGCACTGTCGTCGCGGTCGGCGCTGGCGAGGAAGGCGTGGCGACCGTCGATGAAGGCGACGTGCAATCGCCGGGGTGCTTTCGGATCAAGCAGGCCTTCGCGCTTCAGCGCCGGACGCAGTGCGTTGCCGAAACTGCGCGCCAGTCCCGACAGCGGGCGGCCCTCGTCGGAATCGGAATGCTCGACCCAGGTATCGCAGAAGGGCCCTTCGCCTGATTCACGCAATGCGGAAAGCAGTGGCGAAATGCGATCGGCGGGATCGAGATCGTCGAGTTCGGCGATCAGTCGCAGCTTCTGGCGCGCGAACACCAGTTCACGCCACGGCAATGCTTCATCCAATGCCGCGCCATCTTCGCAATGGAACACCACATAGCCGCTGTCGCGATTGGTCTGGGCATAGCCGGGATGGCCGAGCAGCGCGGCGCGATCGCCGAGTTCCGCGGCCAGTTCCGGTTCGAATCCCGCCCGGCACCAGCACAGCAGGCCGGAGCGAACTTCCATCAGTAATGCGTCCCGCTTTCGCCGAACGCGCGCAACACGGCGCAGGCGGCATCGCGTTGCAGGTCGCGTACCACTTCGATGTCGCGACGCTGCAGTTCACCGATCCAGTCGGTGGGCAATGGGCCTTCGTCGAATTCGGTCAATGCCATCACGTCTTCGGCACGCGCGCCGATCAACAGGCGGTCGATGCCGGCCCACACGCTGGCGCCATAGCACTGGCAGCACGGTTGCGCGGACGTCGCCAGCGTCACCGGCGCCCATACGCTGCCGTCGTCGTTGCGATTGAGGCGCGGTCGCTGCAGGCGCTGCTGCGCCAACATGAAGGCCATCATCTCGCCATGTGCCACCGAACAGGATTGCGGCACCACGCGATTGACGCCGATCGCGACAACCTTGTGATCCGGCGAAAAGACTGCTGCACCGAACGGTCCGCCGCTTCCGGCTTCGACGTTGCGCTTCGATAGCGCGATCGCCAGCGCGACCTTGTCATCGTCGCTCTCGTAGCGATCGGCAAGCGGGAATTCGTGTGCCCAGATCGGCAGGGTCAGGTGGAGTTGCAGGGGAATCATTCGCACTTCTCCAAAACGTGTTCTCGATCCGTCACGAGCAAAGGCCTGCGGTTCGTGGCGGAACGTGGGCCGCAGGACGAGCGCAGCAGGATCGTGAGCACGTTTTCAGCCTTCCTTCTGCATCCAGGTATCGCGCAGGGTCACGGCGCGATTGAATACCGGCTTCGCCGATGCATGGTCGCGGCGATCAGCAACGAAATAGCCGACGCGCTCGAACTGGAAGCGGGTTTCCGGCGCGGCGTTGGCGGCATCAGCCTCGATGTAGCCATGCACGTTGCGCTGCGATTCCGGATTCAGATGATCGCGATAACCCTTGCCGTCGCTGTCGTCGTCGGGATCCGCCGCAGTGAAAAGACGATCGTAGAGGCGGAATTCGGTCGCCACCGAGGTCGTGGCATCCACCCAGTGGATGGTGCCCTTGACCTTGCGGTTGGCACCTTCCATGCCCGGGCGCGATTCGGGATCGAGCCAGCCTTGCAGCTCGACGATCTCGCCAGCGTCGTTCTTCACGATGTCGTCGCAGCGGAAGATGCCGGCGCCGCGCAGGCGCACTTCGCCGCCGGGTACCAGGCGCTTCCAGCCCTTCGGCGGCACTTCGGCGAAATCCTCGCGCTCGATCCACAGTGTGTTGGAGAAGGCGACATCGCGCTCGCCCGCGCTTTCATCCTTGGGATGATTGTGGAAGCGCAGGGTTTCGCGGTGGTCGGCTGGCAGGTTGTTGATCACCAGCTTCAGCGGATCGAGCACCGCCATCCGACGCTGCGCGCGGGTATCGAGATCCTCGCGCAAGGTGTTCTCGAGCACGGTGTAGTCGATCGTCGAGTTCTGCTTCGACAGGCCGAGGCGCGACACGAACAGCTTGAGCGCTTCCGGCGTGTAACCGCGGCGACGGATGCCCTGCAGCGTCGGCATGCGCGGATCGTCCCAACCCGAGACCAGGCCTTCCTGCACCAGCGCCATCAGCTTGCGCTTGCTCATCACCGTGTAGTCGAGATTGAGCCGCGAGAACTCGATCTGGCGCGGCTTGCCGGCTTCGTTGGGCAGGCCCGTGTCGGTGAGCGGCTTCAGCAGATCGGGATGACGGGTCAGTCCGACGTTGTCGACCGCCCAGTCATACAGCGGGCGATGGTCCTCGAACTCGAGCGAGCACAGCGAATGGGTGATGCCCTCGATGGCGTCGGACAGCGCGTGCGCATAGTCATACATCGGGTAGATCGGCCACGCATCGCCAGTGTTCTGGTGCTCGACGTGCTTGATGCGATAGATCGCCGGGTCGCGCAGGTTCATGTTGGGCGACGCCATGTCGATCTTCGCGCGCAACGTGCGGGTGCCGTCGGCGAACTCGCCGGCACGCATGCGCCGGAACAGGTCGAGGTTTTCCTCGACGCTGCGATCGCGATAGGGCGAGTTGGTGCCGGCCTCGGTCAGGGTGCCGCGGGTGGCGCGCACTTCCTCGGCGCTGAGGTCGCAGACGAAAGCCTTGCCATCACGGACCAGCTGTTCGGCGCCGAGGTACAGCACTTCGAAATAATCGGATGCGTGGCGAAGGTCGTGCCAGTGATAACCGAGCCAGGTGACGTCGTCCTGAATCGCCTGCACGTATTCGGGATCTTCCTTGGCCGGATTGGTGTCGTCGAAACGCAGGTTGCAGGCGCCGTGGAATTCGCCGGCAATGCCGAAGTTGGCATGGATGGCGCGGACGTGGCCGAGGTGCAGGTAGCCGTTGGGCTCCGGCGGGAAGCGGGTCTTGACCGCGGGGTGGCGGCCGGCGGCCAGGTCGTCGCGGACGATATTGCGGATGAAATCGGTACGCTCGACGGGTGCCGGCGTGGTCGGGAGCTCGGACATGCGGGATTGGAACTGGAACGGTGTGCGCAGTGTACCGGGTCTGCGGAATCGACTTGCGTCATCGGTCACAATAAACAGGTTTTGGCAGGTAGCCGCGAGCCGCGATGCGCAGTAGCGTATGCGCTTCATGTCCGGCCCATTCTTCCCCCGATTTGAGCGCTGGTCCGATCGCGTGCAGTTGGCCATCCTTGTGGCCTTGCTGGGGGCGGTCTGCCTTGCCTTGCTCGGAAGGATTTTCATGCCTCCGGCGGTCTCGTTCCCGCTGGCCTGGCACACCGAAGGCGGCACTGTTGCCCAGCAGGGCGTGAGCGGCCCCGATGGCGACGGCCTGGTTGCGCGTATTCCCGGCGACGGGAAACAGGTGAGTTTCGATGTCGTTGGCAGGGTGCCGGATGCCATGCGCCAACAGGGCATCGTCGCCCTGCGCTTCGAACGCACCACGCTCGACTTCATCGAAGTCGAGGACGCGGCGACCGGCCAGGTGGTGCGGGATGGCTTCTATGAAGTGAATCGCGACCGCCTGCCGGGCCTGACCTCGTCCTACCAGTTCAATGTCATGGTGCCGCCACGGGGCGATCTGCACCTGCGTATCCGCGCGCAGTCGACCACACCAACGTCACTGATGGCACGACTGGAGCCCCACCTGCTGGCCGGGCGCGACGATCGCCGGGTCACCGGCACCGCGGTGATGAGCTACGCCGTCTATTTGGTGCTGGCGCTGGTGATGATCGCGCTCTACATCGCCACCGGGCAGCGCAGCATGCTGGCGTTCTCGTGGTTCGCGCTGTTGCGCATGCTGGTGCTGATGTCGGTGAACGGACACCTGTACCAGATTCCCGGAATCGATTGGTTCGGCACGTTCGGCAATCACGGCACGTCTGTGCTGATGATCCTCGGTATCGCTGCTGGCATCGTGCTGATCCAGGAGCACGGGGCATTGCCCGGCGAGGTACGCGGCAGCCAGTGGCGGCAGTTGTCCATGGTGGTCGTGGTCGCCGCGGTCATCGTGTCTGCCGCGCTGTTGTTCGCGCCGCTGCCACCGATGACGGCATGGATGCTGGGCAAGTGCACGTGGTTCGCGCTTGCACTCATTGGGCTGGCGTTCTGTGCGCGAGCCTATCGCAATAGAATCCCGCACAGGGTCGCGGTGATCGCCGCGGTGCTGTTGTCGTTCTTCGCAAGTATTGCCCATCTCGGCTACGAAACCGGCGTGGTTACGCATTGGTGGTGGGCCGGTTGCCTGTTGCAGATCACTGGTGCCATGTTGTGCACGGTGGCGGCCATCAGCCTGGTGCGGCGTATCGAGAGTTACCGAATTGAACTGGCGCGCGCACGCTACCACCAACAACAGCTGCGTCGGCAAATGGATGCGCAAACCGCGGTGCGGGAACTCGAACGCGAGCTCGCCCATTCGCTGGGTGACATCGCCGATCCGGAACTGGAATACGCTGCGATCAATCGCTTGCTGTTAGCCGCGACTGCCAGTTTCGGGCTGGAAGGCGCCGGATTGGTGCAATTCCCCGGGCGCCGCGCGCCGCAGGCATATGCGCTTCCGGCGACCATGCTCGATGAATTGCGGGGCTGGCTGACACCACGTCGCAATTGGGTGGAATCGGTAGCGACAGGGGTGGCGCCGGTCGAGAACCACACGCCAGTGGTCGGGCGCGGATTGCGTTCGGTACTGGTACCGGCGCAAGTCCTGAAGGGCAGTCATTCGGTGCTGGTGATCGAACGCAATGCCGACGCCCCGGTATTGAGTGTGTCTGATCTTGCAGCGCTGGCGAGCATGACCAGTGCGGCTCGCGAAGCACTTGAGCAGCAGCGCGAGGCGCGTGCGCTCATCGTGACGGCGCGTATCGACGCGCTGACCGGTGTCCTCAACCGCAACTCGCTCGATATCGATCTCGCCGCAGCGCTTGCCCAGGCCGCGCGCACGCGATCGCCGCTTGCGGTGCTGTTCCTCGACATTGACCACTTCAAGCGCATCAACGACGAGTTCGGTCATGCCGCCGGTGACGAATGCCTACGCTCCGTTGCCCACCTGCTGCGCTCCAGTTTGCGCTCGGGCGATCTGCTCGGACGGTATGGTGGCGAGGAGTTCGTGGTGGTGTCGCCCGGCGCACCGTTGGCGGTGGCCCAGCAATTGGGCGAACGCATCCGCGCGGCGGTGGAAATGCTCGAGATCGTGTGGGAAGGCCAACCGATTCCGGTCACCATCAGCGTCGGCATCGCGATGCGTCGTCGCGACGAAGCCGCATCTGCGTACCTGCTCGATCGCGCCGACCAGGCGCTGTACGATGCCAAGCGCCGTGGCCGCAACCAAGTGCGTTACGACCTCGATGCCGCGGCATTTGATCCGGCCTCCGAATAGTCGCTGGTAAACTGTGGCCCTAGGTCACTGGAGCATCGGATATGAGCGGAACGGGCCAGACGGGACCATGGAAGGACCGCATGATCGCGCCCGAGCGCGCACTTCCGGGCCGTGGCACGCCGATGGCGATCGACAATGTGCATTTCGTGATTGGCGGTCCCTTGCGCGATGCATTCGCCGGTTACGGCGATGCCCGGTTTGGCATGGGCTGCTTCTGGGGCGCCGAACGGATGTTCTGGTCGATGCCCGGCGTCGTCAGCACGGCGCCCGGTTATGCCGGCGGCTATACGCCGAACCCGAGCTATCGTGAAGTCTGCAGCGGCGAAACTGGCCACGCCGAAATCGTGCGGGTGATCTTCGATCCGAAGATCATCGGCTATGGCGCGTTGCTGCAGGCATTCTGGGAGAACCACGATCCCACCCAGGGCATGCGCCAGGGTGGCGATGTCGGTACGCAATATCGTTCGGTGATCCAGTGCACCACGCCGGAGCAGCACACGCTGGCGCTGGCCAGCCGCGACGATTACCAGAAACGATTGGCGGCGGCGGGACTCGGGCAGATCACGACCGAGATCGTGTTCCCCGCGCCCGAGTTCTACTACGCCGAGAACGAACACCAGCAATATCTCGCCAAGAATCCCAATGGATATTGCGGACTCGGTGGCACCGGGGTGTCGTGCCCGGTGGGTACCGGCGCCTGAGTGACCCCGCGATGACGCAGCATGCTTCGCGTGCAGCACTGACCCAAATGCTGGTCGGTGCGGCGATCATCGGCACCAACGGCATGATGGTGCGGCTGTCGCACACCTCGCCGACAGTCTCCGCGTTCTGGCGCATGTTTCTTGCGGCGATCGTGCTCGGACTGCTGGTGCAGTTCCGCCATGGCTGGAAACGCATGCCGCGTTCGGCGTGGATTTGGACGGTAATACCCGCGATCGCATTTGCCGGTGACCTGTGGATGTGGCACCGGAGCATCCTGATCGTCGGGCCGGGCCTGTCGACGCTTCTGGCCAATACCCAAGTGTTCTTCATGGCCGTCGCCGGCGTGGTGGTGTTTGGCGAACGCCTGGGTGGCCGCTTCTATCTGGGCTTGCTTTGCGCTTTCTTCGGGCTGTGGTTGTTGCTTGGCGGCGATTGGGCGACGTTGCCTGCAAGCTATCACTGGGGCGTCTGGCTCGGCCTGGCGACTGGCGTCACCTATGCGTTCTACAACGTCGGCATCAAGCGTGCGCAGGAGGAAGTCGCCAAGGTCCACGCGCATGTGCCGGTGGAGCAGGTGCTGTGCTTCGCATCGGCAGGGTGTGCGCTCCTGCTCGGCATCGCCGCATGGATCGAAGGCGATTCCTTCGCGATTCCCGATGCGCAGACTGCAGTCGCGCTGGTGGTCCTCGCGGTGTTCGGCCATTGCCTCGGCTGGATCCTGATCTCGCGCGCAATGCAGACGCTTGGCGCTGGCATGGTCGGCCTGCTGTTGTTGCTGCAGCCGATCGTGGCCTACCTGCTCGATATCCTGGTGTTCACGCATACGCCGACATCGCGGCAATGGCTGGGCCTGGCGGTCAGCTTGGTCGGCATTTTCATCGCCGGACTGAAGACGAAATCGAAGTCGCGGTTGCCGCCGGATGCCGAGCCTGAGGCGCCGGCGACCGGTCAGTAGCATCCACTCAGAATCGCGTCACCCGGCAAACGTAGACGACTTCGCAGGCACCAGCGCCGGTATCGTCTCGCGTCATCGAACTGCGCCAATTCCAGCCGTCGCGATCGTGCGCTTCCACGAGCCACCCATCGATGCGCACGCGGTCGTCGCGCTGCACGGCAGCCAATGCTTCCCCGATCGCGGCATCGGACGGAATCATGTGCATGTTGGCGCTGTTGCGGATGATCGCCCCGGGATCGAGCGGCGGATTGCCGACCCAGCCGTAGTGATACCAGCGATTCGACTGACGCACGTTGAGTTGCGCAATCGTCGCGGTATCGGTCATCGGTCCCCAGCCGAGCGCGAGATCGATCGGAGAAAACAGCGCGGGGCGATCACCGCTGTAGTCGTGGCGCGACAGAACGCGGGCATCGACGCTGAAACCGGCCAGTGCATCGAGATGGCCATGCGCGACATTGAATGTCGAAATGCCATCCGTCACCTGCGTCTGCAAGGGGGCTTCGCCGTCACCCGTGGCTTGCGGTTCTGGGCAGGCGGGATTGGCGACGATTTGTTGCGGTCGCGCTGGTGGCGAGTAGGGTGACGCCTGGAACCATGGCGTCGCCGGCAACATGGCCTTCGTCTGCTGTTCGCGTCCCGTGTGCACGTCCTGCCATTGCACGATGCCGATCCACACGGCGAGTGTCAGCACGCATGCGCCCAGCGACCACAGCGCGACGCGCCAGGCCATCATCATTCGGCGACTGCAGTGCGCACGGTCGTCGCGACGTTGCGCAGCAGGCCATCGAGCGGCGAACTGTTGCGCCAGGCCAGCGCGATCCGCCGGTGCGGCGCAGGCGCTTCGAAGCGCACCAGCTCCAGCCCGTCCGGTTGCACGTGCGGCGGGCGCACCGACAGGTCCGGCAACAAGGTCACGCCATTGCCGAGCGCAACCATTTGCCGCAGCGTTTCCAGGCTGGTGGCGCGGAAGCCGGGTTTCTCGTGCGCACCCGCGAGCTCGCAGACATCGAGCGCCTGTTCGCGCAGGCAGTGGCCATCGTCGAGCAGCAGGAGTTGTTCGTCGACCAGGTCGCCGATGCGCAGGTGCTTCGCGTTCGCGAGGTGATGTCCGCTCGGCACTGCGAGCAGGAATGGTTCCTCGAACAGTGGTTCGGCGTGCAGGCGATCATCGCTGAGTGGCAGCGCGAGGAAGGCGGCATCGAGCTTGCCTTCGCGCAGGTCGGAGATCAGAACGTCGCTCTTTTCCTCGCTCAACAGCAATTCCATTTTCGGGAATCGATTGCGCAGCGCCGGCAACACCTGCGGCAACAGATAGGGGCCGAGCGTCGGAAACGCGCCGAGGCGCAGGCTGCCCGCCTCGGGGTCGCGGCTGCGGCGTGCCAGCTCTTTCATCTGTTCGACGTCGTGGATGACGTGCTTGGCGCGATCGACGATCTCGCGCCCGACCGGCGTCAGCATCACCCGTCGTGGTGCGCGCTCGACCAGTGGTACGCCGAACTCTTCCTCGAGTTTCTTGATCTGCATCGACAGCGTCGGCTGGCTCACGTGGCAGGCCTGCGCGGCACGGCCGAAATGCCGGAGTTCCGACAATGCCACCAGATAGTGGAGGTCGCGCAGATTCATGGCATGGGATCAGGCGGCCTTGGCCTCGGCTTCCGCCGGCGCGCTGGTGCGGATCAGGTAGTCGAAGGCGGAGAGTGCGGCGGTCGAGCCCGCGCCCATCGCAATCACGATCTGCTTGTATGGCACCGTGGTGGCATCGCCGGCTGCGAACACGCCGGGCAGCGAGGTTTCGCCACGGTCGTTGATGACGATCTCGCCGCGGTTCGTCAGCTCGATCGAGCCCTTCAGCCACTCGCTGTTGGGCAGCAGGCCGATCTGTACGAACACGCCGGAGAGGTCGAGCTGGCGGGTTTCGCCGCTGCTGCGATCGGTATAGCTCAACGCATTCAATTTGCTGCCGTCGCCGTGCATGCCGGTGGTCTGTGCGTTCACGTGTACGGTGCAGTTGGGCAGGCTGCGCAACTTGCGCTGCAATACTTCGTCCGCGCGCAGCTTGCTGTCGAATTCGAGCACGGTCACATGGTCGACAATGCCGGCAAGGTCGATCGCCGCTTCGACGCCGGAATTGCCGCCACCAATCACCGCGACCTTCTTGCCCTTGAACAGCGGGCCGTCGCAGTGCGGGCAATAGGTCACGCCCTTGTTGCGGTGTTCGCTTTCGCCGGGCACACCGGTCTGGCGCCAGCGCGCGCCGGGCGCAAGGATCACGGATTTCGACTGCAGGACCGGGCCGCTGGCCAGGCGCACGCCGACCAGTCCACCGGGTTCGCTTGCCGGGATCAGTGCTTCCGCGCGCTGCAGCGGGATCATTTCCACACCGTAGCTGCGCACGTGTGCTTCGAGTGCGGCACTCAGCTTCGGGCCTTCGGTGTATTCGACCGAAATGAAATTCTCGATCGCCATGGTGTCCTGCACCTGGCCGCCGAAACGCTCGGCAACGATACCGGTGCGGATACCCTTGCGCGCGGCGTAGATCGCGGCAGCGGCACCGGCCGGTCCACCGCCGACCACGAGCACGTCGAAGGGTTCGACATTCTTCAGGGCTTCGGCCGCGCGTGCGGCGGCGCCGCTGTCGAGCTTGGCAAGGAATTCCGGCACCGTGAGGCGGCCCTGCACGAAGGGCTGGCCATTGAGGAAGACCTGCGGCACGGTGAGGATTTCGCGTTCCTCCACTTCCTTCTGGAACGAGGCGCCGTCGATGGCGACGTGGCGGATGCGCGGATTCAGCGCGGCCATCGTGTTCAACGATTGCACCACGTCCGGGCAGTTCTGGCAGGACTGCGAGAAATAGGTTTCGAAGACGTATTCGCCATCGAGCGCTTCGATCTGGG
>JAFEBY010000111.1 GCA_018242465.1 Pseudomonadota bacterium | reverse complement strand
TTCTCGCGGCGCGTCACGCGCTTCTTGCCTGCATACTCCAGGCTCGCAAAGCTGGTCTGCTTCATGCTCTAATTATCGTAGCAATGACGGATATGAGCAATGGGGTTTGACCGAATAAATCAGTGTTTCCCTAGTTCTCCTACTGTAAACGTTGGCCTCCAAGCGTGGTGCTCATGACTCGACCAGCTCGCGCGGTTGCGCACCGGTCTCCTCGCACCAGCGCCTATAGTCCGCTATGCGGTCGGCGGTGGTGATGCGGCGCTCGACCGCACCATGCGGACCTAGATACTCGACCGCGCCCATCACTGTCACGAGCACGACGAGCGGTTGGTCGCCGACGGCCTCCCACCAATCGACGTTGCCGGCCGACTCGTGCACGTAGTCGCCGGGCACAACCACTTCACCGGTGCAGAGGCGCCGCTGGCCTTCGAGGTTGTAGGCGTGCACCTCGCCGGTGTGGCGATGCACGCCTAGCTTCACTCCGGGGCTCAGGCGCATCAGTTCGACCCACCCGCGATTGGCAGACAGGAAGCGCAGCGGACGCGACCACTTGCCCGGACCTTCGGGAATCCACGGACCGTCCGCGCTCAGCGGGGCATGGGTCGAGACGAATTGCTTGGTCTGGTTCATAAAGGAACTCCAGTCTTGCTGCTTACTAGAATAGGCTGAACTCTGGACCCTCAAAAGATCCACTATTCATGAAAAATGGGGAACCGCTCCTTCCGGTCGAACTGCGCCTGCCAGCGCCGGGGTCGCGCACGCGGGTGCGCGAACTGCATCGCCAACTCAAGGCCGCAATCATCGGCGGCCGGCTGGCCCCGGGCCTGCGCCTGCCGGCCACGCGAACCCTTGCAGCGTCGCTCGGCGTCGGTCGCAACACCGTCATCGCCGTCTATGACCTGCTGCTCGGCGAGGGCTACATCGAGGCCGTGCGCGGCTCGGGGCATCGCGTGGCCGCCCTGGCGGCCGCACGCCGCGCGCTGACGGCGCCGCGCAGCGCCGCCGAGACACCAGCCTCGGAGCAGCGCCTGGCGCCGCTGTATCGCGATCTCGTGGGCGGTCTGGATCGCGAGCAGGCCAAAGGGCTCACCTACGACTTCAGGCTCGGCGTGCCGGAGAAGGCCTCGATCCACTTCGACGTCTGGCGCCGCCTGTCGGCACGCAGCCTTCGCTCGCTCAGCAAGCGCGACGCGGGCTACGGACCGCCGCGCGGACAGCCAGCGCTGCGCGCAGCTATCTCGGCGCATGTCTCGCTCACGCGCGCGGTGGCATGCGGCGCCGACGACGTGCTGGTCACCGCGGGCGCGCGACAGGCGTTCGATCTGCTGGCGCGCGTGCTGGTCACGCCCGGCAAGTCAGTCGTCGCGGTGGAGCATCCCGGTTACCCGCCGGCTCGCATCGCGTTCGAAGCGGCAGGAGCGCGGATCGCGGCAGTGCCCGTCGACGACGAAGGCCTGGTGGTCGAGAAGCTGCCGCGCAGTGCGCGCGTGGTCTGCGTGACGCCTTCGCACCAGTTTCCTCTCGGCTGCGTGCTGTCGCCGCACCGGCGCGTCGCATTGCTGGAGTTTGCCGCGCGGCAGGGCGCGGTGATTGTCGAGGATGACTACGACGGCGAATTTCTCTACGACGGCCGGGTCCTCGACGCATTGCAGACTCGGGATCGCACCGGCTCGGTGTTTTTCGTCGGCACGTTTTCGAAGAGCCTTTTCCCGGCCCTGCGCCTGGGCTTCGTCGTCGCACCGCCGTGGGCCATGCTGCCACTGGTGGTGGCCAAAGAACGTGCCGACTCGCACTGCAACCTGCTGGCGCAGGAGACACTGGCGGCGTTCATCGACGAGGGCCACCTGGCGCGCCATGTGCGCAAGATGAGTGCGCTGTATGCGCAGCGCCGGGAGGTGCTGCTGCAGCGCCTGGAATTGGACTTCGCGTCGTGGTTGATGCCGTTGACGAGCACGGCGGGCCTGCACTTGGCGGCACGCGCGCAGTCGGGAGTCGATGTCGAGCGGCTGGTCGAAAGGGCGCGTCGTGCGGGCATCGGCGTGTCGTCGATCGCCGACTACGGAACAGGCGCGACGCTGCCGCGCGGTCTGCTGTTCGGATTCGGCGCCATCGACGCGGCACGCATCGGGCCAGGCTTGGCGCGGCTGCGGGCACTGGTCACGTAGCCACTGGGCGTGGAGGTTTGTTGGCGCGCGGCACGCTGGACGATCTCATGTGTCAGGATGTCCGCTTGGGGACGATTTGACCAACGTTCCCAACGGGCAGACACCGGCAATCGGATCGTTGCCACACTGAACAGCGCGCCCGTTCCAGGTCGCCTCCATTCATGTGGCTGGACTGCGGGAGAGCAGCATTACGCCGTCCGGCCGCAGTTCACCATTGGGCAACACATTCAGGTGGCCGCCGAAACCCATGCGCAGATGGAAATTCCTGATATTCAGGATTGGCGGGCACGTATCGAAGCCATTGCGCAGGCGAACTGGACGATTTGCATGCGTCACCCCTGGATCACCGACCTTTCCCCCAAGCGCCCAGTGCCTGGACCAGGCATGTCGGCCAAGTACGAGGCAGAACTCCGGGCGTTGGATGGCATCGGCCTGTCTGATGTCGAAATGGAGCACACGCTGACGGCGCTCATCGCGTTCGTGAACGGCGTTGCGCGCGCTACGCTGGCGAATCGTCGCAGCCGAGATCAAAGCGGCCAAGACGACACCCAATGGTGGCAGCAGGTCGAACCGGCGCTCTCGGCATTCATCGGATATGGGCAAGAGTTTCCGACGGCAGTCCGAGTATCAAGAGCGCTGGGTGACACCACCGGAAAAGCCAACGATCCTGAGGGCGCCTATCGGTTCGGACTTGCTCTGCTCCTGGATGGGCTTGCGAAACGACGTGAGATTTCCGAGTCATGACTGCTGTAGTCGAGTACGCGCGACGCACGTCGCGTCTATCGACCGCACGGATGCAGCAGTCAACTCAATGATTGCCCTCGTTGTCGCCCGATCTCCCACGACACACCGCCGCCGCGCACCGTCGCGGCGATTTGCTGTCCCAGCTTCTTCTCGATCACCGGCTTCCACGGCACCAGGCTGAACCCCATCCCGTCATCGAGCATCGCGTAACGCCCACTGGCGAGCATGACGCTGCGCCGGTAGATGCCGGCCACGCGCTGTCCGTCGCCCGCAGGCCGATGTTCCAGGCCGGTTTCGGCCGCAATGTCCTTGGCGGCCTGCGCCAGCTCCCGGTTGCGCAGCGTGCCCAGCAAGTTGCGCGCCAGAATCACGCGCTGCCCGCGCCGCTCGGCCAGCCCCTGTTCCGCGAGAAAGTCGGCGCGCTGCTGCATCGCCTGCTTGGCCTCCGCGCCAAAGCCCAGGTCGCCCAAGCCCGAGCCACCACCGATCAACTGCTGGTCAAGCCAGGTGGCCCCGATCACGCGGGCCTGTCGCTCGATGGGCAGGTGCGATTTCAGCTCCACCGCCACGCCGCCCAGGCGCTGCGCATCGTACTGACGGCCACGCTCGGGCAGGTCGTTCGGCACCTTCCATAAACCTTCGTCCACGCGCTCCACGATGCCGGCCCGGCGTAGGGCTTCCAGCCGGCGAACGTGGGTCGCCACGACCTCCTGCGGATCGCGACCGGGCACGGCCTGACCCTGTGCGATGGCAAGGTGGTGGTCGGTGCGGTACAGGCCATCGCTCGCCAGCGCGGCGATGTTCTTGTCGGCCGCGCGCACGTCGGCCGATCCCTTCACCTCCACCACGGCGCCGGCCGGATAGTTCGCCAGCTCGTCGCGGGTATTGAGGGCGACGTAGTGGGCCTTGCCGTCCACCCCGTCGATGACCAGATAACCCCGGTCGCGCAACTCGTCGGCCAGCCCCTTCGCGGCCACCCGGCCGAGGACGGTTCGGCCATCGTCACCCGGCTCGAACACCGCCAGCTCGCGCGGCTGGCCGCGCATAGCCCGCTGCATGGTACGGATGATGTCGCCGCGCTCGCCCAGGGCGCGCAAAGTCTTCTCCGCATCGGCATGAATGGCCCAGGTGCCGGGCTGCATCTCATCGGCCAGGCCAAGACGCTGCAAGCGTTGCAGC
>JAFEBY010000110.1 GCA_018242465.1 Pseudomonadota bacterium | reverse complement strand
CCGCGACGCGATGATCGCGCAGGCGCAGGTTGCCGCCGATGCCCACGATTACGCCAACGTGGTGACGTGGATGCGCCATGCGCAGGCCACGGATGGCGATCCGCAGGTCATCGCGGCGGCATGGCAGCACTTCGAACAACAACGCGTGCAACAGGTGCAATCGATGTACATCGATGCACGGATCCGCCTGCAGGACCCTTCGCAACGCGGCGCGATCGACGCAGCGCGGGCACTGCTGCTGGAAATGCGCCGGGTCGCGGTGACGGACGATGGATCGGTGGCCGATCTTGCGCGCCGGATCGATCTCGCGACCCACTACGGGCAATTCGCGCCCGGCCAGGGATTCAGCGAAGCCCTGCGTGTCGGCGGTGCCGCCCCCTTGATGCGGGTGGTGCCGATCGGCAGTTTCATGATGGGTGCGGATCCGCATGAGCCCGGGCCGAGCAAGGCGGAATCGCCGGCGCATCGGGTGACCTTCATGCGCGGCTTCGCCCTGGGCCAAACCGAAGTGCAGGTTGACGATTACGCACGCTTCGTGGCTGCAACAGGCTATCGCACGCGCGCCGAACGCCGTGGCAATTCGATCGTCTATGACGAACGCAGCGGCAACTTCGCCCGTCGCAGCGGGGTCACCTGGCGCGATGATTACGCCGGACAACCGGCACGCGGCAACTTGCCGGTGCTGCATCTCGACGTGCGCGATGCCGAGGCCTATGTCGACTGGCTGCGCACCCAGACCGGGCGTGCCTACCATCTGCCGACCGAGGCCGAATTCGAATACGCATTGCGCGCAGGCGGGACTGGAAATTACCCATGGGGAGATGGCGCACCGCCCCCAGGCGCAGGCAACCTGACCGGTGCACTCGATGTCTCGCCGAGCGGGCATCGCTGGGCCAATGCCTTCAAGGGATATGGCGACGGCTATTGGGGGCCCGCGCCGGTGGCGCGCGATGCGGCGAACGCATTCGGCCTTCACGATCTTGCCGGCAATGTCAGCGAGTGGGTCGCCGATTGCTGGCACCAGGGATACCGTCGCGCGCCTGCCGATGGTGCGGCATGGTTCAATCCGGGCTGCCGCAGCCGGGTGGTGCGCGGCGGGTCATGGGCGGGGGCGCCGGATCAGGTACGCTCGTCGTGGCGGGTGGCGCAGGCTGGCGACATCACCAATGCGCGCACCGGGTTCCGGGTCGCGCGCGATCTTTGAGAAAAGGGAATTCCAGGAGAACAGGCATGCAGATCGATCCTCAAGACCAATATCCGCAACGACGCGGCTCCGGCTTCAACCCGCGGTTGATCATCGTCCTGCTGATCGCTTTGTATGGTGCATACAAGTGGTTTGCCTCGGCGCAGATCCAGCCCGAGACCGGTGAAAAGGTCCACATCGACGCCAACATCACGCCGCAGCAGGAATCGGCGATGGGCCTGCAGGCCTATGAAGAGGTGATGCAGAAAGAGCAGCCGGTCGATCCAAATTCGCAACTCGCGCAGCAGGTGCGCGCGGTGGCAGCCCGCCTGATCAAGGTAATTCCCGCCGTCGAAGACCAGCTGGCGAAGGAGCATGGCGGGCAATCGAAACACGTCGAGCAGAGTTTCAACTGGGACGTCAATGTGCTGAAGTCGGATGAAGTGAACGCGTTCTGCCTGCCGGGCGGCAAGATCGCGGTCTATACCGGCCTGATCCCGGTGGCGCAGAACGCCGACGCCATCGCGGTGGTGCTTGGCCATGAAATCACCCACGCATTGCTGCGCCACGGTGCGCAGCGCATGACCCGACAGAGCATGGAGCAACTGGCGACGACGGCCGCAGCGGTCGGCGGCATCGATCCCAACCTGCAGAATGCGGTGTTCTCGGCCTATGGCGTGACTTCGCAACTGCCGTATGCGCGCAAGCAGGAGAGCCAGGCGGATGAAATGGGCCTGATGTTGGCAGCGGCGGCCTGCTTCGATCCGCAGCAGGCGATCCCGCTGTGGCAGCGCATGGAGCAGTCCGAAGGCGGCAATGCGCCGCCGGAATATGCATCCACCCACCCGAGTGCCGGCACCCGCATCGCCGACCTGCAGCGGTTGATGCCCAAGGCAATGGAATACCGCGCGCAATTCTGTGGTGGCGGCAACGGCGCCAGCGATTCGACGAAGTAAGACCGGTCAATCCGGACGCGTTGCGGCCAGCGCTCGCTTGATGGTGGGCGCCAGCGTGTGCAGCGTGTTCTTGTCGACCAATCCAGCCGCGCGCGACAGGACCCGTTGCAGGATCGGATCGCCATCGGGCGACCCGACGCAAAACACCAGGGGCATGCCGGGCCACGCTGCGGCGACCCGCTCGAGGATGTCCGCACCATGCAGCCCGGGCAGCCGCGAATCGCACAGCACCAGGTCGGGTGCGGGTTTCGCCAATGCCTGCGATAACGCCTGTCGCGTGTTCGCCCAATCCAATTGCAACATCGGCCATTCGCCCAGCAATTCCAGGCGGATCAGCTCGGCGTCGCTGTCCATGTCTTCGATCAACAGGATGTGCATGAAAACGGGATGCGCCTGATTCAGTGACCGGGTGTTGGCGCGAGAGTACCCCAGAGCTTGCCAATGGTGCCGACAATGTCGAAGTAGCGATCAAGGTCATGTGGCTTGACCACGTAGGCATTCGCGCCCGGATTGTGGTCGCGTGCGAGCTCGACTTCCTCCGATGACGACGACAGGATCACCACCGGCAGGTGGCGGAATCCATCCTCCAGGCGTAAGGCATGCAACACCTCAAGGCCGGACATGCGCGGCATGTGGATGTCGAGCAGGACCAGGGCAGGGTCATCGCCGGTACGCCCGACATAGCGGCCGCAGCGGCGCAGGTAGTCGAGCGCTTCGACGCCGTCACGGACGTGGACGATGGGGTTGGCCAGCTGCGCTTCATGCAACGCGCCGATGGTCATTTCCGCATCACTTTGGGTGTCTTCGGCAAGGAGGATGGGGCCGACGGCATCCATGAATCGATCCTGCGACAGGTCTCCCGACCGATTATGCGGAGCCGATGCGAAGACGAAGCGAAGATGCCGTTTCTCTCGGCTACCATGTCGTTTCCATGTGAAAGAGGCGTGCCATGACCGCATCCAGGATGTTGTGCCTTCCGCTGCTTGCCGTCGCCGGCATCGCCGCGGCCGCAGACCACACCATGACTTCCGGCCTCGGCATGAGCCCGGAGCAGAAGGCAGTGGTGTTCGAACAGGCGGATCTCGCGTTCAGCGTCGATCCCGCAGCGAAATCGCTCGCTGGCGATGCCACGCTGACCTTCCGCGCGAAGTCGCCATTGTCGCGTTTCGCGCTGGAATTCGACCCGCGCTATGCGATTTCGGCGTTTGACGTCGATGGCGTCGCCTTGGCCGCGAATGAGCACCCAAACAACGAAGGCCGCATCGAATTCGCGTTGCCGAAGCCGGTGGCGACTGGCGGCAGCTTCAAGGTGCATATCCGCTATGACGGCAAGCCGTTGGTGGCGAAGCGGGCGCCGTGGGATGGCGGCATCGTCTGGGCGACCGCGCCGACCGGCGAGCCGTGGGTGGCGACGGCCGTGGAAGGCGAGGGCTGCGACCTGTTGTGGCCGTGCATCGATCATCCGATGGGCAAGCCGCTGCGGGTGATCCAGCACATCACTGTGCCGGCCGGATTGACTGCCGCCAGCAACGGTCGCCTGCTCAGTGTCGACAAGAACGACAGGACCTGGACGTGGAACTGGTCGGCACGCCAGCCGGACACCTATGCCATCGCACTCAATATTGGTCCCTACGAACTGTTGCAGAGCCAATATCACAGCCGCTTCGGCAACACGATGCCGATGGATTTCTACTATCTGCGCGGCAATCGCACGAAGGCCGAAGGCCTCTACGCCGAACTGCCGAAGATGCTCGATTTCTTCGAGGAAGTCGTCGGCCCCTACCCGTGGAGCGACGACAAGGTCGGCGTGGTCGAGACCCCGCACTTGGGCATGGAACACCAGACCATCAACGCCTACGGCAACGACTACAAGAAGGACATCAACGGTTACGACTGGCTGATGCAGCATGAATTCGCGCACGAGTGGTTCGGCAACCAGATGACCAATGCCGACTATGACGATTTCTGGCTGCACGAAGGCTTCGCGATGTACATGCAGCCGCTGTACCTGGAGTGGCTGCGCGGGCACATGTACTACGACGCCGAGATGTTGCGCCAGCGCGGCCTGATTGCCGGCAAGCACCCGATGGTGAGCGGCCACAGCCGTCCGAACGGCACTGCGGAATCGGAAGCGATCGATCCCGGTACCGATGTCTACTACAAGGGCGCGTGGATCCTCCACACCCTGCGCCACCAGATCGGCGATCGCGCCTTCCGTGCGTCGATGCGGATGCTGGTGTACGGGCGCCTCGATCCCAAGCCGGGCAACTTCAAGCCGCGCTACGCCACCAGCAAGGATTACGTCGACGCGGTGAACCGCATCACCGGCAAGGACTGGAACTGGTTCTTCGACGTCTACCTGCACAGCGCGGTGATGCCGCGCCTCGATGTCGAGCGTTCCGGCGGCAAGTTGAAGCTGCGCTGGACCACCGATGGCAATCGCCCGTTCCCGTTGCCGGTGGACGTGCGCGTTGGCGAACGCAAGGTGCGCGTGCCGATGACGAATGGTCGTGGTGAAGTCGCGATCGCCGCGAGCGAGAGCTACACCGTCGATCCCGACAACATGGTCTTGCGCGACGCGCCGGAAATCGCGGTGTGGAAGGCCGATGCGGCTGCGCGCGCGAAGGCCGCAGCGGAGAAAGTGAAGCAGGGCAAGCAATGAATGCGTTGGCCTCGCCCGCGGTCTTGCGCTTCCTGGCGCTGCTGACCGTCTCCAACGTCTTCATGAACCTGGCGTGGTACGGGCACCTGAAGTTCAAGGGCAGCCCGTTGTGGATCGTGATCCTCGCCAGCTGGGGCCTGGCGTTCTTCGAGTATTGCTTCCAGGTTCCGGGCAACCGCATCGGGTCTGGGGTGTTGAGCGTGTTCCAGCTCAAGATCCTGCAGGAATGCATCACCCTGGTGGTGTTCGTGGTCTTCGCGTGGCTGGCGTTCGGCGAACGCCTGCGCTGGAACCACGCTGCGGCATTCGCCTGCATTGTCGCGGCGGTGATCTTCACCTTCGCCGGCCGCCAGGCGTGAGTGGGGCGAGCCGCCGTTCGCGGTAAAATCGCCGACATGGATGCCGTGCTCAATATCGCTGCCTATCGTTTCGTCGACATCGTCGATGTCGACGCCGTGATCGCGCATGTGCGCGCGCTGGCGGAGTCGCGGGAGTTGTGCGGCACCGTGCTGGTGGCACCGGAAGGCATCAATATCTTCCTTGCCGGCAGCCAATCCGATGTCGAAGGGTTCCTTGTCGCGCTGCAGGAGGATGTGCGCTTTGCCGGCCTCGAAGCCAAGCGCAGCTGGAGCCGGCACGTGCCGTTCGCGAAACTGAAGGTCAAGCGCAAGCAGGAAATCATCGCCTTCGCCGGGCGGCGCGCTGCGGTCGGTGCGCAGCGTGCGCCGGCAGTCGTGGCGAAGGATCTCGTGCGCTGGCTGCGCGCGGGTCACGATGATGACGGTCGCCGCATTGTCATGCTCGATACCCGCAATCGCGAGGAGGTCGGCTACGGCACCTTCCACGCTGCGATGACGTTGCCGATCGACAATTTCAACGACTTTCCTGCTGCGATCGCTGACGTGCGCGAGCAACTCGCCGATGCCACCGTGGTCAGTTTCTGCACCGGTGGCGTGCGTTGCGAAAAGGCGGCGCCGTGGCTGCACGATGCCGGCATTGAGCATGTCTACCAGCTCGAAGGCGGGATCCTCCGCTATTTCGAGGATGTCGGTGGCGAAGGTTACGACGGGGGCTGTTTCGTCTTCGACGAGCGCATCGCCCTCGATCCCGCACTCAAACCCTTGCGCGATGCCGCAGTGGAGACCGCAGCATGACGATGGCAATGGTGGTCGGGATCGTCATTCTGGTGGTGCTGGTCTGGCTCGCGCTCAAGGTCGTCGGCTTCGTGGCCAAGCTCGCGCTCTATGTCGCGATGGCGCTGGTGGCGTACTGGCTGTTCGCGCAGGCATTCGGCCTGCCGTTCCCCAATCTCCACGCATACATCCCCGCGAACGCGGGGATGCACTGACGGGCGCGGTTACTCGCGCCGGCTTTATTCGCGCGGGAAGCGCGGCTTGCGCGGTGCGCCGAACGACGGCTTCTTGCCGAAGCCGCCTTCCTTCTTGAACGCCGGGCGCTTGCGCACCGGTGCGTCGATGTCGCTGTCTTCGGCGAGGCGCATCTTCAGCTGCTGGCCGCCGACGCGCACCTTCTTGAGGTGGGACAGCAGTTCCGGCGGCATGCCTTCGGGCAGGTCGACCAGCGAATAGTCGTCGCGGATGTCGACGCGACCGATGTGGCGCGCATCCAGCTCGGCTTCGTTGGCGATCGCGCCGACGATGTTGCCCGGCTTGATGCGATGCGAATGGCCGACGTCGATGCGATAGGTGACCATGCCGGCGTCGTCGCCCACCGGACGCGGCGCGGCACGCTCGCGCGGTGCGCGCTCGGGGCGCTCACCACGTTCCGGGCGATCGTTGCGTTCGAAACGCTCGCCGCGTTGTGGGCGATCGCTGCGTTCCGTGCGTGTCCCGCGTTCGAAGCGTTCTGCCGGCGCTTCCGGAACGTCGCGGATATCGAGCAGCAACGGCGTCTTGCCCTGCACCAGATGGGCCAGCACGGCGGCGATGTCGGCCATCGGCACGTTGCGCTCGCGCTCGAAGGTTTCCAGCAGGTCGCGATAGCTCGACAGGCTGGCGTTTTCCAGCTGGGCCTGGATGCGCTCGTAGAACTTGCCGACGCGGCGTTCGTTGACGGTCGCGACGGTCGGCAACTGCATCTGCTCGATCGGCTGGCGCGTCGCGCGCTCGATCGCGCGCAGCATGCCGCGCTCGCGCGGAGTGACGAACAGGATCGCTTCGCCGCTGCGCCCGGCGCGGCCAGTGCGGCCGATGCGGTGGACGTAACTTTCGGTGTCGTAGGGGATGTCGTAGTTCAGAACGTGGCTGATGCGCTCGACGTCGAGACCGCGGGCGGCGACGTCGGTCGCGACCAGCACGTCGATGTTGCCGTCGCGCAAGCGCTGGATGGTGCGTTCGCGCGCCTTCTGGTCCATGTCGCCGTTGATCGCGGCCGCGGCAATCCCGCGCGCCTGCAGTTTCTCGGCGAGTTCCTCGGTGGCGATCTTGGTGCGCGCGAAGATGATCATCCCGTCGAACAGTTCGGCTTCGAGGATGCGGGTCAGGGCGTCGAGCTTGTGCAGGCCGCTTACCGCCCAGTAGCGCTGGCGGATGTTGGCGGCGGTGGCCGTGGTCGCCTTGATGATGACTTCGACCGGATCGCGCAGATAGGTCTGGGCGATGCGCTTGATCTGCGCCGGCATCGTCGCCGAGAACAGCGCGACCTGGCGATTTTCCGGCGTCGCCTTCAGCACCGCCTCGACGTCGTCGATGAAGCCCATCCGCAACATCTCGTCGGCTTCGTCCAGCACCAGGCAGGTCAGCTTGGAGAGATCGAGCGAGCCTTTCTCGAGATGGTCGATCACGCGGCCCGGCGTTCCCACCACCACGTGCGAACCGCGACGCAACGCCTGCAGCTGCGGGGTATAGCTCTGGCCGCCGTAGATCGGCGTGACCTGGAAGCCGGGCAGATGGTGCGCGTATTTCTGGAAGGCCTCACTGACCTGGATCGCCAGTTCGCGGGTCGGCGCCAGCACCAGCACCTGCGGCGACTTGATCGACAGATCGATGTTGGCCAGCATCGGCAGCGCGAATGCGGCGGTCTTGCCGGTGCCGGTTTGGGCGGTGCCGAGGACGTCGCGGCCTTCCAGCAGCGGCGGGATGGTCGCGGCCTGGATCGGCGAGGGAGTCTCGTAGCCGACCTCAGCCAGTGCCTTCAGCAGCGGCGCAGGCAGGCCGAGGTCGGTGAATGTCTTGGTGGGGGCAGTCGTTGCGGGTTCGGCGCTCATGGCTCTCTCTGGGCGTGGGGCGCCGGGAAATGGGGGCGCATATTGTACGCGAGTGGCCGACCTGCGGCCCGGGATGCTCTTGTGCGTGGTGGGCGGCATCCCCAGTTTCCTTGGATGGAATATACGGTATTTGGCGCGAACTGATGGCGACTCTGCACTTCGACAACGCATTCCAGCAAGGATTGCCGGGCGATCCCGACAGCCGCAACGTCGTACGCGAAGTGCGCGGAGCGCTGTGGTCGGAGGTGATGCCTGCACCGGTGGCCGCGCCAAAACTGCTGGCGCATTCGCCGGAGATGGCCGCGATCCTTGGTTTCGACGACGTAGAGATCGCCAGCCCGGAGTTCGCCGAAGTCTTTGCCGGGAATCGCCTGTTTGATGGCATGCGCCCATACGCCACCAACTACGGTGGCCACCAGTTCGGGCGGTGGGCCGGGCAATTGGGCGATGGCCGTGCGATCACGCTCGGAACTGTCGCCGGCAGTGACGGACAGGACTGGGAACTGCAACTCAAGGGTGCGGGCAGGACCCCGTATTCGCGCCATGCCGATGGCCGTGCGGTACTGCGTTCGTCGGTGCGCGAATTCCTCTGCAGCGAGGCGATGCACCATCTCGGCATCCCGACCACGCGCGCATTGAGCCTGGTCGCGACCGGCGAGGAGGTGCTGCGCGACATGTTCTACGACGGACATCCCGAGATGGAGCCGGGTGCCGTGGTGTGCCGGGTTTCCCCCTCGTTCCTGCGCTTCGGGCATTTCGAATTGCCGAGTGCGCGTGGCGAAGTGGACCTGCTGCGCAGGCTGGTCGATTTCACGATCGCTCGCCATTTCCCGGAATTGAACGCATCGTCGCCGGAACATCGTCTTGGCGATTGGTTCACGGAGATCTGCCGGCGCACCGCGCGACTGGTCGCGGGCTGGATGCGCGTCGGTTTCGTCCATGGCGTGCTCAACACCGACAACATGTCGATCCTCGGACTCACCATCGACTACGGGCCCTACGGCTGGATCGACGACTACGATCCCGACTTCACCCCCAACACCACCGACGCGCAGGGCCGGCGTTACCGCTTCGACTGGCAGCCGCGCGTCGCCTACTGGAACCTGACGCAGTTGGCGCGCGCGTTGTCGCCACTGTTCGCCGACGTGGCGCCGTTGCAGGCAGGGCTCGATGCGTTCGCTGAAACATACGCCGAGGCCGAACGTGTCAACATCGCCGGAAAGCTGGGGCTGGCCGAATGCCGCGACGACGATCGGGTACTGATGGCCGACTTGCAATCATGGATGCAGGCTGCCGAAGCCGACATGACGCTGGTGTTCCGCACACTGTCGGATCTCCCGATGGATGCATTGGCCATCGATGCCTTCGATGACGTCCACTACGATGTCGGGAAGCGCATCGCAACCGCCGGGCAGTTGCAGGCGTGGCTGCAGCGGTATCGCCAGCGTCTCGCCGATGATCCGCACGATGCGATGGCGCGACGCGACCGGATGCGTGCGTTCAATCCGAAATACATCTTGCGCAACTGGCTGGCGCAACGCGCGATCGAACGTGCGCAACAGGGCGATCCATCGGGCATCGTCGAATTGCTGGAGGTGATGCGCCATCCCTGCGATGACCAGCCCGGGCGCGAGGACTTTGCAGGCAAGCGTCCGGACTGGGCGCGCAATCGCGCCGGATGTTCGATGCTGTCCTGCAGTTCGTGAACGTTACTGCAGGAAGAAGGGCACGAACGCGGTGTCCTGCTCCTGCCAGAACGCGCGAACCTCGCGCAGCACACCGATGAGCTGCGGAATCAGCGGATCGTGGACGTGGTCGATGAAGCCGCGGGCGTCGATCACCAGCGCATAGCCATCGGCCGGCCACCATCCGAGGTCGCGCAGGGCATCGGAGAGCGCATCCCAGTTGGCGCCGAACGGCGGCGGTTCGGGAAAACGCAGTGCGGCGGCCATGCGTGCCATCAACTCGGCCTTGTCGCGGCATCCCTTCAATGAGACGTCGATGCAGGCCAGGCCGTTGCGTTCGAGGTCGTCGTGCAGGCGCGGCAGTTCGTCGGCGTCGATGCGCACGGCGAGGTCGACCGGAAACAGCGGGGCATGGAGGCTCATGACGAGGAAGGATCGATGCGGCGGAAACTGCGGTAGTGGTCGTCCGTGTAGTACCAGACTTCCGGTGGCGTGCCCCCGGTGATGATGCGGCGGGTTCCGCGCGTCGGCGCGCCCGGCGTCGTCACCGTGTACTCGTGGTAGTAACCGTACGGATGATCAGGCAGGCGGCCCTCGCGATTGCCGAAGACCACGCCGTCCTGTCGATAGGGAAACGGACCGCCTTGGACAATCAAGTGCAAGGTGTCGCGGGCTTCCGGCGGCAGTCCCGCGTTCGCGCTGGCAACGCCGCCAGTGTCGTGCGTACGCCCAGACAATGGCGCCAGTGGATGCGAATCGGCGGTGGTGCGGCCAGGGAAGGGTGTCGATTGCTGGGCGATGACTCCGGTGGGCGCACCAGCAGAATGGCTGCTGCGCCAGTAAATGCCGAAGAACAGCAGGGCGAGGATCGCCAGCCAGGGCCAGATCGGGCGGCGATTGGCATTTGGCGCGTTCATGGCGTGGTGTCGGTCCGGTAGACCGGATACAGGCGCAAGCCCTGGTCGTACGCCGGATGGCGACGATAGAAGAAATCAAGTCGCGCGCTCGGCGACTTGGCGAAGTCGGCATCGTTCTTCAGGCGTTGCTCGAATTCCTGCTTCAGCGCCGGGTTGTTCGCCAGCATCTTGATCGCTTCCTGCTCGGCCACGTAGGCCTCCATGTATTCCTTGGACTCGAAGGCATTGTTCATTTCGCCCCATGCGACCAGCGCGTCGGGTGCCTGCGGTTCCAGCAAGCCCATCAACAGCCGTGACTTCGGTTGCGCGATCGGCACGAACAGCGCACCGGCGACCAGGTCACGATGCTCCGGCACCCAGTGCCCGGTCAACGTCAACGGTTGATGACCTTCAAAGGAATTCGCGCCGAACTTGGCGGTATCCGCACGGAAGGTTTCCACGGAGGCATTCGCAAGCGACTTGCCGAGTTTGCGGTATTCGATTCCATGCACCTTCAACTTCGGCTCGACGATCGAAGCCCACGCCGCCGGAACGAGGTAGCCCGCACGTGGCGCGGTGACTTCGGCATCGGCAACGACGTGATCCTTGAGCGGGATGTGCCAGACCTGCGGCTTCGATTCGTCGTACTCGGTCATCGTGCCGCCGGAAATGTCGGACTTGCGGCGATCGTAGACATAGCCCTTGAAGTCGATTATGCGTGCATCGTCGGTGGTGCGATAGCTCAACGCTACTGGCGTGCCCGCGAGCTTGCGCGCACGCTGATCGGCGGCATGTGCGGCGGCCAGCCACTGCTTGCCGTGGGCGGCGGTCAGTTCGACCAGATCGACGATGCCATTGCGGGTGATGCGCACACGCTCCGGATAGGTGCGCCAGGAATGTGTCTCCAGCAGGATGCCGACGCGGTTGCGCAGCTGGTAATAGCCGTGGGAGAAGCGTGGCGGCGACGGGCCTTCGATGAAACCGGATTTCGGGTCATCGTTCTCGACGAACGAAGGGTAGAAGCCCAGCGGTTGCGACCCCTGTGCGGCCAGGCGTTCCAGCAAGCCATCCTTCACCGCGCGGCCGACGTTGCGCAATTCCATGTCGCCGGAATTCACCGGCTCGCCGGTGATCGAGACATCGTGCTGGAACTTGGCGCCGTCGGTGACGTGCAAATCGATCTCCACCAGCGGGTCCCAGGCGTTGTCGAGCCGCAGCAACGCCTGCATTTCCGGCGCATCCGCCTTCATGTAGTCGCGATTGAGGTTGTAGCGCTGCGCGGTCACGCGGAAGCCCATTTCCTCCGGGCCGCGCTGGTTGGGGCGATTCCACGCGCGGAAATTTTCGTGGCCATCGATGTTGAACACCGGCACGAACAGCAACACCACGCGGTCGAGCGCGCCCTTCGCGGCCTTGCCCTGGAGCATCTCGCGGATGGCGAGGAATCCGGCGTCCTTGCCGTCGATCTCGCCGGCGTGGATACCGCCTTGCGCCAGCACCACCGGCAGGCCTTTGGCGCGCGCAGCCGCGGGCGTCAACGCGCCGGTTGTCGAGACGGCCAGCGCCTTCATCGGACGGCCCTCCGGCGTGGTGCCGAAATCGAAGCAACGCACCGACTTGGGATACTTCGCCTGGAAGTCGCGACACAGCGCGATCACTTCGTCATAGCGGCCGGTGCGGAGGAAGCCGCTGCGTTCCGACACGGTGGTGAGATCACCGGCCGATGCCATCAGTGGACATGCGGCGGACAGGACCAGGGAGGACAGGGCGAGAAAGCGCATGGCGGGTGTCTTGGGTTGGGTCGCGCGATGGTAACGCGCAAGGCCATGGTTCGCTCATGTCACTGGATCGATCCGATTTTCACGCGGTACTCACGCCGGTCGGTCGTGGGCTCGCGCACAATAGTTGAGCCACGGCATGGGGAGGCGCCGCTGGGTTCATTCAACGCAAGGCAGGGCAGGCTGCACCATGACGATCACGATCCACCACGCGCCGGAAACCCGGAGGTTTGTCACCACGGTCGACGGACATGAGGGATATATCGAGTATTCGCGACACGGCGATGTCCTGTCGATCGACCACACCATCGTGCCATCGGCCATCGGTGGCCGCGGGATTGCCGGAGAACTGGTCAAGGCGGGCCTGGACTATGCGCGCGCCGAAGGCCTGAAGGTGCATCCGGCCTGTTCGTATGCAGATATCTGGATGCGGCGACATCCCGAATACGACGCGTTGAGAGCGTGATGCCGAAGGACGATCTTCCCCGCGCGAAGCGGATGGTCGCGATGCTTGCCTGCGTCGTGGTGCTGGCCACTTCCTGCAAGCGTGAATCGCCGGCGAATGCGCCTGCCAATGGTGCCGCGCCACCCGTTGCGGCGAGCGCGCCCGTGGTGTTGCAGGATCAGGTCGAACACACGCCGACTTATCTGCTCGGCATCACCTATCCCAAGGGCGTGGCATTGCCGCCGGGACTGGCACAGGAGATCAAGGCCTATGCCGATGCCTCGCGCAAGCGCCTGGTCGATGCGGCCGCGCCGCACAAAGTCGGCGATGCAGGCATTCCCTACGACATGAGCCTCGAGTTCCGCCAGGTTTCGCCACAGGGACATGGCCTGATCGCGATCGCCGCGGATGGCAGCCTCTACAGTGGTGGCGCCCAGGGCGCGCCTCTGATCCGGCGTTTCCTCTGGGATGTACAGGGCGGTAGTCTGATCAGTAGCCGTGAATTGCTCAATGGCGACGCCGGCTGGGTTGCTATTTCCAACAGCGTGCGCGAAACCCTGATCGGGCAGATTCGCACGCGCATGGAAGACGACAAGCAGGCGCCGGAAGACATCGCGAAGGCGATCGCGCAGATGCAGCCGATCGTCGAGTCCGGCACCCAGCCTGCGGCCAGCGAGTTCAGCGAATTCGAACCGATGATCGATGCCCAGGGCAAGCTGATCGGCCTGACCTTCGTGTTCCCGCCATATCAGGTGGCTGGTTATTCCGATGGCATCCAGCGCGCCGACGTCCCACTGGCGGTGTTCCAGCAGTATCTCAATCCACGCTATCGCGGATTGTTCGAGCAATAAGGCAGTGCACGTGCGGCGGCGGGTGACGCAATCGCCCGGCTGAGCGCCTTTAGCGGTTATCCGCAGAGTCCGACACGCCGTGAATCCATCCATGGATGCGGCGCACGGCGTCCCGCGCGCAGGACCGGCTACCTGCTGAGACAGCGCGTGCTTGATTGCGCTTACTTGCTCGTCAATCCGCGACGTTCCAGCAACGGCTGGATGTCCGGCTTGCCGCCGTAGAACTTCTCGAACAACTCCATTGCGTCGACGCTGCCGCCGCGCGACAGCAACATCGAGCGGAAACGATCGCCGTTGGCGCGGGTCAGGCCACCGTGGTCGCGGATCCACTTCGCGGTGTCGGCGTCCAGCACTTCCGACCAGATGTAGGCGTAGTAGCCGGCGGCGTAGCCTTCCATGATGTGCTTGAAGTACGGCGTGCGGTAGCGCGGCGGCACCGGTGCGTAGTCGAGGCCGATGTCCTTCAGCGATTTCGCTTCGTAGGCCATCACGCCAGAGGCTTCCGGCACCGACGCGGCCGGGATCTGGTGCCATTTCTGGTCGAGCATCGCGGCACCGAGGTATTCGGTGGTCTTGAAGCCTTCGTTGAACTTCGATGCCGCCATCACCTTGTCGAGCAGGGCCTTCGGCAACGGTTCGCCGGTCTGCCAGTGCTTGGCGTAATTGGCGAGCACGGTCGGATCGTCCATCCACATCTCGTTGACCTGCGACGGATATTCGACGAAGTCGCGCGGGACATTGGTGCCGGCGAAGTAGGGGTACTTCACGTTCGAGAACATGCCGTGCAGCACGTGGCCGAATTCGTGGAAGGCGCCATTGACGTCATCCCAGGTCATCAGCGACGGCTTGCCCGCGGTCGGCTTGGTGACGTTGAGATGGAACGCGATCACCGGCTTGGTGTGCATCAGGTCGGACTGGTCGACGTAGGAGCTCATCCAGGCGCCCCCCTGCTTCGAGGCGCGTGCATACGGATCGACGATGATGATGGCGAGCTTGCTGCCGTCCTCGTTGAAGACGTCGTAGGTCTGCACGTCTTCCTGGTAGACCGGCAGGTCGGTACGACGCTTGAAGGTCAGTCCATAGAGCTTGTTCGCGGCGAAGAACACGCCGTTGTTGAGCACGTTGTTGAACTCGAGATAGGGCTTGATCTCGTTTTCGTCGTAGTCGTACTGGGCCTTGCGCACCTTCTCGGTGTAGAACGCCCAATCCCACGGCTCCAACTTGAACGTCGGCTGGCCCTTCGCTTTCTGTTCCTTGTCGATCATGGCCTGCAACACCGCGCCTTCCTTGCGGGCGTTGGCCACCGCGACCGGCGCGATCTTGTCGAGCATCGCGTTCACCGCTTGCGGGTTCTTCGCGGTTTCATCGGCCAGCGCGAACGAGGCATAGTCCGGATAGCCCATGATCGCGGCGCGTTCGGCGCGCAGCTTCATCAGGCGCGAGATCGGTGCGGTATTGTCGAATTCGCCGCCGCGGCTGCCGCGCACGACCGAGGCTTCGTGGAGTTTCTGGCGCAGCGCGCGATTCTCCAGCTGTGCTTCCAGCGGTTGGCCGGTGGTGTTGACCAACGCGATGCGGAACTTGCCCGGCATGCCCTTCGCCTTGGCGTCGTCGGCGAGACCCTGGATCTGCTCGTCGCTGAGGCCGGCGAGTTGGTCGTGCGAATCGACGATGACCGCCGAGGCATTGGCTTCGGCCAGCACGTTCTGCGTGAGTTTGGTCTGCAGTCCGGCGACTTCGGCATTGATCGCCTTGACGCGCTCCTTCTGTTGCGGCGTCAGGTTGGCGCCGGCGTGCTTGAAGTCCTCGTAGTAACGTTCGACCAGCCGCGTACCCTGGGCGTCGAGGCCGAGCTTGGCGCGTTCGTCGTAGAGGGTCTTGATGCGCTGGAACAACTTGCCGTTGAGGTAGGTGCTGTCGCGGTGTGCGGCAAACTTGGGCGAATACTCGGCGTCGAGCTTGTCGAGGTCGGGGCTGGTGTTGGCGGCGGTCAGGTTGGAGAACACATAGGTCGCGCGCGACAGGATGCGTCCGCTTTTTTCCATCGCCAGAATGGTGTTGTCGAACGTCGGCTTGGCCGGATTGTTGGCGATCGCCTCGACTTCCTTCTTCTGCTCGGCCATGCCACGGTCGAAGGCGGGCGCGAAATCGCTGGCCTTGATCTTGTCGAACTGCGGGAAGCCGAATTCAAGCGGACTGTTCTGGAAGAACGGGTTGGCGGCTGTTGTCGAATTCGAAGCTGCAGGCATGGCGTGTCCCGGTTTCTTGGTGGCGGCGTAGGACGGATGATCGATGGTCGCGCCGAACATCAGGGTGAGGGCGATCGCGGCGGCGAGGGAAGTGCGGGCGGGCATGGTCATGGAACTGTTCCCCTTTGAGGAATGAAACAAATGGGATCATTTTTCGACGAAGGCGCGTTCGAACACGTAGTCACCGGCCTGGCCGATCTTGGGCGAGACCTTGAAGCCGCGTGCATCGAGCAACGTGCGGAAGTCGGCGAGCATCGCCGGGCTGCCGCAGATCATCGCGCGATCATGGGCGGGATCCAGTGCCTCGATGCCCAACGCGGTCGCAATCCGGCCGTCGGCGAGCATGTCGGTGATGCGGCCGTGGTGGTCGTGGCCGCGATATTCGAACGGCTCGCGCGAGACCGCCGGGAAGTACAGCAGCTTGTCGCGGACCAGTTCGCCCAGCAATTCGTGATTGGGCAACTCGTGTTCGAAGAAGTCGCGGTAGGCGAGGTCGGCGGCGCTGCGCACGCCGTGGCAGACGATCACGCGTTCGAAGCGCTCGTAGGTTTCCGGGTCCTGCGCCACCGATAGCCACGGTGCCAGTCCGGTGCCGGTGCCGAGCAGGTAGAGATTGCGACCGGGATTGAGATCGCTGATCAGCAAGGTGCCGGTCGGCTTGCGGCTGACCAGCAGCGGGTCACCGACGTTCAGGTGCTGCAGCTTCGAGGTCAGCGGACCGTCCTGCACCTTGATGCTGAAGAAGTGCAATGTTTCCGCCCAGTTGGCGCTGGCGACCGAATAGGCGCGCACCAGCGGCTTGCCTTCGCCGGGCAGGCCGATCATCACGAACTGGCCGTTCTCGAAACGCAGGCCGGGATCGCGGGTGGTGGTGAAGCTGAAATAGGCATCGGTCCAGTGATGGACCTCGAGCACGGTTTCGGTGAAATAGGGCGGCGGGTTGGACATTCAGGCGACAACGAAGGCAATCCAGCCATTTTAATGCCACCAGCCCGGCGGTGCCTTCAGCGGTAGCCGGCGGCCTGCAATTCGAACAATTCGGCGTAGCGCCCGCCCTGGGCCATCAGCTCCTCGTGGCTGCCCTGGGCCTCGACCTTGCCGTCTGCCAGCACCAGGATGCGGTCGGCCATGCGCACGCTGCTGAAACGGTGGGAGATCAGCACTGCGGTACGTTCCTGGCTGAGTTCCTTGAAGCGCCGGAACACTTCGTACTCGGCGCGGGCATCGAGGGCGGCAGTCGGTTCGTCGAGAATGACGACCTGGGCATCGCGCATGTAGGCACGCGCGATCGCGATCTTTTGCCATTGCCCGCCGCTGAGTTCAACGCCGGTCTTCCAGCGCCGGCCCACCAGCTGGTCGTAGCCTTGCGGAAGATCCGCGACCACTTCATCGGCCATGCCGCGTTGCGCCGCCTGTTCGATGCGCGCCCGGTCATGCAGGGCATCGATCTGGCCGACGCCGATGTTCTCGCCGGCGGTGAGGTGGTAGCGCACGAAGTCCTGGAAGATCACGCCGATATTCGCGCGCAGGTCGTCGAGGTCGTAGTCGCGGAGATCGATGCCATCGAGCAGGATGCGGCCCTCGTCGGGATCGTAGAGTCGCGCCAGCAGCTTCACCAGCGTGGTCTTGCCGGCGCCGTTCTCGCCGACCAGCGCCAGCACTTCACCGGCCTTGAGTTCGAACGACAGCCCGCGCAGGGCCCAGCGTTCCGAACCGTCGTAGCGGAAACCGACGTTGTCGAACACGAAGCCCCGGTGGATGGGACGTGGAACCATCGCCGCGTTCGGCTTGCTGGTGATCTCCGGTTCGATCTTGAAGAAGGAATAGAGATCGTCGAGATACAGCGCCTGATTCGCCACCTGCGCGAAGCCCGACAGCAGCGATTCCAGCAAGCTGCGCAGGCGCAGGAAACTCGCAGAGAGAAAGGTGAGATCACCGATGGTGAAATCGCCGCGCACGGTGCGCCAGGCGATGTACCCGTAGGCGCCGTAATAGGCAATGCTGCCGAGTGCGGCGAGCAGGGTGCCCCAGGCCGCGCGGCGGACCGCAAGCTTGCGGTTGGCGCGGGTGAACTTGTCGGACAGGGTGCGGAAGCGTTCGATCAGGAAGCGGTTGAGATCGAAGATCTTCACTTCCTTCGCGGTTTCGACGCTCGATCCGACCTGTTTGAGGTATTCCAGCTCGCGGCGTTCCGGCGTCCACATCGTGTTGAGGTGATAGCCGAGCGTATTGAAATGCGATTCGCCGATGAAGGCCGGCACCAGCGCGAGCGCCAGCATCGCCATCAACCACGGTGCATACGCAAGCAGCCCGACGGCGAACGCAGCGACGGTGATGAAGTCCTGCGCCTGCCCGAACAGCTGGCCCATCAGGTTCATGCGTCCCATCGTCTGCATGCGCGCGCGCTGCAGGCGATCCTGAAGGTCGGCGTCCTCGAAGTCCTCGAGATCGAGCGTGGCCGCGTGCTCCATCAGGCGCGCGCCGATGCGATTGGTATAGAGGTCGGAGAGCACGCCGTCGACGTAGGACACGAGGCGGCCCATCAAGTCGGACAGCACCGCGATCGCCAGTTCCAGTGCGAGCAGGGCGACGAGGTGGTTGAGCAGTCCGGACTGCCATGCGGCCTGGACATCGTGGGGCAGTGGGGTGCGCGACAGGCGCACCGCCTCGTCGATGATCAGCTTGCCGATGTAGAGCAACGCCACCGGCGACACCGCGCGCACCAGGCGCAGCCCGATGTCGGCGCTGGTCAGCGCGCGACTGGTGGCCCAGACGTCGCGCAGGAACGGCGGCAGGTTGCGCAGTGCCTGGAAGCGCTCGCGCAGGGAGAGATCGGGGGTGGGCAGGGGTGGCGGCATCGCGACAGTCTGCCCGTTACCGCATCAGTGCGATATCTCCGCGACGGTCTTGAGGTTGGCCAGCCCGTGTTCGAAATCGGGGCCGATCATCTTGTCCATCGATACGAATACGCTCATCACCTTCATCCCGAACGGGCTGCTGCCGCGCATCGTCCACGTCACCCTGGTGCCGTCGGCTTCCGGTGCGAAGGCGAAGTCCACGGTATTGGTACTTGCGAACGGCTTGATGAAATCGAGTTGCATGGCAATCTTCGCCGGCGCCTGCGCGTCGGTGATCTTCATCGAACCCTGGCCGGCCTTGTCGTTGCCCGACCACGCATAGCTGGAACCGACGCCGTTCTGCGGTCCCGAAAACGTGGTCTGCATCTTCGGGTCGAGGTGCTGCCACGGCGACCACTGCGGGAAGTTGTGGAGGTCGTTGACGATGTCGAAGACCCGCTGCGGCGGGGCCTTGATCACCACGCTGCGGCTGACTTCGAAGGCGTCGGGGCGGCTGGCGGCATAGCCGAGGAAGACGGCGATCACCACGACCAGGGCGATCAGGATCATCTTGAACATGGGGCACTCCCGGGGCTGGCCCGCTGGACTGTGCGCAGATCATGGCATGTCCGATGGGTGGGGATCCCATCCCGGCGTTTCCGGGAGATAATGGCACCGGCGCGACCTGTTCCAGGGGCTTGGGTGCGTGCACTGTCATGTGGGTGTCGAAAAGTTCGTGCAGATTCCACCGGAGCGCTCTGGTTGTTCCGGCGGGCTCCGCTTCATTTCAATATTGCCAAGGATAACGATTCAATGGATCTTCAGAAGATGCGGATCGCCCGCCTGTCCCTTTCGATCGCGGCGTTACTCGCCACGGCACCGCTGCTGGCGCAGAACGTCACCACCTCGGCGATTGCCGGTCGCGTTGTCGATGCCGGTGGCAAGCCGGTGGCCGGCGCCACGGTGATCATCACCCACGAACCGACGGGTACGGTCAAGGAAGTCACCACCGATGCCGAAGGCCGCTACGGCGCGCAGGGCCTGCGCGTGGGCGGTCCGTTTGACATCAAGGTGCGCAAGTCCGGCGTCGGCAATGGCGATCAGGAAGGCATCTTCCTGCAGCTCGGCCAGGTCACCCCGGTCAACTTCAACCTGAATGCCTCTGGCGGCAGCGAGCTGGGCACCGTGACGGTGACCGCGAGTGCCGCAACCCAAATTTTCAAGCCGGACAACAAGGGCTTGTCGACCGTGGTGTCGTCGCGCCAGTTGCATGACACGCCGCAGGGCAACCGTTCGATCGACGACGTGGCGCGCCTGGATCCGCGTGTCAACGTGCTTGATCCAGGGCTCGGCACGATCTCGATGGCGGGCATGAACAACCGCTACAACGGCATCAGCGTCGATGGTGTGTCGCAGTCCGACCCGTTCGGCCTCAACGCCAACGGCCTGCCGTATCTGAAGTCGCCGATCTCGGCGGAAACCATCGCCGAATACAATATTTCGCCCGCCAATTACGACGTGATCTCCGATTCCGTCGGTGCCGACGTCAACGCGGTCACCAAATCCGGCGGCAACCAGTTCCACGGCTCTCTCTATTACTCTTACCGCGATTCCGACAAACTGATGGGCAAGGCCGGTTGGCTGCAGAACGGCGCGCGCGGCTACAAGTACACCGGCTTCGATCGCGATCGCGTCTACGGCTTCACCTTCGGTGGGCCGATCATCAAGGACAAGTTGTTCTTCTTCCTCTCGGCCGAACACGAGAAGACCACCGGCATCGGCGCCGACACCGTCAATGGTCTCGATGCCAGCCTCGGCAATGGCCCGTCGATCAGCGGCAAGGTGTCGCCGGGCGACGTGCAGAAGATCATCAATATCGCCAACACCCTGGGCCTGCACCCGGGCGACTTCGGCGGTGCCACCGGCCTGGCTTACGACGACAAGCGCTATCTCGCCAAGTTCGACTGGAACATCAACAACAACCATCGTGCCAGCTTGGCCGTGCAGCAGAACAAGAACCAGCAACCGGCAGTGGGCGGGAACGGCACCAACAGCATCGGTCTGGGCAGCTACGTCTGGACCAAGGCGATCAAGACCGACAACTACGTGCTGCACCTGTTCGACGACTGGAGCGACAGCTTCAGTACGGAAACCAAGATCGGCCTGCAGCATTTCACCCAGGACACCACCGCGCCGTGGCAGCAGCCGAATGTTGTGGTCGATCTCGACCCGACCGGCACCGGCAAGGGCCCGTTCGTGAACCTCGGCGAAGAACAGTTCCGTCACTACAACAGGATTGAAACCCGCAAGTTCACCCTGTTCGCGGCCGGCACGTACACTGCGGGCAATCACGTGATCAAAGGTGGGTTCGATTACCAGCGCAACAAGATCTACAACCTGTTCGGCCAAACCGAATTCGGCAAATACACCTTCACTGCCGGCGGTGGCGCCGATGCGCTGACCAATTTCGCCAACGGGAAGTACTCGAAGTACGAGCTGTACCACCCGGCGCCGGGTTACACCCTGGACGATATCGTTGGCCAGTGGACCTATAGCCAGCTCAGTCCGTTCATCCAGGATACCTGGCAGGTGAATGACCGCCTGTCGATCCAGTACGGCCTGCGCGCGGACATTCCGCATGCGTCGAAGAAGCCGGTGTACAACACGGTCTTCTCGAGCACCTTTGGCTACCGCAACGACACCACCGTTGGTGCGAAGAATTACGTGATCGAGCCGCGTTTCTCGTTCAACTACACCTTCAACACCAAGTACCAGACGCAGATGCGCGGCGGTTTCGGCCTGTTCCAGACATCGCCGCCGACAGTGTGGATGACCAATCCGTACCAGAACAACGGCGTGACGCTGCGCAACTACGTGTCGTTCGCTCCGGCGACCGCGCCGTTCAGTCCCGACCCCTTCAATCAGCCGATCCCGACCGGTACGCCGGGTGCGGGTTCGATCGACGTGATCGATCCGGACTTCAAGCTGCCGACGGTGTGGAAGGCCAATCTGTCGATCGATCGCGAAACCCCGGTGTGGGGCCTGGTCGCTTCGGCCGAATACCTGCACATCCAGGTGCGTGACGGCATCCTCTACAAGGCACTGAACTTCGGCGCGCAAACCGGCACGCTGCCTGATGGCCGCGCGCAGTACTGGAAAATCCCGGGCGAAGTGCCCAAGACCGCCGATACCCTGGCCAATGCCAACCCGGCCTTCAGCAAGCAATCGACGCTACTTTCCAACACCCACAAGGGCAAGTCGGACAGCCTGACATTGGCGTTGACCAAGCCGCTGTCGCATGGGTTCTCCGGCAGCTTCAGCTACACGCTGAGTCATGCCACCGACGTCGACCCCGGCACCGACACCATCGCCTTCAACGGCTATTCGCGCGTTGCCCGCATGAATCCGAACACCGATGTCACGGCGGTCTCGAACTACAACGTCCCGCGCACGGTGAAGTTGTCGCTGAGCTGGGAACACAAATTCTTCGGCAACTACCGCACCCAGGCGTCGCTGTTCTATGCGGGCCGCAGTGGCAATCCGTACACATGGACGTACTCCAATGACGCCAATGGCGACAGCGTGAGTGGTTGGGATCCGGTTTACATTCCTGGCGTCAACGATCCCAAGGTTGCTTATGCCGCCGGCACCAGCGCCAAGGCGATCGCCCAGTTCCAGGATTACCTGGCCGGCGATTACTATTTGGCAACGCATCGCGGACAGATTGCCGCCCGCAACGGCGCACATGCGCCGTGGAGCAATACGCTGGACTTCGGCTTCACCCAGGAGCTGCCGGGCATCTTCAAGGGCAACAAGGGTGAGTTCCGCCTGGATCTGCACAACCTGCTGAACCTGCTCAACAAGAACTGGGGCCAGACCTCGTACACCGGCACCTATCCGACGCGTTCGCTGGTCGGCTATTCCGGCGTGAACGCGCAGGGCCAGTACGTGTATTCGTTGCCGACCAACAAGACCGGCGACTTCGCTCCGCAGGCGCTGCAGGTGTATGACGGCGGCTTCTACGATCCCAGTCGCGTGGTGTCGCGCTGGTCGCTGATGGCGACGGTGCGCTACACGTTCTGATCGAACGCCAGCAATCGCAGTGACCCGGCCGGGGGCGGCAACGCCCCCGGTTTTTCATGGCCCAGGCAGGCCTGCCGTAAAATGGCGGTTCGTTTCCGCCCGTGAGTTTCCCTTGAGCGCCGTCTCCTCCGCCTCCCGTGCCTCTGGCCCCGTCTCCATTCGCCAGGCCGACCTGATCCAGTCGGTTGCCGACGCCCTGCAATACATCAGCTACTTCCATCCGGCCGACTACATCCGCAACCTCACCGCCGCCTATGAGCGTGAGGAATCGGTCGCGGCCAAGGACGCGATGGCGCAGATCCTGGTGAATTCGCGCATGTGCTACGAAGGCCACCGCCCGATCTGCCAGGACACCGGCATCGTCACCGTGTTCCTGAAGATCGGCATGGATGTGCGCTGGGACGACGCCACGATGGGCGTCGAGGACATGGCCAACGAAGGCGTGCGCCGGGCCTACAACGATCCCGAGAACAAACTACGCGCATCGGTGCTGGCGGATCCCGCCGGCAAGCGCCGCAATACCGGCGACAATACGCCGGCGGTGGTGAACGTCAGCGTCGTGCCCGGCAATACCGTGGAAGTGATCGTCGCGGCCAAGGGGGGCGGTTCGGAGGCGAAGTCGAAGTTCGCGATGCTCAATCCGTCCGATTCGATCGTCGACTGGGTGCTGAAGACCGTACCGACGATGGGCGCTGGCTGGTGCCCTCCCGGCATGCTCGGCATCGGCATCGGCGGCACCGCGGAGAAGGCGATGCTGCTGGCGAAGGAATCGCTGATGGAGCCGATCGACATCACCGACCTGCAGGCGCGTGGTGCCGCGAATCGCGCCGAGGAATTGCGCCTCGAGTTGTACGACAAGGTCAACGCACTCGGCATCGGTGCGCAGGGGCTGGGTGGCCTGACCACCGTGCTCGACGTCAAGGTCAAGGATTACCCGACCCACGCCGCCAATCTTCCGGTGGCGATGATCCCGAACTGCGCGGCAACACGCCATGCGCATTTCGTGCTGGATGGCAGCGGTGCGGTCACGCTCGACCCGCCGTCGTTTTCCGATTGGCCGCAGATCGCCTATGACGCCAGCAAGGGTCGCAAGGTCAATCTCGATACGGCGACGAAAGAGGAGATCGCATCGTGGCAGCCGGGCGAGACGCTGCTGCTCAACGGCAAGCTGCTGACCGGTCGCGATGCCGCGCACAAGCGCATGGTCGACATGCTCAACAAGGGCGAAGCGCTGCCGGTCGATCTCAAGGGGCGCTTCATCTACTACGTCGGTCCGGTCGATCCGGTGCGCGATGAAGTCGTCGGTCCCGCCGGTCCCACCACCGCGACGCGCATGGACAAGTTCACCCGCCAACTGCTGGAGCAGACCGGCCTGATCGGCATGGTCGGCAAGGCGGAACGAGGCCCGGCCGCAATCGACGCCATCCGCGACAACGGCGCGGTCTACCTGATGGCGGTCGGTGGTTCGGCCTATCTCGTGTCGAAGGCGATCAAGGCCGCGAAGGTGCTGGCGTTCGAAGACCTCGGCATGGAAGCGATCTACGAATTCGAGGTCGAGGACATGCCGGTCACCGTCGCCGTCGACAGCCGCGGCAGTTCGGTGCACCAGAGCGGCCCGCGCGAATGGCAGGCGAAGATCGGCAAGATCCCGGTGGTGGTCGCGTAAGGAGCGGGAACATGTTCATCAACCATGTCGTGCTTGGCGCCAATGACATCGAGGCGTCAAGAACATTTTATGACGCCACCCTCGGCGCATTGGGCGTGCCGGCTGGCGTGATCGACGAGAAAGGGCGGCTGGTCTATCAGCACGACGGCAATCGGCTGGTGATTGCCCGCCCGATCGACGGACAGTCGGCAACGCATGGCAATGGCACGACGATCGGCTTCCGCGGCACGTCGCCCGCTGCCGTTGATGCCTGGCACGCGGCGGGAATCGCCAACGGCGGCATCAGCATCGAAGACCCGCCGGGCATCCGCCACGGCACCGAGAATCGCGTGTTGTATCTGGCCTATATGCGCGACCCTTCCGGCAACAAACTGTGCGGCTTCCACCGCATCAGCCCGCCCTGATCGAGCACGCGCCTCAGTACCACTCGAGCAGAGACACGCCAAGTCCGACGTAGGTCGCGCGGTGGTTGTAGTCGATCATGCTTTCGCCATACCCGTCGAACAATTGGAAGTGGCCGCGCAACTGGCGCGTGATCGGAAATCCCCAGTCGAACTGCATGGCGCCATGCGAGCGGTCGCCACCGCGCAATGAATGCCTTGCCATCAGCGAGAACTCGTTGCGACCAACCGTGTGTATCACGGTCATGTCGCCGCGGCCCATGTAATCCAGGATATCCGGATTGTTGTCATTGTCGCGGTTCTCGGCAATGCGGAACCACGGTCGGAACATCACCGACCAGTTGTCGCGATCGAAACCGACGTTCAGCATCACCCGGTTCCAGCTGCGCGACAGCGGATCGGCACGGCCGTTCGATTGATGGTTGATGCCGATGCCCGCCAACCGTCCTTTCCATCCGGCGATCTGGTAGTTGGTGCGGAATATCAGCAGCACTTCCGGTTCGTAATTGGTTTCGCGGAATGGGCGCGAATTGCCCGAGTTGTAGACCTGCCAGCGCGAGCTCTGGGTATAGCCCATCCACACATCGCCGTTGTCGCCGAACAGGTTCTCGATCGCTTTGGTCTTGAAGCTGAGCTGGAACTTGGCCTCGATGTTCTGCAGATCTTGCGGTGTGGTCACCGTATTGTTCGGATTGGGCGAGCGCGGCAACGTGTTGGTCCGGCTGGTCCAGAACGCCGGCAACAAGTACACCGGCTTGTAGGCACGAAAATTCCAGATGCCTAGCTTCGAGCCCTTTGCCAGCTCCCAGCGGCTGTCGAGCAGGGAACCCTTGCCGGCGTTGGCGATGGCTTCGTCGCTCTCGACTTCCGAGGCATACAGGTCGCTGCGCGGGCTTGCCGCACGCTCCGCGGTGCGTGCGGCTTCCTGCTGTTTCGCCAGGGCCGCTGCGGCATCGGCAGCCGCGGGCGTGGAAGTATCGCGTTTCGCGACCGTGTCGTAGCAGGCGAGGCGATCCTTGTCGGACTCGATCACGGCACAGGCACCGATATCCGCTTGATCCGTCGTGGGGGCCGTTTGCGCCAATGCAGTCCCGTGCGCCAGCGCCAGCGCAATGGCAAAAGCGGGGCGTGTGTGCGGGCGTGTCATCACTCGACAGCCTTGTGATCGAGCAGGTTCTGGCCTTCTTCGGCGGCATGTGCTTCCTCGACCGATGCGTCCAGGGTGCGATCGGCGGAGGTGTCGCGCGGCTGATGGATCTCGTGGGCGGCCGCGGCGTCGATGCCGTCGTCGTCGCCGCGCATCAGGCGGATCGATTGCACCGGCGATGGCGGTACGATGCCGGCCTTGCGCAGCGTCCGCCTTACCTGGCGCATCGCTTCACTGCGGGTCTTCGAAAGATCGTTGTTGCGCTGGTCGATCCAGCCGAAATACTGCATCGTCGCGCCGTCGTTGGAGATTTCCTTGATCAGCGCGGTTGGCGCGGGATCGGCCAGCACGCCGTCGACGCCTCGGATCGCCGCGATGCCGATGTCCATCGCATCGTTCCACGAACTGCGGGTGTCGATCACGGTGCTGAAGTCGAAACGCCGGCGCGGATTGCGCGTGAAGTTGGTCAGCACCGACTTGAACACCAGCGCATTGGGCAATTGCAGGTTCAGGCCGTCGGCGGTGATGAGCACGGTTGCGCGCGAGGTGAGGGCGACGATCCGACCTTCGTTACTGTCGATGCGCACGGTATCGCCGGGGGCGAATGGTTGGCGGATCGACAGCAAGATCCCGGACACGTAGTTTTCGGCGATGTCCTTGAAGGCGAAACCGAGGACCAGGCCAACCACGCCGGCCGAACCCAGCACCGCGCCGACCAGCGATGTCGCGCCGAGCAGGTCGAGCGCGATCAGCACGCCGCCCAGCATGACCAGTGTCTTGACGATGTTGCGCAGCAGGCCATCCATGTAGGGGTTGTGCTGGCTCAGGCGCTTGAGCATGCGCATGCGTCCGCTGATGAACCCGCCCAGCCACGCCGCGATCACCACGATCAATATCGCAACGGCGAGCAGCGGCAGATTCGCGATCAGGCGCACCAGTTTTGCCTTGACCTCATCCAGCGCGCTTCCAAAGCGCACCGACAGATCCGGATCCAGGGTGATCTCGTTGTCGACCTGTGTGACTCCGCGGATGCCGCCGGCGATGTCAGCGGCCACCTTGCGCTGTTCGGGCTCGAGAACCTGTCCGCTCAGGGTGATCACGCCGCCCTCTGCGCTGGCGTGGATGTTTCGCAGGGCCGGTTGTGCATTGAGCAGGTGCGCAACTTGCCGTTCCAGATGGACGTCGTCCGGGATGGGCTGCGCCGCCACCGGCAACGATAGCGCCAGCAGTAGTGCGAACAGGAAGGTGTGGATGCGTGTAATCGTCATGCCGGTATTTTGCCGTCCCGCGGTCAATGTGTGGTCCACCACCAATCGAGCGCGAAGAGCCCCAGCATCAGTCCGGCAATGGCGAGCTTGAGCGCGATCCCCAGCGCGATGCCGAGCCAGGTGCCGATGCCGATCTTCGTTGCCGCCCCGAGGTCGGCCTGGGTCAGGCTGCGCCGATGCAGCAGCTCACCCGCCAGTGCGCCGATGAAGGGACCGAGGAAGAATCCGACCGGGAAGAGCAGGAACCCCCCGACCAGCATGCCCAGCGCTGCACCGATCGTCGCCATGCGGCTGGCGCCCAGCCGCTTGGCCCCGCGTGCGGCGGCCCAGTAATCGACGACCAGGGAGACCAGGGTGAGCAGCCCGAGCACGACCAGCATGGCCGCCCCGACATGGTGGAAACCGTCTGCCCAGGCCGAAATCAGCAGGCCGGCAAACACCAAAGGCAGGCCCGGGAGGGCTGGCAGGACCACCCCAACCAGCCCGGCGAGGACAAGAATTGCCGCAACTATTTGAAAAACAATGGGATTGTTCATATCCAGGGGGTCGTAAGCCGATTTGGCGCCAATGTCAAGAATTGATTGATTTTTAACGAAAGCGGAGTTACCGTGCGCTTGCTGAGTTTCAAGGGTCACCGTGAATCGTGGCCCGCCGGTGCGTCAGATCGCGTGATTTGGTCATCGTTGCCCGTTCCTCCTTGCGACCAGCATTAAATCGCTAATAACGTTACAAGGAGCAACACCGATGTCGAACCGCGAAGTTGGAACCGTCAAATGGTTCAACGATGCCAAGGGTTTTGGCTTTATCAGCCGCGAAAATGGTGAGGACGTGTTCGTGCACTTCCGCGCCATCCAGATGCCCGGCTTCAAGAGCTTGAAGGAAGGCCAGCGCGTCAGCTTCACCGTCGTCCAGGGCCAGAAGGGCCTGCAGGCCGACGCCGTCGAAGCTGCGTAAGCAACCGACGCATCAAGCAATACAGAAAAGGCCCGCGCAAGCGGGCCTTTTCTTTGCATGGAGATTTTGCTTCAGCGCGCCCACGCGCGTCCGTTGGTGACGCGCACAGGGGTTCCTTCCTGGATGCCATTCACGTCGGACTGGGACACCGTCACGAAGCGACCATCGTCCATGCGCACGGTGACGTTGTACTGGTTCTGGTTGCGATTCTGGATCGCGTTGCCGACCAGTGCACCCGCTGCCGCGCCGGCGACGGTGGCGACATTCTTGTTGCTCTGCTTCTTGGTGTTTTGCCCGGCGATCTCGCGACCGGCGACAGCGCCGACGATGCCGCCGATGATCGCGCCGGTCGGTGCGGATGAACTCGACCCAGGGCCCATGTCGATGCGAGTGACGACGCCACAATCGCGACAGTAGCCTTGGTTGTAGCCATCTTGGTTGTAGCTGCCATTGCCATACCCGTTGTTTCCGTAGCCGTTGTTGTTGCCGTAGCCGTAGCCGGGGCTGGTCGTCGCGCATGCGCCCAAGGTCAGGGCTGCGCCGCCGGCGAGGAGTGCATTCCGCAGGTTCATGTCGATCTCCAGTGGGGTGAGGGCAGGGCCGATCATGTGGAAGCATCGATGAATGGGCTGGAAATCGCCAACGAAAACGGCGCCGAAGCGCCGTTCTCGTCAGCCTGTGTTCACCGCCGTGCAGGCGGCTTCACACTCACTTGTTGAAGTCGTCGTGGCAGGCCTTGCACTGGTCACCGACCATCGCGATGGTCTGCTTCACGCCTTCGCAACTCATCGGTGGCGAAGCCAATGAAGCGTCCAGCACCTTGCGGAAATCGCTGGCGTGCTTGACGAAGCGGTCATCCTTCGCCAGTTCGGGGAAGGCGGATTCAAGGTCATCGGCGGTCCGGCGCAGGGTCTGCAGGTGCGGAATCGTGTCGGTCGCAGCACAACGGTTTTGTTCGAGGTTGTGCTTCAGCGCCGTCATGTGGAACTTCTGCACGGTCATGATCGCCTTGGGCAGCGGATCCTGGCGTGCCCGCCATGCATTGCCGATCATCACGGTGGCGATGATGCCGAGCACCAGGCCGATCGCCCAGACGAAGAAATAGCGCATGCTTGTCGAACCGCTCTTCGGGGAAGCCGGGGCAGGGGTGGACATCGGTGCATTCCTCCATGTTGATGTGGCCGAACCTTAGCATGGCTGCCGGCCAATCCGGGCACCGGTAAAATGCGCACATGAGCGATTTGCGGGAACGATTCGGCGGCATCGACCGCCTCTATGGCAGTGGCGCACTGCAATGCTTCGATGCCGCCCGGGTGGCGGTGGTCGGGATCGGCGGCGTCGGTTCATGGGCGGTGGAAGCGTTTGCGCGTAGTGGCATCGGCCACCTGACCCTGATCGATGCCGACGATCTTTGTGTCTCCAATACCAATCGCCAGTTGCCGGCGCTCGAGGGCGCATACGGACAGCCCAAGGTCGAAGCGATGGCCGAACGTTGCCGCGCGATCCGCCCCGACATCCGCATCGATGCAGTGCAGTCATTCCTGACACCGTCGAACATGGAGGCGCTGCTGGGTGGCGGGTTCGATCTGGTGCTCGATGCCTGCGACAGTTTCCGCGCCAAGGTGGAGTTGATCGCGTGGTGCCGTCGTCGCAAGCAGCCGATCATCACGGTCGGTGCGGCGGGCGGGCGCAGCGATCCGACACAAGTGCGCGTGCGCGATCTGTCGCGCACGGAGCACGATGCGATGCTGTCGCTGATCCGCAAGAAACTACGTGGCGAGTTCAATTTCCCGAAGAACCACGCGCGCTATTTCGGCGTGCCGGCGGTGTATTCGCTGGAAAACGTGCGCTATCCGCAGGCCGATGGCAGCGTGTGCGGCGTGCGGCCGCAGCTTGGCAAGGACGAGGCGCTGAAGCTCGATTGCGGCGCCGGGCTCGGCGCGGCGACGCACATCACCGGGACGTTCGCGTTCGCGGCGGTCGGCAAGGCGCTGGAGATGTTGCTGAAAACGCGCGCTCGCTGAGCCTTTCGAAGGCATCGCCCGGCTGTGCGCCTCTCGCACGCGCTGGCTTGGCGGGTGACCAGCTCCGGTACGTGGGACGCCGCAAGTACGTCCATGTAGGCTCATGCGCCGCATCCATGCGGCGCAATGCCCACGCCCCGGACTGGCACACCCACCGCCGCGCGCGTGTTGTTGCATTTTCGGAGAGCGAAAAGCCTGCCACCGGTGGCGCCTATGCGGTTCGTCTGCAGAGCCGACCGTACGCAGCATGGATGCTGCGTACGAGCCTACATGGACGTATTCACGGCGTGTCGGCGGCTGCAGACAACCGCGATAGGCGCTCAGCCGGGCGATGCTGTTGCAGCAACCGCATCGCATTTGCCGTCGTTGCGGTGGCGACGACATCGGGCGACTCGCCGCGCAATTCCACGACCGCTGCAAGAATCGCAGTGAGCCGTGCCGGCTCGTTGCGCTGCCCGCGCCAACCGGCGTCGGGTTGATCGGGTGAATCGGTTTCCAGCACCAGATATTCCAGTGGCATCGTCGCGACCAGCCCGCGCAGGCGTTGCGCACGTTCGTGCGTGATCGGCCCGCCGATGCCGAGCAGGAAGCCCATCTTCCACAGCTGCCCCGCCTGCTCCATGCTGCCGGAGAAGCTGTGGACGATGCCGCGCAACCCGCCGATTTTCTTCATGCTCGCGATCACCGCATCGACCGCGCGGCGTGCGTGCACGATCACCGGAAGATCGAATTCGCGCGCAAGCCGCAGTTGCGCATCGAAAAAGAATTGCTGGCGTTCGCGATCAAGTGTTTCGACGAAATAGTCCAGCCCGATCTCGCCGACGGCCACGCAGCCCGGGCTTTGCAGCCGTTCGCGCAGTTGCTCGAGATGTTCGGGGCGATGCGCGTCCAGATACATCGGATGCATGCCATAGGCCGCATGCAGTTCGCCCGGGAACAGGGTGCAGACATCACGCAGGTGCTGCCAGCCTGCCGCAGCGATTGCCGGGACCAGTTGCCCGACGACGCCCGCTGCACGGGCGCGCACCATCACGTCGCCACGATCGGCGTCGAAGGCATCGACATCGATGTGGCTGTGCGAATCGAACAGCTCCACGGCGATCAGCGGCGAGTGGCGGTGCCCTCGACCGGCGGCGAGGCATTGCCGGCCTGCGGCGTGGCGGGATCCTTCTTCTTCATCTTGGCGAGGAGCAGGGTGCCGAGCCCCAGGAGGATGTCGTCCCAGGGAACGAAGTTGGGAATGGCGAGATCAACCAGGAACAGCAGTCCGACGATCAGGAACATCTTGGGATGGCTGAGGCGCGACAGCCAGCGCAGGAAGGGGGCGAAGAGGAAATGGCGCATCGGTCGAATTCCATCCACTGGTGGGATGGAGTCACCGTATCAGGTCGATCGGGTAGTCGCACGGCTGAGTATGAATGGGGGCTGCACGTTTATCGGATCGTCAGCTGGCGTAGGCCGAAAGTCACGACTTCGTTCAGGTGGATTGCGGTTAGATGGCTCCATCGACAGGCGGGTGGTCCGCCGTACGGAGGTGACGATGAACATCGACAACAAGCTTCTTGGTGTCGGACTGGGTGCGCTGCTGGTGGGTGGTGGCGCTGTCGCCGCATATCACGCTGCGACCTCGCAGCCGTCGGCTCCGGTGACGGCCGCTCCCACCGCGCAACCGCTGGCGCAAGCGCCTGCCGCTGCCACGCCGGCGATACAGCCGGCCGCCGCCGACAGCGCCAGCGATGCCGTGCATGGACAGGGCGCGAACAACGCCACGAATGCAGCGGCGGATTACGCGCCGATCACCAATGTGCGCCAGATCAGCAGCAAGGCCACCAAGTACGCCACTGTGCTCGACGTGACGCCGGTGAACGACAAAATCGCCCAGACGACGCCGCGCCAGGAGTGCAAGGACGTGGTGGTGACCGAGAGGGCGCCGACCAAGGATCCGCACAACATCGCCGGTTCGGCCATTGGTGCCGTGGTCGGCGGCCTGGTCGGCCATCAGATCGGCGGCGGCAAGGGTCGCGACCTCGCGACGGTGGCCGGTGCGGTCGGTGGCGGCATCGCCGGCAATCGCATCGAGAATCGCCGCCATGACAACGCGACGGTCCAGCGCACCGATCACCAGTGCACCACGGTCAACGACACCAGCTATACCAACAAGCTGATCGGCTACGACGTGACCTATCGCAATCCGGACGGCAGCGTCGGCAAGCAGCGCATGGACAAGCGCCCGGGTTCGCGCATCGCCGTTGGTACCGGCACCAAGACCGTGGGGTACGACGTGACCTACCGCTACGGGGGCATGGACAAGGTGGTCCGTCTTGACCAGAAGCCGTCGACCGATCGCTTCCCGGTGGTGGATGGCCGCGTGGTGACGCGCCTGTAACCACATCCGGCAGCACGAAGCAAGGAAGGACGGGAGCCGCGAGGCTCCCGTCTCCGTTTCGGCAGGCCGGTACAATGGTCGGCTTCATCCACCGTCGGTATCGCTCCCATGGCTGCTGTCCTGAACCCCTACGACCTCTACGATGTCCGCTCCCTGCTGAGCGAAGAAGAGCGCGCGGTGCAGGACTCCGTGGCCCGGTTCACCGACGAACGTGTGCTGCCGATCATCGGCGAGTGCTTCGACAAGGGCGAGTTCCCGAAACACCTGATCCCGGAAATGGCCGAACTCGGCCTGCTCGGCGCGACCCTGCCCGAGGAATACGGTTGCGCCGGCTTGAACGGCGTCAGCTACGGCCTGATCTGCCAGGAACTGGAGCGCGGCGATTCCGGCATCCGCAGCTTCGCCAGCGTGCAGTCGTCGCTGTGCATGTATCCGATCTACGCTTACGGCAACGAGGAGCAGCGCAAGCGCTGGTTGCCCGAAATGGCGGCCGGCAAGGTGATCGGCTGCTTCGGCCTGACCGAGGCCCACGGCGGTTCCGATCCCGCCAACATGAAGACCGTCGCGAAGAAGGACGGCAGTGATTGGGTGATCAACGGCGGCAAGATGTGGATCACCAATGGCAGCATCGCCGACATCGCCATCGTCTGGGCGCAGACCGACGATGGCATCCAGGGCTTCATCGTCGAGAAGGGCATGAAGGGCTTCGATGCCCAGACCATCAAGCACAAGATGAGCCTGCGCGCGTCGGTGACCTCGGCGCTGTTCTTCGACAACCTGCGCGTGCCCGATTCCAGCCGCCTGCCCAACGTGAAGGGCCTGAAGGGACCGCTGGGCTGCCTGACCCAGGCGCGCTACGGCATCACCTGGGGCCCGATCGGCGCGGCGATCGCCTGCCTCGACGAAGTGCTGAATTACACCAAGGAACGCGTGCTGTTCGGGCGTCCCGTCGCGGCCACCCAGGCGGCACAGCTGAAGATGGCCGACATGGCGCGCCGCATCACCGCCGCACAACTGTTGTCGCTGCAGCTTGGGCGCTTGAAGGACGCCGGCAAGATGCAGCCGACCCAGGTGTCGCTGGCGAAGTGGAACAACTGCCGCATGGCCATCGACATCGCGCGCGATTGCCGCGACCTGCTCGGTGGCGCCGGCATCACCACCGAACACTCGGCGATTCGCCACGCGCTCAACCTCGAATCCGTCATCACCTACGAAGGCACGGAAACCGTGCACCAGCTGGTGGTCGGTCGTGAGCTGACCGGCATCAACGCGTTCTGATTCGGACGATCATGATGCGCGCGGCTTCCGATCACGCCGACTGGTTCGCGCGCCTGCGCGAAGGGGCGCCGCGAATCGAGAGTGCGCGGCTGATCCTGCGCGTCCCTGACATCAGCGATTACCCGCGTTTCGCCGAGATGTTTTCCGATCCGGCGACGCACCACATCGGCGGGCCATTGCTGCGCGGCGATGCCTGGCGGCGTTTCCTGCAGATGCCGGGGGCGTGGTTCACGCAGGGGTTCGGCATGTTCTCTGTGATCGAGAAGTCGTCCGGGTTGTTCATGGGCCAGGCCGGCCCGTGGTTTCCCGATGGCTGGCCCGATACCGAAGTCGGCTACGCCTTCCACGCCGACGGGCGCGGCAAGGGCTATGCCACCGAGGCTTGCACGGCCGCTATCGATTGGGCTTTCGATGCGCTCGGCTGGGCGAACGTGATCCAGTCGATCGACGCCGCCAACATCGAATCGCAGAAGGTCGCGCAGCGTCTCGGCGCGCGCAACATCGGGCGCGGCAGCTATCCGCCACCGCTCGATACCCATCACATCGACATCTGGACCCAGACGCGCGAGGAATGGTTCGCGCGCAGGGCAGGGATCGATCCATCCAACTGAAGTTCCAACGATAGGCCCCATGTTCGCTCCCATTCCGAACCCGATCCCCGCGCGCATGAAAGGCGTCAACCGCGCCGAAGTCTGCGACGTCAATTTCAGCGAGTTCGTCAATGCCTGGGATGGCCCGAAGGACGTGCGGCCGACGCCGGATGAGCCGATCCTCGACGGCAGCGCACTCGACGCCAAGGGGTTTCGCGAACTGTTCGAATCGCAACTGATCTCGCGTCACCTCGACCTGATGGCGCGCGTGTTGCGCGTGCAGAACAAGGTCTTCTACACCATCGGCTCCAGCGGCCACGAAGGCAACGCGATGGTCGCGCGGGCGACGCGCCACACCGATCCGGCCTTCCTGCATTACCGCAGCGGCGGCTTCATGGCCGAACGCTTCCGCAAGTTGCCGGGGATGGATCCGATCATGGATTCGGCGTTGTCCTTCGCCGCCAGTGCGGAAGATCCCGCATCCGGTGGCCGCCACAAGGTGTGGGGCAGCAAGCCGTTGTGGGTGTTGCCGCAGACCTCGACCATCGCTTCGCACCTGCCGAAGGCGTTGGGCACCGCGGTAGCGATCGAGGCCGCGCGCCGCATCGGTCACCCGCTGCCGATTCCCGATGATTCCATCGCGATCTGCTCCTTTGGTGATGCGTCGGCGAACCACGCCACCGCGCAGACCGCGTTCAACGCGGCATCGTGGACGGCCTACCAGAAGCTGCCGGCGCCGGTGTTGTTCGTGTGCGAGGACAACGGCATCGGCATTTCGGTGAAGACACCGGGCGGCTGGATCGGCGAGAGCTTCCGCAATCGCCCCGACCTCGACTACTTCACCGCCGACGGCCTCGATCTCGCCAGCGGGTACGGTGACGTGGTGCGTGCAGTCGAGCATTGCCGGCAGACCCGTCGCCCGACCTTCCTGCACCTGCGCACGACGCGCATCATGGGCCACGCCGGCACCGACTTCGAACTGGAATGGCGCAACATCGAGGAGCTGGTGAAGGTCGAAGCGACCGATCCCTTGCTGCGCAGCGCGGCGATCGCACTGGAATCGGGGCTGATGTCGAAGCAGGACATCCTCGATCTCTACGAATCGACCCGCAGGAAGTGTTTCGCTGCGGCCGAAGACGCCGATCGCCGTCCGCGCATCGAAACGCTGGAGCACGTGATGCGTCCGCTGGCGCCGTACACCCCGGACAAGGTCGCCGCCGAGGCGCGGCGTCCGCCGCTTCCGAATGCGCGCACCAAGGCCTTCGGCAGCGAGGAGAAACTGCCGGAGAAACTGCCGCCGCGCCATCTCGCCATCCAGATCAACAACGCGTTGCACGATCTCTTCGCCAAGTATCCCGATACGCTGCTGTTCGGCGAGGACGTGGCGCAGAAGGGCGGCGTCTATACCGTCACCAAGGGTCTGCACAAGGCCTTCGGCAATCGTCGCGTGTTCAACACCTTGCTTGATGAAACGATGATCCTCGGCATGGCCCAGGGCTTCGCCAACATGGGGATGCTGCCGATCCCGGAAATCCAGTACCTGGCCTACCTCCACAACGCGATCGACCAGATTCGCGGCGAGGCGGCGTCGCTGCAGTTCTTCAGCAACGACCAGTACCGCAACCCGATGGTGGTGCGCATCGCCGGCCTCGGCTACCAGCGCGGATTCGGCGGCCATTTCCACAACGACAACTCGATCGCGCCGTTGCGCGACATCCCCGGCCTCGTCGTTGGTTGCCCGTCGCGCGGCGACGACGCGGCGATGATGCTGCGCACGCTGGCGGCGCTGGCGAAGGTGGATGGCCGCGTCACGGTCTTTCTTGAGCCGATCGCGCTGTACATGACCAAGGATCTGTACGAAGCCGGCGACGGCCAGTGGCTCACGCACTACCCGACGCCCGACCAGGCGCTGGTGGTGGGCGAGGAGCGCGTCTACGGGCCCGATGCGAAGGATTGCGTGATCTTCACCTATGGCAACGGCGTGCCGATGAGCCTGCGCGCCGCTCGCGAGATCGAAAAGAAACATGGCTGGAACGTGCGCACGGTCGACCTGCGCTGGCTGGTGCCGCTCAATCATGCGGCGATCGCGAAACACGCCGGCGAGTGCGAACGCATCCTCGTCGTCGATGAAGGCCGCTTCAGCGCCGGCATCGGCGAGGGCGTGATCACCGCGATCACCGAGGCCGGGTTCGGCGGCAAGTCGCTGAAGCGCGTGGTCGGTGCCGACACCTACACGCCATTGGCCGGAGCGGCTTTCCTCGTGATTCCGAAAGACGACGACATTGTTGCGGCGGCTGGCGAACTGACGTGAACCCCATGCCGCAGCGTTTCGCCTCGGTCGATGCCCTGCGTGGATTGACCGTGGTGGCAATGCTGCTGGTCAATGATCCCGGCACTTGGGATCACGTTTATGCGCCACTGGAACACGCGGAATGGAACGGCTGCACGCTGACCGACCTGGTGTTCCCGTTCTTCCTGTTCGTGATGGGCGCGTCGGTGGCGCTGGCGATCCTGCCGCGTTTGCAGCAGGGCGCGGCTCCGAACGTGTTGCGCAACGCGGCGCTGTGGCGCGCGGTGCGCATCATCGCGTTGGGGTTGGCGATCAATGCATTGGCGGCGTGGTGGCTGCCGGGGCGCGAGATGCGCTGGCCGGGCGTGCTGCAGCGGATCGGCGTGTGTTTCGCGGTGGTGTCGCTGTTCGCCATCTACACGCCGAAGCGCGCGTGGTGGATCGCGATCGTCGCGCTGCTCGGCGGCTATGCGCTGTTGTTGATGTCGAGCGGCACGCTGGCGAAATGGGACAACATCGTCGATCACGTCGATGGCGCGGTGTTCGGACGCTATGTCTGGGACCACAACGCGGCGACCGGACAGGCGCATGACCCGGAAGGATTGCTCGCGACCCTGCCGTCGATCGCCAGCAGCCTGATCGGCCTGTGCGCGGGAGTGTGGTTGCGGGAGCGCCGGACGCAAACGCTGTTGGTCGCCGGCGTGATCGCGCTGGCGCTGGGCTGGTTGTGGTCACAGTGGATCCCGTTCAACAAGAATCTGTGGACGCCGTCCTTCGTGTTGTGGACGACGGGCTGGGCGATGCTTGCGCTGCTGGCCTGCCACACACTGGTCGATGTGCGCGGCTGGCCGCCGATCGGCAGGCGCTTCGGCGTCAACGCCATCGCGGCCTATGGCGGCTCCGAACTGATGCAGGTCGCGCTACCGGCGCTGGGCTGGCAGGGCGCGATCTACACCCGTGCGTTCGCGAGCTGGATCGCGCCCTGGGGCGGCGACAAACTGGCATCGCTGGCGTTCGCCATTGTCTTCGTGGCGCTGTGGTGGGTGATCATGTGGTGGATGGATCGCGGGAAGATCTACCTGAAGATCTGACCTTTCCACCAGGCGTGCACAATCGGAGAATTTGCTGGTAGAGTGCAACGGTGTTCACGTTTTTTGGGGCGCCTATGGGACGGGGGAAGACAGAGTCGGCTGGCGGAGTAATGGGCCAGGAGTCCGGTCCGGTGCTGCGTCCAGCGAATGGAACCCCCGCGCTCGTGTTGGCGTCGGCCATGCTTACGTTGTTGACGACAGGATGCCAAACCGCCATGTCCGCACCGACAGATTCGACATCGCAACCCGCCAGCCAATCGGCGAATGACCCGATCGCGGAGTTGCGTTTCAAGAAACACAATTTCCAGGCGATTGCCTACAACACGATCGGCTGCACGGTGGCCTACAACCACCACTATGTGATCGAGGATGCGCCTGACAAGATCAGGCCAGCGCCCTATGGGAGCGATTACCGGAAGGCGTGGGGGTCGGTTGAAGTCAGTATCGCCAACTTCCCCAAGCCTGCCGAGGTTCGATGGAAATCGCTGGATGGCGTGGGACACGCGGCTGTTGTGGATATTGGCAGTATCTTCGCCGATCAGCGTGTCCACCATCAGGTGCATGCAAGCGAAATTCCGGAGGGCTGGCTCCGCGACGATGTCGTTCCCGATATTTATCTGGAAATCGACGACCGCACGATCAACGTGTACATGCTGGCGCATGTGGCAACGAGAAAAGAGCAGGTGCCCGGAAACAAGTACAGCGCGTTCCGCAATGACCTGATCAAGGTCTGGAGCAAGACCTACTAATTGGCCGCGCGAGGGGAGACGCATGACCGAGAATCATCATCAGGGCAAGGACGGAGCGCTGGAGGATGGTGTCAGCACGTACACAGCCAGCGCCAGGCAAATGCAGACGTTCGAGGATGCAGGCCGTGAGATGGGTGGCTTCGATACACCGGTCCTGAAGCATGCGGGCAACCCGAACGAATACCTGTATATCGCTGCGTTTGACGGCACCGGAAACGATGCCGAACGCGACCCGGCGCACAAGACGAACATCGGCATGATGGTTGACCAGGTCGCCGAATATCGCCAGCAGGGCGGTGCGAATCTCAACGTGCAAGCCCAGTACGAATTCGGTGTCGGGACGCGTGGCAATGCGATCGAGAAAGTTGTAGATCTGGCAACAGGGTATTCCTATGACAAGAGGCTGGAAGATCTTTATTCACGCTTCTGTATCCAGGCACGCGATTGGCTGGCCGAAAACCCCAACGCGCAAATCCGGGTTGCCGATATCGGTTTCAGTCGCGGCGCCGAGCAGGCCGCTGGCTTCTCGCGGCTGGTGCACGAGCGCGGGATCATGGACCCCGACGGCCGTCGCATGCATCGCGACGAGCACGGCAACATGGTCGTCGAATACACCCGCAACCTGGTGCCGCCCGGGACGGTCGCGCAAGCGGTCGGGATGTTCGATCCGGTCGGAACCGGCGAGCCGCGCAACCACGACCGCCGGCTGCCGCCATCGGTGTTGTCAGCCTTCCAGATCACGGCCGAGGACGAGTGCCGCAACTTGTTCAAATCGACCCATATCCTCGATCCCGGCATCACCGATGACGGCCGTTTCCTCAATGTGATGGTTGCCGGGGCGCACTCCGACGTCGGTGGCGGCTACCACCGCAACGGGCTGTCGGCTCGCAGTGGCAACCTGATGGTCGACTATCTCAATGCGTTGTCCGACCAGCCGTTCCTGCACAAGTCGCCGGTGCCCGATGATCCCCGCCTCAACGTGATCCATCGTTCGGAAGAAGGGATGCTGCTGTATCGCGTCCTGCCCAAGGTCGATCGCGCCAAGCCGGAAGGCTATGTCGAGGAGCTGGCGCCGGCGTCGATCTGCGGCACGTCGGATTGCCGCAATGCCGAGCCGATCGATCAGGCGATGGATGCGCACTTCGACCATCATCGCGTGCAGGTTGGTGAGGTCCCGTTGCAATTGCCGGGTGCCGCACAAGTCCATCCCCAGCAAGCGACCTATACCAGGATCGCGGACGGCGTCGATGCCATGGCTGCGAAGCCGGGTGGTGAGGCCATCACGGATCGCGGCAATCTTTCGGCAGGATTGCTGTTGAACTACGAGCGCAATCGCTACGGTCTCGGCATGACCGGCATCGATCACGTGCTGATGGGGCGGCCGGTTAGCAACGCGGGTCCGAATGTCTTCCTGATCCAGGGCGAGCTCGGTGATCCTGCACAGCGACGCCTCGCGGCACCGGCAGCGGAGTTGACGGCGCAACCGGCGGAAGCATCATTCCACCAACTGGATGCGCTGAACCGCGAGCGCAGCCAGCAAACCGCGCAAGCGGCGAATGTCCAGGAAACACAAAAGACGATGGGCGATCCGGTACCAGCGATGTCGCGCTGAACCCCGGCCTAGAGAAATCAGCGTGCAAGACCGTCAATCAGCGGAAGCGAATTCACTGCGTTGCCATCAACCGTCGCAGGTATCGCATCGAGTGATGCCACCGCTAGTGCGAGCGTGCCAGTGCTGGAGATGACAGTACCGATATCGCGGGCTCCATCCGAAACATTCGCGCCGACGGCAACCGGTCGCGCGGTATCCAGGAACATCAGCCCACGCTTGGCCTGCCCGAGAAAGTGCGTGCGGGCGACGATTTCCTGGCCTGGATAGCAACCTTTCTTCACGCTGTAGGCATTCAGGCGATCGAGCGAGAGGTGTTGCGGGGTCCATTTCGGCTCGGCATCGGCGGCGAGGCGCGGCAGTCCGTGGCGCAGGTCACTGGCGCGCCAGCGCGATTCCGATTCGGGATCGGTGGCGAATGGCGTGGTGGCGATCAGCCAGGCGCGGTGTTCGCCATCGGTCGAGAGGTCGAGCGAAGCGGCATCTCCACCCACTGCTGTTTGCGCAACGATCGCGAAACGGCCACCCACGTGGAGGTCATCCCGCGGGCGCAGTTTGACCTTGGCGCGGAAGACGTAGCGCTGCATCTGCTGCGCCAGTGTCGCGGCGGGCGAATCCGGCAGCACGCACCACAGCGTCTGGGCATCGCGCCGGAGCAGGGCGAACAGCGCGATCACGCGGCCCTGCGGGGTGAGCCAGCCGTTCCACTGCCACTGGCCATCGGCGAGCAGCGAGACGTCGTTCATGCACTGGGCCTGCATGAAAGCGAGCGCATCAGGGCCGGAGATTTCCAGCACGGACTGGTCGGGCAGGTGGAAGTCGCGAAGGGTCGAGTTGTCGGGCATGGCCGCCGGAACGTATCATTTACAGGTGATGGACGATGACATCATCGGCGAAGACGCCCTTCCGCCCAAGCCCGACGCGCCCGAAGCGGCGCCCGTGGCGCACCCACCGGTCCGCGAGATCGACGGTCGCCCGGGCCTCGAACCGACGCGGTACGGGGATTGGGAGAAGGACGGCCGCTGCATCGATTTCTGACTCCCGGGCATCGAACCAATCCGAGGAAAACGCCAATGGCGAATCCGCAACGCCCCTTGTCGCCCCACCTGCAGGTCTATCGCTGGCAGGTG
>JAFEBY010000010.1 GCA_018242465.1 Pseudomonadota bacterium | reverse complement strand
ATCGAATCACGGACGTCACTGAGCGCGGTGTGCGCGCTTTCCTTGTTGAACCCGGCCAGCACCTGCGGCGCCCAGCGGCGCGCCAGCTCCTTCACCGTGCTGACGTCGAGATTGCGATAGTGGAACCAGCGTTCCAGCGTCGGCATCTCGCGATGGAGGAAGCGGCGATCCTGGCAGATCGAATTGCCGCACATCGGCGAAGCCTTGGCGGGTACCCACGCACGCAGGAATTCCAGCGTCTTCGCTTCGGCTTCCGCCACCGAAACCCCTTCTTCCAGCACGCGCCGCCACAGGCCGGACTTTCCGTGCTGGGTACGATTCCATTCGTCCATGGCTTCAAGCGTCGCCAATGGATGTGCAATCGCGAATTCAGGGCCTTCGGCGAGCACGTTCAATTGTGCATCGGTCACCACGGTGGCGATTTCGAGAATGGAATCGCGCAGGGTGTCGAGCCCGGTCATCTCGAGATCGATCCAGATCAAGCGTTGTTCGGTGTGATCTTCGCTCATGGGCTCGCGCAATTCGTCGGGACATCGCATGATAGCCCAGCCACCTGACGAAGCCAGCCAGATGCTCTCGAATCCGAACTCCATCCATTACGTCATCCTGACCGCGATGCTGGCACCGGCGTTCTTCCTGACCGCCACCGCCGCATTGCTCGCCGCCGCCAATACCCGGCTCGCGCGCGTGGTCGATCGCCTGCGCTCGCTGATCGTCACCTGGGAAGCGGAAGCGCCCGACCGCGTGGAACGCGACCTGCAGATCGCCCGTCATCGCCAGCGCGCGCACCTCGTCCTGCGTGCCTGCCAGCTGCTCTACATCGCACTCGCCTGTTTCGTCGGCACCAGCTTGACGCTGGCAATGGATGCAGGCTTCGGCTTCCGCATGGGGATGCTGCCGACACTGCTCGCCGTCATCGGCGTGAGTTTCCAGCTCGGCGCGAGCTTTTCCCTGTGGCGCGAGGTCAATCTCGCAGTGCGCAGCTTCGACCGCGAACTCGACCACGAACTGTCGCGGCGCCGGAGCTGAGGTTCACACTGGCGGCTTGCCGCGCTTGGCCCGGAAATAATTGGTCAGCCGCGTTCCAGCCTCGTCCGCCAGCACGCCGCCCGTCACTTCGACACGATGGTTGTGGCGGGGATCGGCCAGCAAATCGAACACGCTTCCTGCCGCACCCGTCTTGGAATCATTCGCGCCGTAAACGACGCGGGCAATCCGCGCATGCACTGCGGCCATTGCGCACATCGCGCAAGGCTCCAGCGTGACGTAGAGCGTGCAGCCGACCAGGCGATGGTTGTCCAACGCCTGCCCGGCCCGGCGCATCGCCACGATCTCGGCGTGCGCGGAAGGATCATGCTCGGCGATGTTGCGATTCCAGCCCTCGCCGATCACTTCACCCTCGGGCGAGACCACGATCGCCCCGACCGGGATTTCGTCGTCTTCAGCGACCGCGCGTTCGGCCAGCTCCAGCGCGCGACGCATCCAGGCCTCATCCCCGACACGGGGATTTCCAATCCCCGGCGCGCCCATCGTCGCATCCAGCGATTTCCAGAATATCCGCGTCGCGCCGAGGCCACCCAGCGGCTTGTAAGCGTAATCGGGGATGTCGCCGGCGCTGCGATACCCAAGCCGCCGGTAGAACGTCGTTGCGCCTTCGATCACTGCGGCGTCCAGCGTCAGCAACGATTTGCCATGGCCGCGCGCCACCTGTTCAATCGCTGCAATCAACGCTGCGCCGACACCGCTTCCCCGCGCCGACTGCGCCGTCATCACCTTGGTCAATTCGGCGCGATGCGGCTGGCTGGGCGCCATCGCCAGCACCAGCGTGCCGGTACCGGCCAGTCGCTCACCTTGCCACGCACCCAGGATGATCCGCTCGTCGCGCGCCGCCGATGCCAGCGCCTGCGACCAGAACGCATCGGCATCCGCAATCGGCAGTGGATGCATGAAGCCGACAGAGCCGTTGGCCGCGACCGTTTCGATCAGCAATGCCGACAAGTCATCCCGGTCGGCATCCGAGACAGGCGCGATGCGCAAAGGAGGGACATCCGTCATGAGCGCCACTGGTTGGTCAATGTGTTGTGCCGGATGGCAACGCAAAGGCCACCAGGTAATCGCCTCGATCCGGCGACTGCCGCGCACCACCGGCGGCGATCAGCACGAACTGGCGCCCCGATTTCGGTGACACATAGGTCATCGGCGTGGCCTGCGCGCCAACGGGCAGGCGCCCCTTCCACAACTCCTTGCCGGTGGCGCTGTCCATCGCGCGCAGGTAGTAGTCGTAAGTCCCCGCAAAGAACACCAGGCCCGATGCCGTGGCCACCGGCCCTCCCATGACCGGCATGCCAATGGCAAATGGCAGATGCACCCGGAAGCCGCCCGGCAAGACCGCGTCGGCCACCGTTCCCATCGGTTTCTGCCACAGGATCTTGTGGGTTTTCAGATCGACCGCCGTCAACTGCCCATAGGGAGGCGCGTGACAGGGCACGCCCAGCGGCGACAGGAACTCGCCCTTCTTGTATCCGTACGGCGTTCCCGCCATCACGTGCAGGCCGTCATGACCGCCGGGGGCATTGGGATCATCCGCCACAGCGCGTGGAATGTATTGCCCCCACATCGGCATCCGCATGCTGCCCGCGTAGAGAATGTCGTTCTGCGCGTCCACGGCCGCACTCCCCCAGTTGAATCCCCCGTAGTTCCCGGGGTACTGAAGGTTGGCGGTTGCCTCGCTGGCCAAGGTGAACTCGCCGTCATAGCGCATGCGCTTGAACTTGATCCGGCAGATCATCTGGTCGTAGAACGTCGCGCCCCACATGTCCTTCTCACTCAGTGGCGTATTGCCGATTTGCGGCATGCCCACCGAATACGGCTGCGTCGGTGAAACGCGATCATCCTTGACGGCATTCGTGGGCACGGGCTTTTCGACGACTTCCGTGATCGGTTTCCCGGTGCGGCGGTCAAGCGCGAAGATCTGCCCGCGCTTGGTGAGCTGCACCACGGCGGGCACCATCTTGCCGTCCTGGCCCGGCATGTCGACCAGCACTGGCTGCGATGGCACGTCGTAATCCCACAAGTCGTGGTGGACGGTCGAGAAATGCCACTGCACCTTGCCCGTCTTCATGTCGATTGCAACAACGCTGGATCCGAATTCGTCGCTCGACGGACGGCGGAAGCCACCCCAGAAATCCGGCGTCTGGCCGCCCATCGGCAGGAACGCCCAGTCGAGTTTGTCGTCGTATGACGGCGTCGACCACATGTTCGGCGTCGTGCGCGTATAGGTTTGTCCTGGCGGCGGGAGCAGATGGATCTCGGGGTTCCCTGGATCCCACGCCCACAACAATTCCCCGGTATCCGCACTGAACGCCCGCACCACGCCCGAAGGTTCGTCCGTGGATGCGCCATCCTGCACCCAGCCGCCGATCAGGATGCGATTCCCGATCACCGTGTTCTCGGAAGTCGTCATGTAATAGAACGGCTGGACCTTGCCCATGCCGACTTTCAGATCCACCGATCCTTGGTTGCCGAACCCGGGGCATGGCTGTCCGGTCGCGGCATCGAGGGCGACCAACCGCGCATCCGACGTCCCGATGAACAAACGCTGTGCACATAGCGGCGCATTTGCCGCCGTCTGGGTCACCGCAATGTCCGGATGCGCTTGTGCGAATGCCCGGGCATCGTAATAGGCCACGCCACGGCAACGGTTCCAGACCTTGCTGTCGGGCCCCTTGGCGTCGTAACGCCAGCGTTGCTGGCCGGTATCGGCATCAAGGGCAAACACCTTGTCGTATGGCGTGCAGATGTACACGCTATCGCCGACCTGCGTCGGCGTGCTCTGGTCTTCGGCGCCCTTGCCGGTCACATCGCCAGTTCGAAACGTCCACGCGACCTGCAACTTGTCGACATTCTCCTTGGTGATCTGGTTGAAGGGCGCGAACCGGTGGCCATCGAGCGTGCGGCCGTAATACTGCCAGCGCTCATTGCGTTGGGCCTGTGCATCGCCCGCACTGATCGGTGCAAGTGCTGCCGTGCCGATGATTTCGCCATGCTCGGAAAACATCTCGGCGAATCCGACCACGCTGGCGATGACCAGCACCGCAGCCGTCATCCATCCCACCGGACGCACGGACGGCCGCAGCTTTGGCGCGACCAGAGCTGTCAACACACCGAGCACCAGCCACGGCGACAGACGCGGCACCAATGGCCAGAACTGCGCCCCCACCTCCGCGTAGGCCCAGACCAGGGTGCCGACAAAGCCGAGCGCAAACACCCAGATTCCCGAGAACCGGCGTCGGAAGATGAGTCCGCCGGAAGCGACCAGCACGCCACCCGCGATCAGGTAATACCAGGATCCACCGAGCCGGGCCAACCACGCTCCGCCAATGACCAGCGGCAGCCCGAGCAGGATCAATGCGATCCCATATGCCGGGACGAGCCAGCTTTCCCGCCGTGAATGTCCGACATCGTTCATGCGACTCTCCCAATGGTCAGGCGAAGGGGTTCCAGGATTCGCGCCGAGCTTACCCGAGACCCCGTTCATTCCCCGTATCCGCGGCCATCCATGACCTCCGATGCTTCATGCCTGCCATGGATATCGCAGCGCAGAACGTGATCACGCGCAGTCGGGTGCGTGTGCGGAATGTCGTCCGCTCACTCCCACTCGATCGTCGCCGGCGGTTTGCCGCTGATGTCGTAGACCACGCGCGAGACGCCGCGCAGTTCATTGATGATGCGGTTCGATACCGTGCCGAGGAAGTCGTACGGCAGGTGCGCCCAATGCGCGGTCATGAAGTCGATGGTTTCGACCGCGCGCAACGCGATCACCCATTCGTAGGCGCGGGCGTCACCGACCACGCCCACCGACTTCACGGGCAGGAATACCGCGAATGCCTGCGAAGTCTTGTCGTAGAGGTCGGCCTTGCGCAGTTCGTCGATGAAGATGTAGTCGGCCTTCGCCAGCAGCTCGGCGTATTCGCGTTTCACTTCGCCGAGGATGCGCACGCCCAGCCCGGGGCCCGGGAACGGATGGCGATACACCATCTCGCGCGGCAGTCCGAGCTCGACGCCGAGGCGACGCACTTCGTCCTTGAACAGCTCGCGCAACGGCTCGACCAGGCCAAGCTTCATGTCTTCCGGCAAACCACCGACGTTGTGGTGGCTCTTGATCACATGCGCCTTGCCGGTCTTGCTGCCGGCCGATTCGATCACGTCCGGATAGATCGTGCCCTGCGCCAGCCACTTGGCGCTCTTCAGCTTGTTCGACTCTTCATCAAAGATTTCAATGAAGAGGTTGCCGATGATCTTGCGCTTGGCTTCCGGGTCCTCGACGCCCTTGAGTTTGTCGAAGTAGCGGTCGGCGGCATTCACGCGCACCACCTTGACGCCCATGTGCTCGGCGAACATCGCCATCACCTGGTCGCCTTCCTGCCAGCGCAGCAGGCCGGTGTCGACGAAGACGCAGGTGAGCTGGTCACCGATCGCACGATGCAGCAGCGCCGCAACAACGGACGAATCAACACCGCCTGACAGGCCGAGGATCACCTCGTCGGAACCGACCTGCTCGCGCACGCGCGCGATCTGGTCCTCGATGATATTGGCAGAGGTCCATAGGGTCTTGCAGCCGCAGACATCGACCACGAACTTGCGCAGCAGCGCCTCGCCGCCACGGGTGTGGGTGACTTCCGGGTGGAACTGCACGCCGTAGATGCGGCGCTCGTCATTGGCGAACGCGGCGATGCCCAGGCGATCGGTCTTCGCGGTGACATGGAATCCCGGCGGCGCCTTGGAAACATGGTCGCCGTGGCTCATCCACACGTTGTTGCCGTCGGCGATGCTTTCCAGCGCCTGCATCAGAACGTCATCACCGCTGAATTGCAGCTGCGCATGGCCGAATTCGCGCTGGTTGCCGGCTTCGGTTCCGCCACCCAGCTGCACCGCCAGCGTCTGCATGCCGTAGCAAATGCCGAGCAACGGCACCTTGGCATCGAACACCTGTTGCGGCGCGGCTGGGCAATTCGCTTCGGTGGTCGATTCCGGGCCACCCGAGAGAATGATGCCCTTGGCGCCGAACGCGGCGATCTCGGCCGGATCATGGTCCCAGGCCCAGATCTCGCAGTACACGCCGATTTCACGGATGCGCCGCGCGATCAGCTGGGTGTACTGCGCGCCGAAGTCGAGGATGAGGATCTTGTCGGAATGGATGTTGGTCATGCTCAACCGGCGCGGTAGTTCGGCGGTTCTTTCGTGATTTGCACGTCGTGGACGTGGCTTTCGCGCTGCCCCGCGTTCGAGACCTTCACGAACTTCGGCTGTTTGCGCATGTCCTCGATGGTCGCGCAGCCGACATACCCCATCGTTGCGCGCAAACCACCCGCGAGCTGATGGACGACCGCTGCCAGCGGCCCCCGATACGGCACGCGGCCTTCGATGCCTTCCGGCACCAGTTTGTCGGCATCGGACGCATCCTGGAAATAGCGATCCTTCGATCCCTTCTCCATCGCGCCCAGCGAACCCATGCCGCGATAGCTCTTGTAGCTGCGGCCCTGGAACAGTTCGGTTTCGCCCGGCGATTCCTCGGTGCCGGCGAACAGGCCACCGATCATGATGGTCGATGCACCGGCCGCCAGCGCCTTGCCGAGATCGCCGGAATAACGAATGCCGCCGTCGGCGATCAGCGGGATGCGATCCTGCAACGCTTCGGCGACCATCGAGATCGCGGTCACCTGCGGCACGCCGACGCCCGCGACCACGCGCGTGGTGCAGATCGAACCGGGGCCGACGCCGACCTTCACCGCGTCCGCGCCCGCGTCCATCAACGCCAAAGCAGCGTCACCGGTGACGATGTTGCCACCAATCACCTGCAGGTTCGGATATGTCTTCTTGGCCCAGGCCACGCGATCGATCACCGCCTGCGAATGACCGTGCGCGGTGTCGACGATGATCACGTCGACCTCGGCCTCGACCAGCGCCGCGATGCGCTGCTCGGTATCGCCGGCCACGCCAACCGCCGCACCGACGAGCAATTGCGCGTCGCGGTCGTAGGCGGCGCTCGGGTTGTCGCTCTTTTTCTGGATGTCCTTCACGGTGATGAGCCCGCGCAGCGCGAACTCGTCGTTCACCACCAACACCTTTTCGATGCGGTTGCGATGCAGCTTTTCCAGCACTTCCTCGTCGCTGGCGCCTTCCTGCACCGTGATCAGGCGATCCTTCTTGGTCATGATGTGGCGCACCGGATCGTCGAGCTTGCGCTCGAAGCGCATGTCGCGGCCGGTGACGATGCCGACCAGGTGGCCGTTTTCATCAACCACCGGCACGCCGGAAATATTGCGCGCCCGCGTCAGCTTCAGCACTTCGCCGATGGTGGCGTCGGGATGCACGGTGAAGGGTTCGCGGATGATCCCGGACTCGAAGCTCTTGACACGACGCACGCTGGCCGCCTGCTCGGCGACGCTCATGTTCTTGTGGAGGATGCCGATGCCGCCGAGTTGCGCCATGGCGATGGCGAGTCGCGCATCGGTCACGGTGTCCATCGCCGCCGAAACGATCGGCAGGTTCAGGCGCAGTGTGTTGGTGAGATTCGCCGCCAGCGAGACGTCCTTGGGCAGGACGATGGAATGGGCGGGAACAAGGGAGACGTCGTCGTATGTGAGCGCTTCGGCCAGGATGCGGAGCATTGGCAGTCCGGTTGGCTTGGGAAGCGCGTCATTGTAGCGCGTTTGCGGCTTCCACGCCGCGTGTTACCGCCACCCGATGTTCGACAGCAACGCGCCGTCGCGCGCCATGGACTTCCGGCCACAGGTTGTTTCAGGGAATCAGTGTCCTGTGAGCTGGGCAGCTTCCAGTGTGTTCTGCATCAAGGTCGCCACGGTCATGGGCCCGACCCCGCCCGGAACCGGGGTGATCCAGCTGGCCCGCTCAGAGGCCGCGGCAAAGCCGACGTCGCCGACCAGACGCCCGTCATCGAGGCGATTGATGCCGACGTCGATCACCACTGCACCCGGCTTGACCCACTCGCCCGGGATCAGCGCCGGACGGCCCACGGCCACCACCAGGATATCAGCGCCACGCACCGCGTTTTCCAGCACTTCGGGCGGGGTGAACTTGTGGCAGCTGGTCACCGTGCAACCGGCGATCAACAATTCCAGCGCCATCGGCCGGCCGACGTGATTGGAGACGCCAACAATCGTCGCACTCTGGCCGCGCACCGGCCTGTCGGTCCAGGCCAGCAGCGTGGTGATGCCGCGTGGCGTGCATGGTCGCAGGCCGAACTGGCGCAAGACCAGATGGCCGACATTGGCAGGATGGAAGCCGTCCACGTCCTTGTCGGGGCGGATGCGTTCGATCAGGCGGGTGGCATCGGGAATGCCCGGCAGCGGCAGCTGGACCAGGATCCCGTGCACCTGAGGGTCGGCGTTGAGCGTGTCGATGAGTGCGAGCAATTCGGCTTCGGAAGTACCTTCCGGCAAATCATGATCGAAGGCTTGGATACCGACCTTGGCCGCCGCGCGACGCTTGTTGCGCACGTAGCTTTGTGAAGCGGGATCGCCACCCACCAGTACCACCGCCAGCCCCGGGCGCGACTTGCCGGCAGCGACACGCGCATCGACCTGCAGTTTCAGCTCGTCAAGCAGGGTGTCGGCGATGCGTTTGCCGTCGAGGATGCGTGCCGTCATTCGGGAATCGTCGGGGGGTGCAGGCGCGCATTATCGCCCACAAGCGGGGCATTCCGGATCGACCGGAATCCGTGTCTCGCGGAAACGCATCGACAGCGCGTCGAAGGTCAGCAGGCGTCCGGTCAGCGGCGTGCCGACGCCAAGGATCAGCTTGATCGCTTCGGTGGCCTGCAGCATCCCGACCACGCCCGGCAACACGCCGAGCACGCCCGCTTCCGCACAATTCGGCGCATCGGTCGGCGCCTCCGGGAACAGGCAGCGATAGCACGGCGCGACGCCGCGATGGCGTCCGGCATCGAACACGCTCACCTGCCCTTCGAAGCGCTGCACCGCGCCGTAGACCAGCGGGTTGCCGAGGCGCAGGCAGGCATCGTTGAGGACATGGCGCACCGGGAAATTGTCGGCGCCGTCGATCACCACGTCGGCATCCGCGATCAGGGCATCGACATTCGACTCGACGATGCGCAACTCGACCGCCTCGATCTGCGTGCGCGGATTCAGCGCCGCAAGCGCCTGCTGCGCCGAAGCGACTTTCGCATCACCGATGCGATCGTTGGTGTGCAGGATCTGGCGTTGCAGGTTGCTGCGGTCGACCACGTCGTCGTCGACGATCCGCAGGCGACCGACGCCTGCCGCTGCGAGATAGAACGCCGCCGGTGAACCGAGGCCGCCGGCACCGACCACCGTGATCGTCGCCGCCTCCAGCTTCTTCTGCCCCTCGAGGCCGACCTGAGGCAAACGGATCTGGCGCGAATAGCGATCGAGGAAATCGTCGTCCTCCATCCTCGCCTGCATCGGCAACCCTTCCGCCTGCCAGCGTTCGGTGCCGCCGTCGATCGATGCAACGCTGCGATAGCCCCGCGCGAACAGTGTTTCAGCCGCAGCGAGCGAACGCGTCCCGCGCTGGCAGATCAGGATCAGCGCCGAAGACGTATCCGGAAAACGATCCGCGACGGTTTCAAGCAATTCTGCGGAGGCGATGCCCTGCGCACCTTCGGCCATGCCCAGTGCGCGCTCGTCTGGAGAACGCACATCCACCAACACAACACCATTGCGGACCCGCCGCAAGGCCACCTCCGGCGCGATGCGCTCGACGGTCATTCGTTGCGCTTGATATGGCGGATCATCCGCTGGCGCTTGGCGAGCTGGCGATCGCTCAGCACGTTCTTCTTGTCCTTGTACGGATTGTCGTTTTCCTTGAAAACGAATCGTACCGGCGTGCCGATCAACTTGAAGCGCTTGCGGAAGAAATTCTCGAGATAGCGCCGATAGGTCTCGCTCAAGGTCTTCAGGCGCGTGCCGTGGATGATGAAGGTCGGCGGATTCGCACCACCCGGATGGGCAAAGCGCAGCTTGGCGACATGGCCGCGCACCACCGGTGGCGGATTGGCTGCGTAAGCCGCCTCGATCGCCTGGGTGACCTCGCTGGTGCCGAATTCGCGCGTCGCCGAGGCGTGGGCACGATGGATGGCGCGGAACAATTCGCGCAAGCCGGAACCATGCAGGGCCGAGATGCGCACCGATTGCGCCCATTCAACGAAGCTGAGCTTGCGCGCCAACAGCGTTTCCGCCTGTTCGCGCTGATAGGTGCTGAGTCCGTCCCACTTGTTGATGACGATCACCAGCGCGCGCCCGGCATCGAGCACTGCACCGAGCACCGTCGCATCCTGATCGGTCACGCCTTCGGTTGCATCGAGCATCAGCACCGCGACCTGGCATTGCTCGATCGCCTGCAGTGTCTTCACCACCGAGAATTTCTCGACCGCCTCCTCGACCTTGGAACGACGGCGCAGGCCGGCGGTATCGATCAGGCGATACTTGCGACCATCGCGGTCCATGTCGATGGACACCGAATCGCGGGTGGTGCCCGGCACGTCGGAAGCGATCATCCGCTCTTCGCCGAGGATGCGGTTCACCAGCGTCGATTTGCCGACATTGGGGCGCCCGACGAAGGCGATGCGAACGCGCTCCGGATCCTGATCCAGCGCTTCGCCTTGCCCGACTTCCGGCAAGCGCGGGTACACCTCGTCCAGCAATTCATCGATGCCGGAACGATGCGAGGCCGCCGTCGCGATCACGTCGGTAAAACCGTAACGTGCGAATTCGTTGAGCGCGGCCTGGGTGTCGATGCCATCGACCTTGTTGACGATCAGCAGCGTCGGACGCGCGGTCTTGCGCAGCCACCCGAGGATGTCGTCATCGAGCGCCGACGGCCCTTCGCGACCATCGACCACGAACAGCACGAGATCAGCTTCTGCTGCGGCGGCGCGCGCCTGTCGCGCCGTGGCGCCAGCCAGGCCTTCATCCTCGCCGGCGATGCCACCGGTATCACCCACCACGAACGGGCGTTCTGGGTTGGCGCGGCAAACACCGTAATTGCGATCACGGGTCACGCCCGGCTGGTCGTGGACCAGCGCATCGCGACTGCGCGTCAACGCATTGAACAGCGTGGATTTGCCGACGTTGGGGCGGCCTACGAGCGCTACCGTCGGCAACATGGCATTACGGACTGACGCGGAAGGCGGCGATATTGCCGTCGATGT
>JAFEBY010000109.1 GCA_018242465.1 Pseudomonadota bacterium | reverse complement strand
TCGCCGCCTTCCAGCGAGAAGCGCTTCTGGCCGACGTACTTGGTGCCGAGATAGCGCTCGAGGCCTTCGGCCGCGGTCAGGCGCTCGAGGATGCGGAGCTTGGTGGCCTTGTCGAAATTGAAGTTGCCGCCGGCGGCCTCCAGGCGTTCCTGCATCCAGCGGCGCTGATCGACATCGCTGATGTGCATGTATTCGGCGCCGATCGGCCCGGCGTAGGTCGCCTTGAGCAGGGCGAACAGGTCGCCCAGGGTCATGCGGGCGCGGCCACCGACGCCACCGGTGCTGAACTCGCTTTTGAGATCTGCATTGGAGAGGTGATGGAAAGCCAGCGTCAGGTCCGGCGCATCCGGATGCTTGAGCAAGCCCAGCGGATCGACATCGGCGGCGAGGTGGCCGCGGGCGCGATAGGCGTTGATCAGCCGTCCGACATGGCGTTCACGCTCGTCGCCCGAGGATTCGCCGCCACCGCCGCTGCGGATGGCGTTGCGACCGGCTGCCGCGACGGCATCGGCGATCACCGAATGGGGGACGTCACCGGCTTCGCGGCCTTTCAGACTGTCGAAATACGCCTTCCATTTGCCATCGACGCTGTCGGGAGCGACCAGGTACTGCTCATAGAGCTCATCGATGTAGGCGGCATTGCTGCCGAGCTGGGAGGTCTGCGCAAACTGCTTGAGAAGGCTGTCCGCCATGATGGGGAGATACTCGCGATGTTGCCGGGGTCGGGGTGGTGCAAGTGGCTGATTTTCCAGTGCAACAGACCGGCTGAATGCGCTGGATCAGTCGAGCCCCGAATTATAGGCTCAGCCGGCTCCGCACTGCATCAAATTCCGAGCACGCGCAGTTCAGACATTGGTCGAGCTCGCTCCCAGGTGCTGTCGAAACGGACCAGGAAGACACGTCCCAGGCCCCCCTCGGCCGCGCTGATGTCTCCGCCGAGGCGGTCATCGCCGTCGAGACGGAGGACCGTGCCGTCATCGCCGAGCAGGAAGGGATGGCTGGCCGGCCATTCGTCGCCTTCCAGCGGCTGGCGCAGCTGCAGGGCGGTGGGCAGGCGCTGGTGCAGGGTGACCAGGGCGCCGCAATCACGGGCAAGGTCGGTTGGTTCGCCGATGAGAATGCGGATTTCATGTTCGCGGCCCGAAATCGCGAAGCCGCGCAGGGCATCAATCAGCGTCGGCTGGTTCCAGAGCCGGGGTTCGAGCTTTGGTGCGAACAGGCTGATCCGACGCGAACTGCTCTGGAGCACGGCGGTTGCAGCCACGGTCACCGCGTCGAGTCCATCGAGGCGTCCGCTCCATGATGAGGCGTTCATGTGGATTCCGGCAGCAGGTAACCGCCATCGGCCAGGGTCTGCAGCAGTTCGCGACCGGCCGGACCCAATGCGGCCAGCGTATCGCCATCCAGCCATTGCGCAGCGGCCAGCACCTTGGCGTCGTCGACCGTTGCCGGCCATGCCGCGCCGTTGGCAAACAACAGGGCACTGCCATCGGAAAGGCGACGCCAGGCCATGCGGGTGTGCGGATGGCGCATCCATGTCTCGCCATTGCCGATGCTTTCGACAATGTCGAGTCCCGAGGCATCGTCGCCGGTCGGTGCCTGGCCTTCGGCCACGCGATAGGCTGAGATGAAGCGACCGAACCATTCGCCGATCTGGTCGCGATCCTCGAGGCGGATGCGCGCAAGCGCCTTGATGGCGCGATCGAGCGCGGCATCGTCGATCTCGTTGGGATCAGCAGGCAGTGCGAGGTCGGGATCGACATAGCGCACGCGTTCGTCGGCGTCGAAGGCGAGGGTGTCGGCATGGTGAATCAGCAACTCAGCGGTTGATGGCGCGCGCAATCCGACCGAGATCGTCAGGCAGGCGTCCTCGGCGATGCCGTGGTGGGCGACGCCCGGCGGCAGGTAGAGCATGTCGCCCGGCCCGAGGATCCATTCGTGATTGGGCGTGAAATCGCGCAACAGGCGCAGCGGCACGTCGTCGCGATATTCGGATTCCGGATCGGGATGGGTGTCGATCTGCCAGCGGCGATGGCCGACGCCTTGCAGCAGGAACACGTCGTAATTGTCGATATGCGCACCGACTGAACCCCCCGGCGCTGCGAACGAAACCATGATGTCGTCCATGCGCCAGCGCGGCAGGAAGTCGAATTCGTCGAGCAGGGCGCGGACGTCGGCGTCCCATTTGTCCACGTCCTGCACCAGCACCGTCCAGTCGTGGTGCGGCATCGCCGGGAATTTCTCCTCCGGGAACGGCCCGGTTTCCAGCGTCCAGCGATCGTTCTTGTGATCATGGCTGACGATGCGCGCGAGCGCGCCTTCCTCGCAGGCGAGGCCAGCGAGATCCTCCGGCTGGATCGGCGATTCGAAATGCGGGAAGGCATTGCGGACCAACAGGGGTTTCTTCTGCCAGTACTCGCGCAGGAAGCGTTCCGGCGACATGCCCAGCGGCAGCGGTCCGTCGATGGCATCGATTTCGATCATGGTGCTTTCCCGTTGGCTTCGTCGGCGAGGCGTTGCTGCAGTGCTTCACCCGCACGTCGTGAATACGTCTTGCAGGCACCGGCATCGATCAGTGGCTGGGTCCCGGCGAATCGCGTGAACATGTCGCTGGCGGTCGGATGCGGGGTCAGCAGCAAGTCGCAGGGCAACGACGCGACCGTGTCGATCGTGTGGCGGAATGCCGCGACGTAGGCGGGATGGTTGCCGAAGCGGTACTGCTTGTTGGAGATCGCGGTCAGGCTGTCGACGTAGGCGATGTTCGCGCAACGTTCACCTTCGCAGGATCGCCAGGTCCAGCTTGTGCTGCCCGGAGTGTGGCCGGGAGTGGCGTGCGCAACCAGTTTCAGGTCGCCGAGCCGCACTGTCTGCCCATCGGCGATGACGCGTACACGGGCGACGCGCGGGAGCTTGCCCAGCTCCCCGAACTGCGGGTCGCTGCGATCGCTGGACCCGCGCCGCAGGGTCGCGGCTGCCGGTGCGCGTGCGAGCACCGGAGCGCCGGTGTCACGCTGCAACTGCGCCAGGCCGCCGGCGTGGTCGTTGTGATCGTGCGTGCTGAGGATAAGTTTCACATCGCCCGGCTTGAAACCCAGGGCGCGGATATTGGCTTCGATCGCGGCAGGTGCCTTGTCGGTGGCGCCGTCGATCAGGATGGCGCCTTGCTTGCCGACGATCAGGATCGAACTGATGCCACAGGTGCCGACGTAATACGTGTTGCCGAAGATTTTCCTCGGCGGCGCGCGATCGCTCCAGCCATCCATTGGGCTGGCATCTGCCGGGCACCGGGCCACTTCATCGGCGGAGGCGGGTGAGTGCCAGCCGGCGAGCGCGGCGACGGCGAAGAAGACTCGGGGGAATGTGCGACGGATCGGCACGGAGCTAATGAATCGATGGAAATGGGCACCTATTGTGCCGCAAGCCATGTGGCTGGCTGTCAATCGAACAGCGTCGGTGCACCGGGATAGGTGATGCGGCCATCGGCGTGGAACTCGGCGCCTTCGTTGGGCGCGGCGGGATCGATTTTCCCCGGCCCCAGGATATGCCGCACGGTTTCGCCGCGCGAGAGCAGGTAGTCGGAAATGATGCGGCGATGGCAGCGCCACCACACCGCTTCCGAACACATCACCGCACAGCGCTGGCGCTCGCCTTCGACAATCAGGTGATCAAGGCCATGGCGAAATTCGGGCGACAGGGCGTAGTCGGCGTAGTTGTGGAAACTTCGGTGTTCCCAGTGGCCATTGACCTGGGTCGGGACCTTGTCGTGCGCGTTGCCGCGCCTGCCGCCGAGTGCCGCCAGGTGGTCGTAGGCGATGCCGTGTTCGGCCAGCGCAGCGGGCAGGGTATCGATGTTGAATTGCGGGTTGCTGCGCGAACGCGGGAAGGCGCGGACATCGATCACACGCTCGATGCTCGATTCGGCGAGCAAAGCGATGAATTCATCGAGGCTGCGATTGGAATGGCCGATGGTGAAGAAGGTCGCCATCAATCGGCGATCAAGTGCAGCACGTTGCCGCGATGGGCGGCGATGTGGTCGGTGCGGTCGCTTTTGATCTCGTATTGCGGGTCGTCGCGCGTGGCGTGGTGGGTATGGCCCTTGTAGTCGAAATCGCGGGCATGGATCCTGATGATGGTGCCGCTGACCCAGCCGGCTTCGGAATTCCAGCGGACATGATCGCCGACCTTGAATTGCGTGGACACCGTTGCCTCCTGCGAATGCGTGGACGATTGAATCTATCCGACCTGTTCCGGTGTGAGGGGTGTCTCAACTGTCGCTTGCCGGACTGGGTGCCGCGGCCGGGTGCGGGTTGTTGTATTTATCATCAAATCTTGCGCGCAAGCTCCGTAGCGACGCCGATGTAACTGGCGGGTGTCAGCTCCATCAAGCGTTGTTTGGCATCGGCCGGCAGGTCGAGTTGCGCGATGAAGGCGCGGAGCGATTCGCGGGTGATCCCTTGGCCGCGCGTCAGTGCCTTCAGTTGCTCGTAGGGTTCCGGCAGGCCGTGGCGACGCATCACCGTCTGCACGGCTTCGGCCAGCACTTCCCAGTTGGCGTCGAGGTCGGCGGCGAGGCGATCCGGGTTGGTTTCCAGCTTGCCCAAGCCACGCAACAGCGCATCGAAAGCGATCAGCGCATGGCCGAAGGCGGTGCCGAGCGCGCGCAGCACGGTGGAATCGGTGAGGTCGCGCTGCCAGCGGCTGATCGGCAACTTGGCGGCGAAATGTTCGAACAGGGCGTTGGCGATGCCGAAATTGCCTTCGGCATTCTCGAAGTCGATCGGATTGACCTTGTGCGGCATGGTCGAGCTGCCGACTTCGCCAGCCTTGAGCTTCTGCTTGAAATAGCCCTGGGAGATGTAGCCCCAGATATCGCGCGACAGGTCGATCAGAATGGTGTCGATGCGCTTCATCGCATCGCTGAGTTCGGCGATGCCGTCGTGCGGTTCGATCTGGGTGGTGTAGGGCTGCCAGTCGAGGCCAAGCGAAGTGACGAAGCGCTGCGAGAACGCCGGCCAGTCGATGTCCGGATAGCTGACCACGTGGGCGTTGTAATTGCCGACCGCGCCATTGATCTTGCCCGGCATCGGCAGCGCGGCCAACACCGAACGCTGGCGTTCGAGGCGGGCGACGACATTGGCGATTTCCTTGCCGACGGTGGTCGGCGAGGCGGTCTGGCCATGGGTGCGCGACAGCATCGGCAGCGCGGCGAGGTCATGCGCCATCGATTTCAATTTGACGATGGTGTCGTCGAGCTTGGGCAGCAGCACCGTGGCGCGCGCTTCATGCAACATCAGCGCATAAGACAGGTTGTTGATGTCCTCGGAGGTGCAGGCGAAGTGGACGAACTCCAGCGCGGGCGCCAGTTCGGCATCGTCCTTCAGCAGCTCCTTGATCAGGTATTCGACCGCCTTGACATCGTGGTTGGTGGTCGCCTCGATCTGCTTCACGCGGGCGGCATCGGCCACCGACAGGGTGTCGGCGAACTTGCGCAGGCGAGATTGCGCGTCGGCGGAGAACGGCTTGAGTTCGATGATCTTGTCGTCTGCGGCCAACGCCAGCAGCCATTCCACCTCGACCTTCACACGCGCCTTGATCAAGCCGTATTCGGAGAAGATCGGGCGCAGCGCATCGACCTTGCCGGCGTAGCGGCCGTCGAGCGGGGAGAGGGCGGTGAGGGTCGAATGTGTCATTCGTCCATTTTACCGCGACGGCTCGGGAACCGCCTCCGGCGTATCCTGCGATCTTTCGATTCCCGGAGTTTGCCGTGGCCCAGACCTTCCGCATCGAACACGACAGCATGGGCGAATTGCGTGTTCCTGCCGACGCCCTGTGGGGCGCCCAGACCCAGCGCGCCATCGACAATTTCCCGGTCTCGGGCCGACCGATGCCGCCGGAATTCATCCACGCGCTGGCACTGATCAAGGCAGCGGCTGCCGAAGTGAACGGCTGGCTGGGCCTGCTCGATGATGGACGCGCACAGGCGATCGCGCGCGCCGCCGCGGATGTCGCCGCCGGACGCCATGACGGCCAGTTCCCGATCGATGTCTACCAGACCGGTTCCGGCACCTCATCGAACATGAATGCCAACGAGGTGATCGCGCATCTCGCCAGCACTGCCCGGCGCAGGATCCATCCCAACGACCACGTCAATCTTGGCCAGAGTTCGAACGACACCGTGCCGAGTGCGATCCGCGTCGCCGCAGTGCTCGCCGTGCAGCGCGATCTGTTGCCGGCGATCAAGCACTTGCGCCGCACGATCGACCGCAAGGGAAAATCGCTGGCGAAGGTCGTCAAGACCGGGCGCACCCACCTGATGGACGCGATGCCGTTGACGATGGGCCAGGAATTCGCCGCGTGGTCGGCGCAACTGGATTCGGCGCAGGCGCGTATCGAAGATGCGTTGAAGCGCGTTCGTCGATTGCCGCTGGGGGGCACCGCGATCGGCACCGGCATCAATGCCCATCCGCAATTCGGCCGTCGCGTCGCTCAGGCGTTGACTGCCGGCACCGGCGTGCGCTTCGAATCCGCCGCCAACAAGTTCGAAGGACTGGCTGCACAGGATGATCTGGTCGAACTCTCCGGCCAGCTCAATGCGCTCGCGGTCGCGGTGACCAAGATCGCCAACGACCTGCGCTGGATGAACTCGGGTCCGCTGGCGGGCCTGGGTGAAATTGAATTGCCGGCGTTGCAGCCGGGTTCGTCGATCATGCCGGGCAAGGTCAATCCGGTGATCCCGGAATCGGCGTGCATGGTCTGTGCGCAGGTGATGGGTCACCACACTGCGATCACCGTTGCCGGTGCCAGCGGAAATTTCCAGCTCAATGTGATGCTGCCGTTGATCGCCAACGACCTGCTGGAATCAATCCGCCTGCTGGCACGCGTGCTGCCGCTGCTCGGCGATCGCGCCATCGCCGGATTGAAGGCGCGCCACGACAACATCGACACTGCATTGGCGCGCAATCCGATCCTGGTGACCGCGCTCAATCCGGTGATCGGGTATGAGAAGGCCGCGGCGATCGCAAAGCGCGCCTACAAGGAGAAACGCCCGGTACTGGACGTGGCGATCGAGGATAGCGGGCTGGATGCGACGGCTCTGAAGCGATTGCTCGATCCCGCCAAGCTCACCAAGGGGGGCATTGGTGCAGGCGGTACATCGTCTGGTTGAACCATGAAAACGAACCCGGCGCCGCGAAGGCGCCGGGTTGCATGCGCCATGGAACAGAAACGATCAGTCGTCGTTCTTCTTCGGTACGTTGATCTTTCCGCCGATGTTCTTGTGGTTGACGTCGCCGGAACCCATGCTGTCGACGCGGAGGTCGCCCTGCACGTTATTGGCGGTGACATCGCCAGAACCGACCGTGCCAACGTGGACACTGCCGCGGATGCCGCCGATGACGACATCGCCGGAACCGACGGTGCCGACCTCCACCGACCCCGCAGACATGACCTTGGCATCACCCGAGCCCATGGTGTCGATGGTCACCGCACCAGAGATGTTCTGCAGCTTGGCGTCACCCGAACCGATGCTGAGGACGCGCAGGCTGCGCGCGCCATCGACCACCAGATCGCCCGAGCCCAGCTTGGCGAAGGCGTCGCCGCGCACGCCGAGCAACTGGCCGTCGCCGGAACCGAGGTCGAGGCTGGTGCGCGCCGCATTGCGAACGACCACGTCGCCGGACTTGGCGGTGACTTCGACCATCACGTTGTCAGGCACCTTGGCCTGCAACTGCATCATGCTGTAACGGCTCATGCGGATCGGGCCGATGTTGATGTTGGAACGGCCGGTGAAACCGTCGGTATGCCAGGCGCGGACGGTCAGGACATCACCGTTGCGCTGCTGTTCCACCTTCATGGTGTCGAGCGCGGACTGCGACGATGCGCAAGCGCGACCGCCGACACTGGCGCCACCGGAAACGGCATCGGCAGTCAGGTCCTCGCTCTCCAGGTCGAAACGCACGGTGCGGATGCCGCGGGTATCAAGCGCGAGGTTGATCGGACGCTGGAACGCGCAAGGCGTGTTCGCGAAGTCGTTCTTGGGCGCCACCGGGGGCACAGGCGGAACCGGGGGCACGGGCGGCACTGGCGGCACTGGCATTGTGGCGGATGCGGCCGCGGCGGCAGCCGAGCCAGGATCGGAATCCGAGTCGCTGTCGGAATCTGCATTCGGACCGGAGCCCCCCTTGCGGACGACGACATGATCGTCCTTGTCCTTGCTGCAGTTGTCGATGTCGTCCTGTGTCAGCGTTGCGTAGGGCTTGAATGCCGGCAACGCCGTGGCAAGCTTGTCCTGGGTCACGCGCAACGCCGGCAAGGTCGTGCAAATCTGCTGCGCGTCGGCCTTCAATGTTTCCGCTTGCGCGTTCACGCGCTTTTCGACCTCATCGGTCTTGCCGGTGAAGATGCTGGCCAAAGCCTCGTTGACGGCGGTGCCGGCGAGATCCGCGCCCTTGACGCCGATCGCCATGCCGATGCTGGCAATTTCGATCACGTGCTTGCGGTAATCCAACAGCAACGCACGCTGGTTGGCATCGGTCGCGATGTTCTTGCCATCGACGATGAAGTCACCCTTCGGGGTGATTTCAGCCAATGGCAGGTTGGAGGCGGTCTTGCCACTGCCGTTGAAACTGAAACCATTGCCCTGGCCGAGCTTGATGTTCTCGGTCTCGAGTTTGATGCGTGCTTCGGCGATGGCCTTCTGTGCGGCCTGTCCGATCGCGGTCTGCGCGCCGCCACCGGGTACCGGCGAAGCGGAAGGCTGCGGTGACGGCGAGCAGCCCATCAATGCAGTGGCGAGCGTCAGTGAAACGAATTTGGAGGTGCGGCTCATGGGAGTTCTCCGAATCAAAATCTGATGGATGGTGTCGATGACGGGATCAGGCTTCGGTGCGCCAGCGGCGCAGGCGGATCGCGCCGAAGATCATCGCCACGCCGACCACCGCGCCGATCCACAAGGCAGGGCTGGTCCATGCATTCAGTCCATTGAAGTACTGGAGGCCATCGTGCAGGCTTTCGGGGTGGTGATTGTGGCGGATGGCATCCGACAGGCTGATCAGGTGCGTGCCCGGGAAGGTGCCGGTCAGCAGGCGGACGATGCCGTGCTTCCACATCATGCCCAGCACCGGGGTGTCGCGATACATGCCGTTGATCGCCACCGCCCAGGACACCAGCGCACCGACCAGGAGCGGCAGGCCCACCGCCCACAGGAAGGGCACGCGACGCGACCACGCCGAACACAGCAGCAACCAGCCGGCGGTCGGCAGCGCCCACAGGGCGTACAGCGGCACCATCAGCAAGGACTGGCCGACGATCATCAACGGATCCATGTTCGACCACAGCAGGGCCAGCGGCATGCCGTTGCCAAGCATGAACACGCTGATGATCAGAGCGAAGACCAGCATGGTGACGATGGAGACCGCGATCGCGATCAGTGGCGCCACGACCAGGCCGGACAGCAGCTTGGACAGCACGGTTTCGGTGTCGGAGATCGGCATCGACTTCCAGAACAGCACGCTGCGATCCTTGCGCTCGTCGAAGAGCGAACTCAGCAGATAGAAGAACACGACGAAGCCGAGCACCATCAGCGGCCACACGCCAGCGATCATCAGCACCCCGTTCACCGCATCGTGCATCTGCGCGAGATCGGACGGCGAAGCATGGGCCAGTGCCTGGCGCATGCTGTCGCTGTTGACGGGCACGTCCTGGCCGCCGATGTTGACCACCCACGACGACGATTCCGACTGGAACTTGTGGAAAGCGAATTGGCCGGCACTGCTGCCGATGACGGTGAACACCAGGAAGATCACGCTGGTGATGATCGGCGCCCACAGGAAACCACCTTTGTGCTCCCAGAACTCGCGCTTGAGCAGCGTCTTCATTCGGTGGGTCGGATGCGGCGCGGTGCGGGCCGCTGCATTCGCGTTGTTGACGATGGCGTTCATGCGTAGGTCCCCTTCATGGTGGCGACGAACAGGTCGGCGATGCCCGGGCTGCGGGTTTCTCCGAGCGCGGCGAGCTGCACCTGGGGCACGCCGTCGAACAGCAGGATGGATTTTCCGAATGGCATCGCGCGCTCGCTGACCGGCTTGAGCGCACGGGCGGCCTCGAGCTGGTCGGGATTCACCAGTACCTCGGTGAAGCGCAGGCTGACGTCTTCCATCGGCGAATTGAGCGTCAGCTTGCCGCCCTGGATGAACATCACGTCGGTCAGGATGTGTTCGATCTCTTCGACCTGATGGGTGGTGACGATGATCGTCTTGTCCTCGTCGAAATAATCCTCGAGCAGGCGCTGGTAGAACTCGCGGCGGTAGAGGATGTCGAGGCCGAGGGTTGGTTCGTCGAGCACCAGCAGGCGAGCGTCAATCGCCATCACCAGGGCCAGGTGCAGTTGCACGATCATGCCCTTGGACATCTGGCCGACGCGCATGTCCGGCTTCAGCTGGGTATGGGCGATGAAGCGTTCGAAGCGGCTGCGATCGAAGCGCGGGTGGACGCCCTCGACGAATTCTGCCGCGTTCTTCACCTTCAACCAGCGTGGCAACACGGCGACGTCGGCGATGAAGCAGACATCATTCATCAATGCATCGCGCTGTGTTTGCGGATCACGGCCGAGCACGTCCAGCGAGCCCTCGTACGGGATCAGGCCGAGGATGGCCTTGAGCGCGGTGGTCTTGCCGGCGCCGTTGGGGCCGATCAAGCCGACGATGCGGCCGGACGGGATCTCGAAGCTGACATTGTCGAGCGCGGTGGTGTTCTTGTAGGCCTTGCGCAGGCCGCGTGCGGTGATGACGGCGGTCATGGCGCGCTCCATTTACGTGAGGGGTCAAGCAATTCGGCGGGTTCGAAGCCGAGGCGCTGGATCCGTTCCAGGATCAGCGGCCACTCTTCCTTGAGGAAGCGTTCGCGCTCGTTGTTGCGCAACTGGTTGCGGGCGCTGTCGGTCACGTACATGCCGAGGCCGCGGCGCTTCTCGACCATCCCTTCGTCGGCAAGTTCCTGGTAGGCACGCGAAACGGTGATCGGGTTGAGCTGGTACTCGGCGGCGACCTGGCGCACGGAGGGCAGGGCATCGCCCGGCTTGAGAACTCCATCCAGCATCATGGCGATCACCTTTTCCTTGAGTTGACGGTAAATCGGGCTTCCGTCTGCCCATTGCACGGGAGACATGTCAGATCCTCGGCGGGAATGCGAAGAACGGAATCGCCTGGGCCTGGCGACGATTGCGGAGCGTCTTGCCGGACTTGACCCGGTCCGGGTGTGCCTTGGCAACAGCAACCGCGGCAACGGGCAGCTGCGGCGAGGCAGGCAAGGTCGTGGGAAGTGGCGGGGTCATCACACTCGGCGAGCCGGCCAGCGCGGTGGCGGTGCCAAAACCGGCGATGGCCAGACCCAACAGAGCGGTGGTGCCGTACCTGCGGGCAATTGCTCCGATGTTCATGGTGGCGTCCTGTTCGACTGGTGTTGTATTGAACTATAACACCAAATCAGGCTTCGTCAATAGGCTGACTCCCAACTGAAGACATAGACGCGGACAGATCGGACGTCCGGCTTGACTCTGGAGCCGGTCCAGACTCTAGAGTTGGTCGGAATGGCGGCAGCAACCACAGGTGTCGGGACAAGAATGCGCTTTGAATTCAATGGCATGCGGGAGGACCGGGCAGGGCTGTCGCGACGCCGCTTCGTCCAGGGACTGGCCGCGGGCGGGGTACTGGCCGGTCTCGGCCTGTGGCCGAAGCAGGGCTGGGCCTTGCGCTCCGCCGGACAACCGGTCGTCCTGTCCGGAACCGATTTCGATCTTTCCATCGGCGAAATGGCGGTGGATTTCACTGGCAAGGCGCGTACCGCGGTGACGGTGAATGGTTCGTTGCCGGCGCCGCTGTTGCGATGGAAGGAAGGCAGCACCGTCAACATCCGCGTGCGCAATGCATTGCAACGCAGGTCGATGCACGACGACGAGGCATCGGTGCATTGGCATGGAATCTTGTTGCCGGCGAACATGGATGGCGTTCCGGGGCTGAGTTTCGACGGCATTCGTCCCGGCGAAAGTTATCTCTATCGATTCGAAGTGCGGCAATCCGGCACGTACTGGTATCACAGCCATTCCGGCTTCCAGGAACAACGCGGGCTGTACGGACCGTTGGTCATCGATCCGATCGAACCCGAGCCCTTCCGTTTCGATCGTGATTACGTGGTCTTGCTCAGCGACTGGACCGATCTCGATCCGCAGCGATTGTTCGCGCGCCTCAAGAAGATGGCGATGTACGACAACCGCTACCAGCGCACTGCCGGCGATTTCCTGCGCGATGTGCGCAAGGACGGATTGTCGGCAACGCTGGCGGATCGCCGCATGTGGGGCGGGATGCGAATGTCGCCCAGTGATCTTTCCGACGTCAACGCCAATACCTATACCTACCTGATGAACGGCACCACGTCGCTCGGCAACTGGACGGGGCTGTTCCGTTCCGGCGAAAAGGTGCGGCTGCGCTTTATCAACGGTTCGTCGATGACGCATTTCGACGTGCGCATTCCCGGACTAAAGATGACCGTGGTCGCCGCTGACGGCCAGTACGTGCATCCGGTGACGGTCGACGAATTTCGCATCGCCGCCGCAGAAACCTATGACGTGATCGTCGAACCTTCAGGCCAGGATGCCTTCACCATCTTCGCGCAGGATCTCGGACGGACCGGCTACGTCAGCGGCACGCTGGCAGTACGCGAGGGATTGCGTGCGTCGATTCCGTCGCTTGATCCGCGGCCGCTGCTGTCCATGTCCGACATGGCAATGGGCCACGACATGCCGCCGATGCAAGGCATGGATCATGGCGGTCACGACATGTCCAACATGCAAGGGCACGGCATGGGTGCAATGGTCGGGATGGACCATGGTTCCGGCACGATGCCGTCGCATCCGTCCAGCGAGGCGGGCAATCCGCTGGTCGACATGCAGGCGATGTCTCCGTCGCCGAAGCTGGACGATCCCGGCATCGGGCTGCGCGACAACGGACGCAAGGTGCTGAGCTATTCGATGTTGCGCAGCGCGTTCGACGATCCCGATGGCCGCGCCCCTGGCCGCGATATCGAACTGCACCTGACCGGCCACATGGGGAAATTCGCATGGTCGTTCAACGGTCAGAAATTCTCCGATGCCGCGCCACTCAAGCTCAATTACGGTGAACGCCTGCGCATCGTGCTGGTCAACGACACGATGATGACGCACCCGATCCATCTCCATGGCATGTGGAGCGACCTCGAGGACGAGCACGGGAACTTCATGGTCCGTAAGCACACCATCGACATCCCGCCGGGAACACGCCGCAGCTATCGCGTGCGCGCCGACGCACTCGGCGACTGGGCCTATCACTGCCACCTGCTGTACCACATGGAAGCGGGAATGATGCGCACCGTGCGGGTGTCGGAATGATCGCGGCGACCATGGCAATCCGCCTGCTGGTCGCTGCGATTGGACTCGCATTGCTGTCGCCACATGCGGCCGCGCAAGCAATGGACCATTCGGCGATGTCCATGCCGATGCCGCAGGCGGGCACCACGAAAAAGCAGCCTGCGAAGAAAATGGTACCGGGCAAACCGAAAGCGAAGAGTCCGGATGCAACGGACCATTCGCAAATGCAGGGAATGGACCATTCCGGAATGGATCACTCCGGAATGGAAGGCATGGATCATTCGCAGATGCAGGCGGACCAGGCCGACATGCAAGGCATGGATCACTCCATGCACCAGCAGGCGCCGGCGCCGAACCAGCCGACAGCGCCCATTCCCGCGATCACCGATGCCGATCGTGCTGCTGCAGTGCCGCCACACGGCGGGCACGACATGATGGACAACGCGATCCACAGCTATGCACTGCTCAATCGCCTGGAAACATGGAACGACACGCCGGGCAGGGGAGTGGCGTGGGAAGGCCGCGGCTGGATCGGGACCGACTTGAATCGCGTCTGGGTGCGCACGGAGGGCGAGCGCATCTCCAGTCGCACCGAATCCGCCAATGCCGAAGTTCTGTACGGTCATAGCGTATCGCCGTGGTGGGATGTGGTGGCCGGGGTGCGCCACGACTTCGAGCCCGGCAATGGACAGACGTTCGCGGCGATCGGCGTCCAGGGACTGGCACCCCAGAAATTCGAGGTCGAGGCCACCGCCTATGTCGGTCAACGCGGCCAGATCGCGATGCGCTTCGAGACCGAATACGAGTTGCTGCTGACCAATCGCCTGATCCTGCAGCCAATGGTCGAAGTGAACGCCTACGGCAAGGACGATCGCCTGCGCGGCATCGGTTCCGGTTTGAGCACGGCAGGGGCAGGGCTGCGTCTTCGTTATGAATTCACCCGTCAGTTCGCGCCCTATCTCGGGGTGACTCGCGAACAGGCGTTCGGTCGCACCGCGGATTTCCGGCGCGAGGCATCCGGCCAAAAAGGGGATACCCGCTTCATCCTGGGCGTTCGCACCTGGTTCTGAAAACACTTGACTCTAGACCTTGCTCCATGGTTTAGAGTGCCGGCATCGTCCCAATGAAGGCGCCGGAATGAAGATCGGCCAACTGGCGCAACGCGCCGACGTGAACATCGATACCGTCCGCTACTACGAGCGCGAGGGGCTCCTGCCCAAGCCGGAACGGTTGTCGTCCGGCTATCGCATCTATGGTGAGGGCGACGTCAAACGATTGCGCTTTGTCCGTCGCGCCAAATCCCTGGGGTTCACCCTGCCTGAAATCCGCGAATTGCTGGAACTCTCGCGCACCCATGATGAAGACATGGCCGCGATGAAATCGGCTGCACTCATGAAGATCGCCGACGTCAAGGCACGCATCGCCGAGCTGGAGCGCATGCGCATTGCGCTCGAAGGACTGACCGAATCCTGCCCTGGGCATGGTGCGCTCGAACAATGCCCGATTCTCAATGCATTGTCTGGGGACGAACAGTGAGTACGCATGGCCACGACCACGATCATGCGCATCATCACGCCTCGTCCTGCTGCTCCGGGAAAGATCACGCCGTGCCTGCATTGCATGTGATCGACCCGGTCTGTGGCATGACAGTCGATCCCGCGACAACGCAGCATCATGCGACGCACGCGGGGCATGAACACCATTTTTGCTCGGCGCGCTGCAAGGACAAATTCATCGCGAATCCGCAGCAATACCTTGAGCCCGATGCATCGGTACCGGTTGCGATCGCCGCTGGCACGTTCTACACCTGCCCGATGCACCCGGCTATCCGCCAGGGCGGGCCGGGTATCTGCCCGATCTGCGGGATGGCGCTGGAACCGGAAATGCCATCCCTTGAAGAAGAGGAAAATCCGGAACTGATCGATTTCAGCCGGCGCTTCCGCTGGACCTTGCCGCTGACGCTCGTGGTGTTCGTGCTGGCGATGTTCGGCTCGAAATTCGACTTCCTCTCCGCGACGGCACGCAGCTGGATCGAATTCGCCTTGAGCACGCCGGTGGTTCTGTGGGCGGGTTGGCCGTTCTTCGAACGTTGCCTGCAATCGATCCGCAACCGCAGTCCCAACATGTGGACGCTGATCGGAATTGGCGTCGCTTCCGCCTACGGCTACAGCGTGGTCGCAACGCTGGCTCCCGGGATCTTCCCGGCATCGTTCCGCGAACATGGGCGCGTCGGCGTGTATTTCGAAGCGGCGGCGGTGATCGTATCGCTGACGCTGGTCGGGCAATTGCTCGAGTTGCGAGCGCGCTCAAAGACGTCGGCCGCGATCAAGGCCTTGCTCGGCCTGGCACCGAAAACTGCACGCCGGATCGATGCGAACGGTAACGAGGAAGACATTCCGTTGGAGCACGTGCACGTCGGCGACCGCCTGCGCATCCGTCCCGGCGAGAAGGTGCCGGTCGATGGTGTCGTGCTGGATGGCCGTTCGAACATCGACGAATCGATGCTGACCGGCGAGCCGATCCCGGTGGGGAAGGGCGTGGACGATCGCGTGATCGGCGCGACGCTCAACGGCACCGGCAGCCTGATCATTCGCGCCGAACAGGTCGGATCGGCCACCGTGCTGTCGCGGATCGTGCAACTGGTGGCCCAGGCCCAGCGTTCGCGCGCTCCGATGCAACGCATGGCCGACAAGGTCGCGTTCTGGTTCGTG
>JAFEBY010000108.1 GCA_018242465.1 Pseudomonadota bacterium | reverse complement strand
GTTACCGTGCCGGTCTGCAGTTCAAATGGGGTCAGCGTGTACTGTGCCGTGGCGCTTTGGGCGTTGGGCGCATAGCTGCCTAAGCCACCGCTCCATTGCACACCGCCGGCCACGGTGCTGGCGCCGTTCAGCGCTACCACCGGGTTGTTGTAGCACACGCTCAGGTCCGTGCCCGCGTTCACCGTGGGTGCCGGCGTAAAGGTGATGTGCATGGTATCCTTCACCGCAATGCAGTTGCCGTTGCCGGTGCTGGTGAGGAACAGGTCCATGCCGCCCGAAGCGATTTCGGATGCCGTGGGCGTGTACACCGGGCTGAGCACGTTGGCGCTGGGGCTGAAGGTGCCGCTGCCACCGGTCCAGGTGCCGCCGCTGGCGTTGTCCACGTTGCCGGTGAGCTGCACCGCCGCATTGTTGGCGCAGATCTGCAGGTCGGCTCCCGCGTTCACCACGGGGGCGTCCGTGAAGTTGATGGTCACCTGGTCCGTTACCGCTGCACAGTACAGCGTGCCCGTGGAGGTGAGGGTGAAGGTCACCGATCCGGAGGCGATCTCAGCCGCAGTGGGTGTGTATTGCACCGCCAACGAAGTGTTGCTCGGGAAGTAGTTGCCCGCGCCGCCAGTCCACTGGCCGCCCGGGGCGTTGCCCACGAAGCCGTTCAGTTGGAAGTTGGGGTTGTTGGCGCAGATGCTCTGGTCCGGGCCTGCGTTCACCACGGGCACAGGGTCCACAATTATCACCAAGCTGTCTTTCACCGCCGTGCAATTGCCGTTGCCGGTGCTGGTGAGCACTAAGTTGATCTGGCCTGCCGCCAATTCAAGTGCACTCGGCGTGTAAATGCCGTTCAGGGCTTGCGCGTTGGGCGCAAAGCTGCCCGCGCCGCCGCTCCAGGTGCCGCCGGTGGCCACGGTAATGCTACCGTTCAGGTTCACGGCGGCATTGTTGGCGCACACGTGGGCATCCAGGCCCGCGTTCACCGTGGGTGCCGGGCTGAAGCTCAGCAACACCGAATCACGCGAGGAGAGGCAGCCGCCGTTGCCGGTGCTGGTCAAGTAGAGCCACACACTGCCGGCGGCCACTTCGGCGGCGCTGGCGGTGTACACCGCATTGAGGGTGTTGGCATTGGGGCTGTAACTGCCGGCTCCGCCGGTCCAAGCACCGCCGGTGGCGTTGGTCACCACGCCGGCCAGTTGGGCGGCCACGTTGTTGGCGCAGAGCGTTTGGGCCGCGCCGGCTTCCACCACCGGTGCGGCGGTGATGGTGATGGTCACTTGGTCGCTCACCGCGTTGCACAGGCCGTTACCCGTGCTGGTGAGGGTCACGGTTGCCGTGCCCGCCAGCACTTCCGCGGCGGAAGGCGTGTAGATGGGGCTCAGGCTGGTGGCGTTGCTGAAGGTGCCGGCACCGCTCCACACTCCGCCGCCTGCGTTCTGCACAGAGCCGGTGAGTTGCACGGCGGGGTTGTTGGCGCAAGACTGCACGGGCAGGCCCGCATCCACCACCGGTGCCGGAGTGATCGTCAGGACCATCTGGTCGCTTACGGGACTGCATGTGCCATTGCCCACGGTGGTGAGCGTGAGGGTCACGGTGCCCGCCGCGATTTCTGCCGCCGTGGGGATGTAGGTGGCGTTCAGTATGCCACTGTTGGGACTGTACGAACCGGCACCGCCGCTCCACAAGCCGCCCGTGGCCACGGTCACGCTGCCGTTCAGTTGGAAGGTGGCGTTGTTGGCGCAGATGCTCGCATCGGCACCGGCGTTGGCCGTGGGCGCCGGGGTGAAGGTGAAGCTCACGTTGTCGCTCACCGGGGTGCAGCCGTTGTTGCCCGTGGTGGTGAGGGTGAGCGTGGCGCTGCCTGCGGCGATCTCGCCCAGCGAAGGCGTGTAAACCGCGTTGAGCGTGTTGGCGTTCGGGGTGAAGGTGCCACCGCCGCCGCTCCACGTGCCACCGTTGGCGATGGTCACGCTGCCGTTCAGCTGGATCGCGGCGTTGTTGGCACAGTACACGCCGTCGTTGCCGGCATTTGCCGTGGGCGATGCCGTGAAGGTGATCAACACCTGGTCGCTCACCGCCACGCAGTTGCCGTTGCCGATGGTGGTCAAGGTCAAGGTCAGGGTACCAGCGGCCACTTCGGCTGCGGTAGGCGTGTAGATGGCGTTCAGTGAGGCGATGGATGGGCTGTACGTGCCTGCACCGCCGCTCCATTGTCCGCCACCGGCGCCGTTCACGGCACCGCCCAATTGCACTTGGGAATTGTTGGAACAAACGAACAGGTCGTTGCCTGCATCCGCCACCGGCGAAGCAATGATGGTGATGACCATCTGGTCGCTCACGGCATTGCACAGACCGTTCTGCGTGGTGGTCAGCGTCAAGGTTGCCGTGCCCAAGGCCACTTCAGCAGGGCTGGGGAGGTAGGTGGCGTTCAGGGTGTTCGCGTTTGGCGAGAAGCTTCCGCCGCCGCCGCTCCATACCGCTCCACCGGCAATGGTCGTCGCGCCGTTCAGCACCACCGTGGGGTCGTTGGCGCACACCGTGCGGTCCGCGCCGGCGTTCACCGTGGGGCTCTGCGAGAAGTAGATGGTCATGGCATCGCTCACGGCCAAGCAGCTGCCGTTGCCGGTGCTGGTCAGCGTCAGCGTTACCGAGCCGTTCGCCAGTTCGGTTGCGCTAGGCGTGTACACGGCGTTGAGCGCGTTGATGGTCGGTGAGAATCCGCCGGTGCCGCCGCTCCAGATGCCACCGGAGGCATTGGCCACGGTGGCGGCCAGTTGCACGTTGGCGTTGTTGGAGCATACGGTCTGGTCGGCGCCCGCATTCACCACGGGGGCAGGTGCGATGGTCAGCAGCACTTGGTCGGCCACCGCCAAGCAGTTGCCGTTGCCGGTGCTGGTCAAGGTCAGCGTCAAGGTCCCCGAGGCGATCTCGCCCAAGGTGGGCGTGTACGTGGCGTTCAGGTTGTTGTTGCTCGGGTTGAAGGTGCCCGAACCGCCGCTCCACACGCCGCCCGTGGCATTGTTCACCACCCCGGCCAATTGGGCCGTGGGCTGGTTGGCGCAGGTGGTGAGGTTGGTTCCGGCGTTCACTACGGGCGCCGGGGTGATGGTGATCACCACCTGGTCGCTCACCGGGTTGCTGTTGCCATTGCCCACGGTGGTGAGCGTCAAGGTCACCGAGCCGTTGGCGATCTCGGCCGCAGAGGGCGTGTAGGTGGTGTTCAGCGAGGTGTTGTTCGGGTTGTACGAGCCGGTGCCGCCGCTCCAAATGCCGCCGCTGGCGATGGTCACGCTGCCGCTCAGCACGGCGCTGGCGTTGTTGGCGCAGATGCTCTGGTCGGGGCCCGCGTTGGCCGTGGGTGCATCCGTGAAGGTGATGGTCATCTGGTCCGTGGCGGCCGCGCAGCTGCCGTTGCCGGTGGTGGTCATCGTCAGCGTCACGAAGCCCGCTGCGATCTCGCCTGCGGTGGGCGTGTACACGGCGCTGGCCGTGGTGTTGTTCGGGCTGTACGTGCCCGCACCGCCGCTCCACACAACGCCCGTGGCAATGCTCCAACTGCCGGCCAGGGTGGTGGCGGGGTTGTTCTCGCTCACGCTCTGGTCGGGGCCCGCGTTGGCCGTGGGTGCCACGGTGTAGTTGATCTCCACCTGGTCGCTCACTGCGGCGCAGGTACCGTTGCCGGTGGTGGTGGCGATCAGGGTCACGGATCCGTTGGCCACTTCAATGGGCGAAGGTGTATAGGTGATGTTCTGTGCGGTGCTGCCCGGCGCATACAGGCCGGTGCCGCCGCTCCACTGCACGCCGGTGGCCACGGTGATGGCCGCATTCAGGGTGGCCGTGCCGTTGTTGCCGCAGAGGGTCTGGTCCGCACCGGCGTTCACCGTGGGCGCAGGGGTGAAGGTGTACTGCACCTGGTCGGCCACCGGATTGCACAGGCCGTTGCCGGCACTGGTGAGGGTGAGCGTTACGCTGCCATTGGCGATCTCGGTCGCCGTGGGCGTATAGGTGGCGCTCAGGGTGATGCTGTTCGGGCTGTACGTGCCATTGCCGCCGCTCCACACGCCGCCGGTTGCGCCGGTCACCGTGCCGTTCAGGGAGATGGTGGCCGCATTGGCGCACACACTGCCGTCCGCACCGGCATTGACGATGGGCGCGGGGGTGTAGAAGATGGTCTTGCTGTCCACGGCGGGCGTGCAGTTGCCATTGCCGGTGGTGGTCAGCGTGAGCGTCACTTGGCCTGCGGCGATGTCGGCCGCGCTGGGCGAATAGGTGGCGTTGAGCGTGTTGGCGTTCGGAGTGAAGACGCCCGAGCCGCCGCTCCACGTGCCGCCCGTGGCGATCACCACGCTGCCGCCCAGGGCCACGGCCCCGTTGTTGGCGCAAACGGTCACATCAGCCCCGGCGTTGGCCGTGGGCGCGTCCGTGAAGGTGAGCACCACTTGGTCGGTCACCGCGTTGCAGAGCCCGTTTCCGGTGGTGGTGAGGGTGAGCGTCAATGTGCCGTTGGTGATCTCCGTGCCCGTGGGGGTGTAGATCGCGCTCATGTTGGTGGTGCTGGGGTCGAACGTGCCGTTGCCGCCGCTCCACACGCCGCCGGTGGCCACGGTGAAGGCACCGGCCAGGGTGGTCACGGGGTTGTTGGCGCAAAGCGTGCGGTCCGCACCGGCGTTGGCCGTGGGGGCCGGGGTGATGCTGTAGGTCACTTGGTCGGTAACGGCGCTGCAATTGCCGTTGCCCACGGTGGTGAGCGTGAGGGTCACGCTGCCCGCCGTGCGCTCGGCGGCGCTGGGCGTATAGGTGGCATTGAGCGTGCTGCTGTTGGGGCTGTATGTGCCCGTGCCGCCGCTCCAAATGCCGCCCGAAGCGCCGCCCACCACGCCCGCCAACGTGATGGCCGCGTTGTTGGCGCATACCGTGCCGTTCAGGCCGGCATCCACGGTGGGCGCCGGGGTGAAGGTGATCACCTTGCTGTCCGCCACCTGGCCGCAGTTGCCGTTTCCGGTGGTGGTGAGGGTGAGCGTCAAGGTGCCTGCGGCCAGTTCCGCCGGGGTGGGCGTGTAAGTGGCGTTAAGCGCCGTGTTGTTGGGGGTGAAGGATCCCAGGCCGCCGCTCCAGATGCCGCCGGTGGCCACCGTGACACTGCCGTTCAGGGCCACGTTGGCGTTGTTCACGCACACGCTGGCATCCACGCCGGCATTGGCGGTGGGGGCCGGGGTGAAGGTGAGCGTGATGTTGTCGCTTACCGCCGTGCAGTTGTTGTTGCCGGTGGTGGTCAGCGTCAGTGTCACCGATCCATTGGCGATCTCGGTGGCCGTTGGCGTGTAGCTGGCATTGAGGTTGTTCGCGCTGGGGCTGAAGGTGCCTGCGCCGCCGCTCCATACCACGCCCGTGGCCACGGTGAACCCGCCTGCGAGGGTGGCCACCGCATTGTTGGCGCAGAGGCTTTGGTCAGCACCGGCATTCACCGTGGGTGCCGGTGTGATGGTGAAAGTCACCGCATCGCTTACGGCATTGCACAGGCCGTTGCCCGCGCTGGTCAAGGTCAGGGTCACGGTGCCGGCCGTGCGTTCGGCTGCCGTGGGCGTGTACACTGCGGTAAGCGTGGTGTTGTTGGGGCTGTACGTGCCCGCGCCGCCGCTCCAGATGCCGCCCGTGGCACCGGTAACGCTGCCGCCCAGGGTGATCGCCGCATTGTTGGCGCACACGGTTCCGTCTGCTCCCGCGTTCACGATCGGTGCGGGGGTGAAGGTGATCAGTTTGCTGTCGCTCACCACGGCGCAGTTGCCGTTGCCGGTGCTGGTGAGCGTAAGTGTCAAGGTGCCGCCCGCCAGTTCGGCCGGGGTCGGTGTGTACGTGGCGTTCAGCGTGGTGTTGTTCGGGGTGAAGGATCCCGCACCGCCTGTCCACACGCCGCCGGTGGCCACGGTCACGCTGCCGTTCAGGCTAACGGTGGCATTGTTGGCGCACACAGTGGCATCCGCACCGGCATTCACCACCGGTGAAGGGGTGAAGTGCAGTTGCATCACG
>JAFEBY010000107.1 GCA_018242465.1 Pseudomonadota bacterium | reverse complement strand
GCGGTGCGCGACTGGCCGAGGACGCCGGTACCGCACTGGGCGAGATCGAACGCGTGTCGAGCGATCTGGCCGGCCTGATTGAAGGCATCTCGCACTCCGCCGAACAGCAATCGAGCGCGGCATCGAACATCACCCAAACGATGGACACGATCCGTTCGATTACTGCACAGACCTCGCAAGGTGCGAGCCAGACCGCGCAGTCGATCGGAACGCTTGCGCAGCTGGCCACCGACCTGCGTCGCTCGGTGGCCGACTTCAAGCTGCCGGCCTGAGCGACGACGATCTCGTGACTGCATTGCAACGCCTGGAAGGAACAGCTGAATGAGCGCGCTTCGCGAAGCGATCGAACACGCCACCTTGGGCTGGATCAAGCCCGAGCTGGATGCCGCGCTCAAGCAGGTCCAGACCGACGTCGAGGCCTATGCCGAGACGCCGGCGGATGTCGGGGCGATGCGCTCCGCCGCGGACCAGCTGCGCCAGATCGAAGGCACGTTGCGCATGCTGGAGCTGTATGCACCAGCGATGGTCAGCGAGGAAATGCAGCACCTCGCTGCATCGGTCGCCGATGGGCAATTGTCGGGGCGCGAGCACGAAGCCTGCGACGCACTGTTGCGCGCGACCGTGCAATTGCCCGATTACCTCGAACGCCTGCAGGGTGGCCATCGCGACATCCCGATCGTCCTGTTGCCGCTGCTCAATGACCTGCGCGCCTTGCGCAACGAGCAGCCGCTGGGTGAAGCGGTGTTGTTCGCTCCCGACTTGAATCGCCCGCTGCCAGACGACGTGCCGCGTGCCGACGCCCTGGTCGCCGCGACCACGCTGTCAGGCGCGCCGGCGATGCTCACCGCGCTGGATCGCACGATCGATAGCCTCACTCCTGGCCATGGCCAGGCCGATGCGACCGGGTTGCACGACGCCTTGTCCGGACTGCTGGGGCTGGCGCAGGACGAAGACACTCGCCGCATGTTGTGGGTGGCCAGCGAATCCGCCGAAGCCTTGAATCAAGGCGCGCTGTCGGCCTCCACGTCGTTGCGCAATGCTTTTGCGCTGGTCGCGCGCGAGGCTCGCCAGGCGTTGCACGCCGATGGACTGCGTGCCGGTTCCGCATCCGCGTTGTACGAACCGGTGCGTCAGTTGCTGCAGCAGGTCGCGAACAGCCAGGCTGCGTCACCGGCGCTGGATCGCCTGCGTGTGGCCTTTGCCATCGGCAGTGAATCCAGCGTGACCGAAAGTGAAATCGAACACGCTCGCAGCAGTGTCACCGGCGTCAATCGCGCCTTGCTCGATACCGTTGCCTCGGCATTGAAGGAAGACGTATTCCGGGTCAAGGATGCGCTTGATCTCCATCTGCGCAGCGGCACTTCCGACATTTCGGAATTGTCGCCGCAAGTCGAGGCGCTTGGTCGCATCGGCGACACGCTGGGCATGCTCGGACTGGGCAGTGCCCGCGAGAACATGCATCGCCAGCGCGACACGCTTTCGCGCGTGGTCGATGGCATCAACAAGGACAGCGAGCAGGCCTTGCTCGATGTTGCTGGCGCACTGCTGTTCGTCGATGCCTCGCTGGAAGACCAGGTCGCACGACTTGGCCAGGACCAGTCGCTGGCGCCGTCGGAAGGCGGTGCGATGGGTGCGTCGGACGCCGCGCAACTGGTGACGGTGCTGATTCGCGAAGCGATCGCCAATTTCGGGGATGCCCGGCAGGGCTTCGTTGCCTTCGTCGAAACTGGTTGGGATCACGCCCAGCTCGCGGAAATCCCGCGCCTGCTCAATGAGGTCGGTGGTGCGCTGGGTATGTTGGAATTGCCGCAGGCAGCCGATTACCTCAAGGGCATCCGGCTCTATACCGAGCACGAACTGATCCGCAAGAAGCGCGTGCCGGGCAGCCAGCAGCTCGACACGCTGGCCGATGCGCTTGCCAGCACCGAGTATTACCTCGAGGCGTTGCGTGACAAGCGCGCCGACCGCGATGACATCCTCGCGATCACGCGCCAGAGCCTGGAAGCACTGCACTACTGGCCGCTGCCGGCGACGCCGGAAGTGGACGAATCGACGCCGATCGATTCCGAGCTCGAAACCGCTTACGAAGACCTGATGACGCAGCTTACCGGCGAACCTGCGGCCGGCGGTCACGATGCTGCGCCGCCGTTGCCGACGATGGTCGCGTCGGAAGGCGTCGCGCCTAAGATCGAAGCATCGTTGGTTGTGGAGCCGGTAATCGCCACGCCCGAACCTGTCGCCGTTACTGCGGCCGCAGCAGCATTTGGCCCATCGGCCGTACGCGCCGAATACGGTTTCGATTACAGCAAGGAAGAAATCGACGACGAAATTCGTTTGATTTTCGTCGAAGAGTTCGGCGAGGAGATCGGCAATCTCGACCAGCTGATGCCGGCTTGGCTTGAGCAGCCGAACGATGCAGAGCGCCTGCGTCCGATTCGCCGCATCTTCCACACCCTGAAGGGGAGTGGTCGCCTGGTCGGCGCGACCCGCCTCGGCGAGTTCAGTTGGAAGATCGAGAACATGCTCAATCGCGTGCTCGATGGTACGCGTACGGTTTCGCCTGCGGTGATCGGCTTGGTGCAGACGGCCGGCGCCAATCTGCCGCACCTGCTCGCCGCACTCGAAAAGCACCCGATTCCCGAACTCGATCTTGACGGTATTGCAGCTGTGGCCGATCGGGTCGCAGCAGGCGAAGATGTGGGATACGTCGCGCCTGTTGTAGCCGCAGCAGCTCCCGCTGCTGAAGTCGCGGCGGAAGAAGTGCATGCGCCGATGGCTGTCGAGGCGGAAGCCGCCGACCATATCGAAACGCCTGCCATCGATCAGGCCACGACCGCATCGGCAATTCCTGCCGGACATGTTCCGGTGCAGGTCGATGCGGTGCTGCTGGAAATCCTTGCCACCGAAGTTGGTGGCCATGTCGCCACGGTCGAGACGTGGCTGGATCGTGCGAAACAGTCGCCGCAGGTGCCGGATGACCTGTTGATCCGTGCCGTGCACACCATGAACGGTGCCTTCGCGATGGCGGAAGTGCCGGAAATCACCGAAGCAACCGGGCCGGCCGAGGGGTATCTCAAGCGTCTCGGCGCCGTCGGGCAGCCGGTGGATGAGCACGGTCTCTCTGCGCTGGGTGAACTGGTCGCGCAGATCCACGCCACGGTAGCTGGCCTGCAGCACAGTGCGCAGCATGTGCCGGCCCAGGCCGGTCTGGCTGCTGGTCTGGTCGCGTTGCGCGATGCCCTGCCGGAAGTCCATACACCGGTTCATGATGTCGAAGCCGAACGCGCCGAAGCTGAACGCCTCGAAGCCGAACGTCTCGAAGCCGAACGCCTCGAAGCCGAACGCGTCGAAGCCGAACGCGTCGAAGCCGAACGCGTCGAAGCAGAACGCGTCGAAGCAGAACGCGTCGAAGCCGAACGCGTCGAAGCAGAACGCCTCGAAGCAGAACGCCTCGAAGTCGAACGCGCCGAGGCCGAGCGTGCCGAAGCCGAGCGTGCCGAAGCCGAACGTGCTGAAGCCGAGCGTGCCGAAGCCGAACGTGCTGAAGCCGAACGTGCTGAAGCAGAACGTGCTGAAGCAGAACGTGCTGAAGCAGAACGTGCTGAAGCAGAACGTGCCGAAGCAGAACGTGCCGAAGCAGAACGTGCCGAAGCAGAACGTGCAGAAGCAGAGCGTGCCCGCGTCCAGGCCGAAGAGGAAGCCGAATACACCCGCCTCGAAGCCGAATACGCTGAACAGGCTCGCCGCGAGCGCGAGCAGGCGCAGGCCCCTGCGCACGAAGGCGAAACCGCCGAAGTCGTTGCGGCGCTGACCGCGGCAGCGATCGCCGGAGCCGCCGGCGTCGCCCACGAGGAGCACGCCGAAACCGCGCAACTGGCGCCGGTTGTGGCAACGCATACCCATGGCGTCGACCTCGGACCCGAGCATCCGCTCGATGTCGCCAGCCTCGACAACGAATTGCTCGACATCTTCGTCGAGGAAAGCAACGACCTGCTCGACAATTCCGACAGCCTGCTGGCGCGCCTGCGTGGCAATCCGGAAGACCTCGAAACGGTCACGGCGTTGCAGCGCGATCTGCACACCCTGAAGGGTGGCGCGCGCATGGCCGGCGTGATGTCGATTGGTGACCTCGGTCATGCGATGGAAACATTGTTGGAGTCGGTTGCGGAACGCCGCACCCAGCTTGGCAGCGACGGCGTGCCGTTGCTGGAACGCGGCCTCGATACGCTGCGTGCGATGACCGAACGCGTGGCCGCCCGCAAGTCATCCCTGACGCCTGGCGAACTGGTCGCGCAAATGACGGCGCGTGCGCGCGGCATCATCGCGGCGGCACCGGACGCCGAGACTGCCGCCGAACCGGCGAAGGCTTCGCTGCCGGAATTGTCGGCGCCGATCATGGAAACTGCGCTCGATCGCGAAACTGCCGAAGGCGCCCAGGTGCGCTCGCAGGAACAGGTGCGCATCCGCGCCGACCTGCTGGAACGCCTGGTGAACTATGCCGGTGAAGTGGCGATTTATCGCTCGCGACTGGAACAGCAGCTCGGCGCGTTCCGCGCGGCGATGGGCGAAATGGAGCAGACCAACCTGCGCCTGCGCGACCAGTTGCGCCGCCTCGACTTGGAAACGGAGGCGCAGATCGTCGCTCGCCACCACCGCGAGCAGGAAGCGCACAATCCCGCATTCGATCCGCTGGAACTCGATCGTTATTCGACGCTGCAGCAATTGACCCGCGGCCTCAACGAATCGGCATCCGACATGTCGACGCTGCAGGGGTCGCTGGAAGACCTGACCCGCCAGTACGAAGCGCTGCTGCGCCAGCAATCGCGCGTGTCGACCGATCTCCAGGAAGGCTTGATGCGCACGCGCATGATGCCGTTCGAGACGGTGCTGCCGCGCCTGCGTCGCGTGATTCGCCAGGCCGCTGGCGAAACCGGCAAGCAGGCCCAGTTGGTGGTGACCGGCGCCGAGAATGAACTCGACCGCAACGTGCTCGAGCGCATGACCGCTCCGCTCGAACACGTCCTGCGCAACGCACTGGCCCACGGCATCGAATCCCCGAAGGCACGCCGTGCTGCGGGCAAGCCGGAGGAAGGCCGCGTCGAGATCAACGTGCGCCACGAAGGTTCGGAAGTGGTGCTGGCTATCCACGATGACGGCGCCGGTATCAACCGCAAGGCGATCCGTGCACGTGCCGAGGAACGCGGCTTGCTGCAAACGGGTGCGGATGTCGCAGGCGAGGAGATCGACCGCTTCATCCTCCAGCCGGGTTTCTCCACCGCCAGCGAAGTCAGCCAGCTGGCTGGCCGTGGCGTCGGCATGGACGTGGTCCACAACGAAATCCGCCAGCTCGGCGGCTCGCTCGACATCGCATCGGAAACCGGAAAGAACACCCGCTTCTCGCTGCGCCTGCCGCAGACGATGGCGGTGACGCAGGCGGTGTTCGTGCGCATCGGTGAAACCACCTACGCGGTGCCGATCGCTTCGGTGCGCGGTGTGAGCCGCATCTCGCGCGGCGAGTACGCCAGCGGCGCGCAGCATCGCTACGGCAGCGAAGAATTCACTGTCTTCGATCTCGGGCTGCTGCTTGGCCAGCCGATGCTCAAGGCAGAAGAACATTTGCAGGTGCCGTTGCTGCTGATCGGTTCCGGCGAACTGAAGGCCGCGGTCGGCGTCGACCAGATCCTTGGCAATCGCGAAATCGTGGTGAAGCCGCTGGGTCCGCAGTTGGCATCCATTCCAGGTATTTTCGGTGCAACCGTCATGGGTGACGGCTCGGTCGTGGTCATCCTCGACGTCGCGCCGTTGGCCCGCCGTTACGCCGCGCGTCCGCAGCACGAAGCGGAAGCCGATGCAGCAGTGCAGGTGCGCGATGCCGCCGAGACCCACGTCGTTCCGGTGGTGATGGTGGTGGACGATTCCGTCACCATGCGCAAGGTCACCGGCCGCGTTCTGGAACGCAACGGCTATGAAGTGATGACTGCGAAGGATGGTATCGATGCGCTTGAGCGGATGGCAGAGCGCGTGCCTGACCTGATGCTGCTTGACATCGAAATGCCGCGCATGGACGGCTACGAACTGGCGACGCAAATGCGCCGTGACGCCCGCCTGCGTGACGTGCCGATCATCATGATCACTTCGCGTACCGGTGAGAAGCACCGCGAGCGTGCATTTGAAATCGGCGTCAATCGTTACTTGGGCAAGCCGTACCAGGAGCCGGAACTGATGCGCAACGTGTCTGAACTGCTCGAGTTGTCCGGTGAACACTGACCGCCGCGCCACCGCGTTGTTGGGCCGACCGGGCGAGCTGCGCGATCGTCTGGAAGCGGCGTTGCGCGAGGCCGGGGCCGATATCGTGTTGGTAGTGGATCCGGCGAATGGTGATGCCGCGCAGGTTCAGGCACAGTCGCCGCGCAATGTCGTGGTGCTGATGGAGCCGGGCGTGGAAGAAGCGCTCGATGCGCGTTTCGACGCATTGTTTGATGATGCCAGCATCGAGCTCCTGTTCGAGGAAGCGAGCGTGCTGGCATCGCGCCAGGGTTGGGATCTCGCGCGCTGGGGTCGGCATTTGTCCGCAAAGCTGCGTGGCAGCCATGACGTGTTGCCGGAAGGACATGGGGATGACGCCGGATTCGTTGCGCCGTTGCCGCGCGATGCACTGAAGCCAAAGGCGGAGCAGGCGGCGGCGCCGATTGAACCCACGGAAACGATGGTGGTGGAGGAACAACATGCACCGGTGCCCGAGGCATCGGTGCATATGCTGCTGGACGAGGTGCCTGCGCAACCGGAACAGGCGCCGGGGCTGGAAGGCCACGAATGGGCGCCAATGCATGCCGACGACAAGGCGCTGGCGGCATCTGAGATCGACTTTGCCAATGACGGCCTCGACTACCTCGAGCCGGTGAAACGGATCCCGCATGGTGGTGGCGAGCATCATGTCGAGGCTTTTGATCCCTCGATGTTCATGGACGCCGCGCATCACCTACCCGATGCCGAGGCCATTCCGCTGGAACCGCTTGAGCCGGTTGACGGCATTGCGCACCAGCCCGCTGATCCGATTTCGCTGGAACCGGCATCGTCGACTGTCGCGCAGCCGCTCAAGCTGGCTTCGGCCGCGAGCATGGATGCACCCGACATGACGACAGCGCCCTTGCATGAATCCTGGTCGCTGGTCGACCATGACGACGCACCGGCTGCCGCACATGCACCTGTACCGGCGGGCAGCGCATCGCGGCTGGACGGCATGTCGATGGTCGATGACGGCACCATCGGGCTCGAAGTTGCCGAAAGCGGTGGCACGACATCGACCTTGAGCATCACCGGAACGCGAGGTGCGGTGTTGATCGTTGCCGGTGTCGGCGGACCCGATCCACTGCGCGCACTGCTCGGTCAGTTGCAGGACGATTTCCCGCGCCCGATCCTGATCCAGCAACACCTCGATGCCGGCAACTACGATCGCCTTGCGCGCCAGATGGAGCGTGCGACGCGCCTGAAGGTACAGCTGGCGACGGCAGGCATGGTGGTGAAAGACAACACGGTTTACGTGTTGCCGACTTCAGTGGGTCTGGAAGAAGGAGCCGGTGGGCTGGCGTTCGTCGACATGCCGCAGGTACGTGGATTCGCTGACGTCACCTCGAGACTTGATCCGGCCGACAGCGCATTGCTGGTGCTGAGTGGCGCACCCACCGATTTCATCGAGGAAGCGCTGCGCTTCAAGGTCGCCGGTGCCTGGGTCGCGACCCAGGCCGAGCATGGTTGTTTCGACCACGCGGTGCCGGCGATCGTTGCCGCGCGTGGTGCCGAAATCGCCGAACCGCTGGCGCTGGCGCAGAAACTCAACCTACGCTGGCAAGCGCACGCATGAGGCAGCCATGAACGAACTTCCGAACAGTCTGCGTGGCGTGTTGATCCAGGCAGCCGGCAGCCAGTTGCTGCTGCCCAACGCCGCCGTCGCCGAAGTCTTGTCCTATTCCGATCCGGAGCCGATCGCCAATGCGCCGACATGGTTGCTGGGGCGCGTACGCTGGCGTGGCTGGCAGGTGCCGCTGGTCGATTTCTCGCGGCTCGATGGCAGTGCACCCACGGGGCCAGCTACCGCTGGCGGCCGTCGTCGCGTGCTGGTGGTGAAAGCGCCAGGAGGCCATGCGCGCCTGCCGTACTTCGCCTTCCTGGCTGACGGCTTCCCGCGCCTGATGAGCCTGTCGGAAGCGACGCTGGAAACACTCGTGGAATCTTCGGAGCCTGAAAGCTGCGTCTTCGCGCGCGTCGCCATCAACGACGAAAATGCCGTCGTGCCGGACATGGATGCGGTCGAATCGCGCCTGCGCAGCGAGTTGCCCGAAGCCGCTTAATCGAAATCGCCGTGCAGTGCCTGCATCGCCGCGATTGCGGCCAGGCCTGCGGTTTCCGTGCGCAACACGCGCGGGCCAAGGCGAACGCCGAGGAAGCCTTGTGCTTCCAGCAGTGAACGGTCCTGCGGCGACCAGCCGCCTTCGGGACCGACCGCCAGCGCGACGTCGCGTTGGCCGGTCGCGAGCGCCGTGCGGCAACTCATCGACGCGACCGGATCCAGCAACAGTCGTGTCGTTGGTGCCAGCGTCGACAGTGCATTCGCCAGCGCCACTGGTGGCTGTACGTCCGGCACGAACGCACGGCCGCTTTGTTCGCAGGCGGAGATCACCACGCCGCGCCAGTGTTCCAGGCGCTTGGCGGCACGCGCACCATCCAGCTTCACTTCGCTGCGATCGCTGAAGACCGGCGCGAATGCAGTGACACCGAGTTCCGTGCCCTTCTGCAGGATCAGGTCCATCTTCTCGCCGCGTGCCACACCTTGCAGCAGGGTGATGCGCACTGGCGATTCATTGGCGGGCGTGCGCACCTCGCCGATCCGCACCCGGGCGCCGCGCTTGTCGATCGCGACGAGTTGCGCATCGGCTTCATGGCCACGGCCGTCGAAGACTATGCAACTGTCGCCGGCCTGCAGGCGCAATACGCGGGTCAAATGCGCCGCGGATGTTTCCGGCAACGCGAGTTCCGCGCCAGCGCGCAATCCGGCGTCGACGTGGACGCGGGTCAGGCGCATGCGGTGACCTCGCGGATGGTCGTGGCGGTGACTTCGGCGAGTTGCACGAGCGCATTGTCGTCGATGCAATAGGGCGGCATCCAGTAGAGGATGTCGCCGAGCGGACGCAGCACCACGCCGCGGGCGAGTGCCGCACGATAGGCCTGCAATCCGATCCGCAGCGATGGATCGAACGGCGTCGCCTTGTTGCCGTCTCGGGTGAGTTCGAAGGCGACGACCATGCCGCATTGACGGGCATCGGCGACGTGGGGCAGCGTGGCGATGTCTTTCGCGAGTTCGCCCATCCGCATTGACGTTGCACGATTGCGTTCGAGCACACCGTCCTGATCGAAGATCGCCAACGACGCCAGCCCGGCGGCGCAGCCCAGCGGATTGCCGGTATAGCTGTGCGAGTGCAGGAACGCACGTTCGCGTGAATCGTCGAGGAAGCCGTCGTAGATCGCCTGCGTCGCCAGGGTCGCGGCCAGTGGCATGAAGCCGCCGGTCAGGCCCTTCGATACGCACATCAGGTCGGGCTGGATGCCGGCCTGCTCGCAGGCGAACAGCGTGCCGGTCCGACCGAAGCCGCTGGCGATCTCGTCGGCGATCAGGAAGACGCCGTGGGCATCGCAGAGTTCGCGCACGCGCCTGAGGTATGCGGGATGGTACATGCGCATGCCGCCCGCGCATTGCAGCAACGGCTCGACGATCAGCGCGCAAACCTCCTGCCCATGCGCGTCGAGCAGGCTGGCCAGCACGTCGGCGGCTTCCAGCGCGCATTCTTCCGCGGATTGACCGGGGCGCGCCGCGTAGGCATCGGGTGATGGCGCGAAGATCGCTTCCGCCAGCAGCGGTGCGTAGATGCGCCGGTACAACGGAATGTCGCCAACCGCGAGCGCACCCAGCGTCTCGCCGTGATAGCCGTTGTGCAATGCGATGAACTTGCGGCGCTCCGGTTCGCCGCGGTTGCGGAACCAGTGGAAGGCCATCTTCAACGCGACTTCCACCGCCGCCGAACCGTTGTCGGCGTAGAACACTTTCGCCAGCGGATCGCGCCCGGCCTGTCGCGGCGCGCGCGCCAGGAGTTGCTCGGCCAGGGCGATCGCCGACGGATGGGTGAACCCGGCCAGCAGCACATGTTCGAGCGTGCGCGCCTGTTCGGCGATCGCCGCGGCGATGCGCGGTTCGCCGTGGCCGTGGATATTGGTCCACCAGCTCGACACTGCATCGAGATACCGACGGCCGTCGGCACCGACCAGCCATGCGCCTTCCCCGCGGACCACCGGAACCAGCGGCAACACGTCGGGGTGTTCGCGCATCTGCGTGCACGGGTGCCAGACGGCGGCCAAGTCGCGTTCGACAAGGTCACGGTCGGCTATCATCACTGGCGCATGGACAACGTTCGACATCCGCTGATTATCGCTTGTGTTCTGGTCTGGCGTGGCCGGCAGGCCCTGTCATGAGCCAACGTCTCCCGGTCGTCCATGCCCGCCACCAGCGCGACGATGGTCGCGGCCGTATCGTCGAGGATGTCGATCTTGAATTCGGCAATGGCGAGCGCCGCATCTTCCATCGCGTGCTGGCCCCCGGCCCGGGCGCGGTCGCCGTGGTGCCAATGCTCGATGACGAGACGGTACTACTCGTGCGCGAATACGCCGCCGGCGTGCATCGTTACGAACTCGGACTGGTGAAAGGCCGGATCGACGACGGCGAAACCGCCGAGGAAGCCGCGAATCGCGAATTGATGGAAGAGGCCGGCTATGGCGCACGCCGCATCGAGGTGATGCGCATGCTGACCCTGGCGCCGACCTACATGGAACACCAGACCGCGCTGGTGCTGGCGCGCGACCTTTATCCGGCGAAGTTGCAGGGCGACGAGCCGGAAGAACTGGAAGTGGTGCCATGGAAGCTGGCCGATCTTGGCGAGCTGGCATTGCGCGATGACAGCTCGGAAGGTCGCAGCCTGGCGGGATTGTTCATTGCACGCGAATGGCTGGCGAAGCACGGATGATCGTTGACGCAGGGCTTCGCAACGGCGTCGCCGCGCTGGCGCTGCAGGCGTCGCAACACATCCTTGCGGTGTATTCCGAAGCCTTCGATGTCACTCGCAAGGATGATGCCAGTCCGCTCACCGAAGCCGATCTCGCCTCGCATCGCTGCATTGTGGATGGGCTGACGGCACTCACACCCGACATCCCGGTACTGTCGGAAGAATCATCGGATGCGCACAAGGCGCGGCGCCGCGATTGGTCGCGCCTGTGGCTGGTCGATCCGCTCGACGGTACCCGCGAGTTCGTCAAGCGCAACGGCGAGTTCTGCATCTGCATCGCGTTGATCGAAGGCGATGCCGCGGTCTTCGGCTTGATCCAGCAACCGGTCAGCGGGCGCCTCTGGTATGGCGCACCGGGGCAGGGGGCATGGCGGCGCGAGGACGGCGTTGATGTTCCGTTGCACTATCAGCGCGGCGATGGTCCATTGCGCGTGGCCGCAAGTCGTTCGCATCGCGATGCGCGCACGCAGGCGCTGATCGATCGCATCGGCGATGTCGACACCGTGTCATGCGGCTCCGCGCTCAAATTCTGCAAGATCGCCGAAGGCGCCATCGATCTCTATCCGCGTTTCGGCCCCACCAGCGAATGGGACACCGCCGCGGGACAGGCCATCGTCGAGGGCGTCGGTGGCGTGGTGGTGGATCCGCAAGGTCGGCCGTTGCGCTACAACCGCCGCGACACCTTGCTCAACGGCGATTTCATGGCGATGGGGGATCCCGCATTGCCGTGGCGCGACTGGCTGGAATGATGACGATGACCAATGACGCGCCGAGTGGCGACATCCAACACCTGATCACGATCATGGCGCGCCTGCGCACTCCGGACGGCGGTTGCCCGTGGGATCTCGAACAGGATTTCTCGACCATCGCGCCGTACACGATCGAGGAAGCCTACGAAGTGGCCGATGCGATCGAGCGCGGCGACATGGTCGATCTCCGCGACGAGCTCGGCGACCTGTTGCTGCAAGTGGCTTTCCACGCACGCATGGCGGAAGAAGCCGGGGCGTTCAAGTTCGAGGACGTCGTCGTCGCGATCTGCGACAAGATGGTGCGTCGCCATCCCCACGTCTTCGCCGGTGCCAGCGTCGAGGACGCCGATGCCCAAACGCGCGCCTGGGAGCAACAGAAGGCCGCCGAACGCGCGGCGAAAGGCGAGGCCGACACCTCCGCACTGGCCGGGATTGCGCGGGGGCTGCCGGAGTGGCAACGCGCCGTGAAGCTGCAGTCGCGGGCGGCGCGCACGGGCTTCGACTGGCCGGATCATCGCCCGGTATTTGCCAAGCTGCGCGAGGAGCTGGACGAGCTGGAGGCCGAGTTCGACCGCAGTGAGCGCGACTCAAGCCACCTGCGCGAGGAGTTGGGCGATGTCCTGTTCGTCGCGGCCAACCTGGCCCGTCACGCCAAGATCGACCCCGGGACCGCCCTGCGTAGCGCCAATGCCAAGTTCGAACGGCGCTTCCGGGCGATGGAGGCGCTGGCCAGGGAGCAGGGCGAGGACTTCGCGGCCCTCGGGCTGGAAAGCCAGGAACGCCTGTGGGACGAGGTCAAGCGCGGCGAGCTTGCGCAAAGCTGAATATGACGTCTGACCTTCACCCATCGTCCACAAACCCGGCGGCAGTCTTTTTCACAAAGCTGAAAAGACAGGGGTTGCCATGACGCACCAACAGGATGGAGGGCTTGTTCTTATTGTCGAGGACAATCGCAACATTTCGGAGATGATCGGCGAATATCTCGAAAATAAGGGTTTCGAGGTCGATTATGCCCAGGATGGCCTGGATGGCTATCGGCTGGCACTCGAGAACGCCTATGACGTGGTCGTGCTCGACCTGATGCTCCCGCGGATGGACGGTGTCGAGGTCTGCCGCAAGTTGCGGGAGGAGGCGCGCAAGTCGACGCCGATCTTGATGCTGACCGCCCGTGACACCCTGGAAGAGAAGCTGATCGGTCTCTCTGCTGGCGCCGACGACTATCTGACCAAGCCCTTCGCCATCCAGGAGTTGGAGGCTCGCCTGCGTGTGCTGATCCGCCGTGAACGCCGCCAGGTTGGTTCGGAGGTCCTGAAGGTCGGCGATCTGATGCTCGATCCTGCCAGCCTGCGCGCGACCCGCGGTGGCAGCGAGCTGCTGCTGTCGCCAATCGGTCTCAAGTTGCTGACGATCCTGATGCGCGAGTCGCCACGCGTGGTCGGCCGCCATGAAATCGAACGCGAAATCTGGGGCAACAGCCTGCCGGACTCCGATACCCTTCGCAGCCACCTCTACAACCTGCGCAAGATCATCGACAAGCCGTTCGACAAGCAGTTGCTGCACACCGTCCAGAGCGCTGGCTACCGTATCGCCGACATCGACCAGCCGCCGTCCTGAGCATGGCGTCGACGCCGAAACAGCTGAAATCCCGGATCCGCGATGTCTTCCTGTTGCAGGGAATCATCGCCGCGGTGTTGGTGCTGGTTGGCACGTTCCTCGGCAGTCGCTTGCTGGCGGAAGGCTTGTTGCGCGATCGCATCCGCACCGAAAGCGATCGCATGTGGGACCTGGTCCAGCGCGATCCGGCCAAGCCGTTGCCGAGTGGATTCGGCTACCGGGCGTGGTTCGTTCCCGCTGGCAAGCAACCGGATGCGGTGCCGCCGCAGCTGCGGGTGACGTCGCCGGGATTCCATCGCGATCCCGATGGCGACAGCATGGTGTATGTCGGTGAGCACGCGGAAGGACGGTTGTACCTGCGGGTGGAGCCGGCTTTCGTCAATCGCATGGTGCGCTGGCTGAGCGTCCTCGCGGCGAGCGTGTCGTTGCTCGCGATCGCCACGTTGTCGTGGCTAGGGCATCGTCGTTTCCAGAGAATGATGGCGCCGCTCGAGCGCCTGTCGCACGCAGCGGAGCGTTGGCGCCCGGAATCGACCACACCACAGGGATTGATCGAAGCGTCGGCGATGCGTGATCCGCTGGACGAAGTCGAACGCCTGCGCCATGCCTTGATCGACATGACCTCGCGCATGGACGCCTTCGTGCGCCGTGAGCGCGATTTCACCCGCGATGCCAGCCACGAGCTGCGCACGCCGCTGACCGTGATCCGGATGGCCGGCGACCTGCTGCAGGGCGAGGAGGGGCTCAGTACCCGCGGCACCCGTGCGGTGAGTCGCATCCAGGAGCAGTCGCAGCAGATCGAAGGCCTCATCGATGCCTTCCTGCTGCTGGCGCGCGATCCCCGCGCGCCGATCGATGTCACCGAGACCTCGCTGGCCGAAGTGGTCGAGGCCGAGGTCAGGCGCGCCGATCAGCGACTGGAGGGCAAGCCGGTGGCCTTGCGCTTGCAGATCAACGCCTATCCGGTGGTTGATGCACCGCCGCGACTGCCCGGCGTCGTGCTTGAACACTTGCTGCAGAACGCCTGCGATTTCACCCAACAGGGCGAGATCCTGGTGACGATCGAGTCCGAAAGCATCGAGATCCGCGATACCGGTGTTGGCATGGATGCCGCGACATTGGCGCGGGTGTTCGAGCCGTTCTTCCGTGCCGATACCGCCAGCACCGAGTCCAAGGGCTTGGGGCTGAATGTTGTTCGTCGGCTGGTCGAGCGCATGGGCTGGACTGTGACGTTGGACAGCAAAGCGGGCACAGGGACCACCGCGATCCTGCGTTTTGCCTGAATATTGCAAGGTCAACCGGCACATGCGCCGGGCGTTCACTTCCAAACCGACTCCTTTCGAGCCTGATGCCGACTCCCAGCCCCGCGCGGCCGCGCACCCGCAAATCGTTCCCTTGGATCCCCGTCGTGATCGGCGTGGCCGTGCTGCTCGGTGGCGGCGCGTGGTGGTTCAAGCATCGTGCGGCTTCCGCCCAGACCGGCTATCGCACCCAGGCGGTCGATCGTGGCGACATCCGCGTTTCGATTTCGTCGACCGGCACGCTGTCGGCGATCTCCACCGTCACCGTCGGTAGCCAGGTCTCCGGCCAGCTCACCCAGGTGCTGGTCGACTTCAATTCCAAGGTGAAGAAGGGCCAGGTGATCGCCAGGATCGATCCCGCGACCTACGAGACGCAGATCGTCCAGGGCAATGCCCAGATCGCCAGCGCGCAGGCGCAGCTGAAGCAGAACCAGGCAACGCTGGCCAACGCGACGCTGGTGTACCAGCGCAATGCGCGACTCGGTGAGCAGAAGCTGGTGGCGCAGTCCGATGTCGACCAGGCCCGTGCGGCGATGTTGCAAGCGCAGGCCCAGGTCAACAGCGCGCAGGCCGCGATTCGCCAGCAGACCGCATCGACGCAGACCACGCGGCTCAACCTCGAGCGCACGGTGATTCGTTCGCCGGTCGATGGTGTGGTGCTGACGCGCGCGGTCGAGCCTGGGCAGACGGTGGCGGCCAGCCTGCAGGCGCCGACGCTGTTCACCATCGCCGAAGATCTGTCGAAGATGAAGATCCAGCTGACGGTCGACGAATCCGATATCGGTCAGGTCAAGGCTGGGCAGAACGTCAACTTCACCGTCGACGCCTTCCCCAACCGCCAGTTCAGCGGGGTGGTGTCGCAGGTACAGATGGCCGCGACCACCACCAACAATGTCGTGACCTATCCGGTGCTGGTGACGGTCGACAACAGTGACGGCACCTTGTTGCCGGGGTTGACCGTCAACGCCGAAATCGAAGTGAGCCGCCAGCCGAACGTGCTGCGCGTCGCCAACGCCGCGCTGCGCTACAAGCCTTCCGATGAAGACGGTGGTGCGCAGGGACAGCAGGGTGGCTTCGGACAAGGCGGCAGTCGCGGTGGTGCCGGCATGGGCGACGACATCGCGAAGATCGCCGCCGGCCTGCAATTGAAGCCGGAGCAGCAGACGGCTTTCGATGCGGCAATGGCTGAAATGAAGAAGCGCGCGGCCGAACGCATGCAGCAGGCACAGCAGCAGTCCTCGCAGCAGGGCGGCGGCAGCAAGCTGTTCGGCGGCGGTCCGGGTGGCCCCCCGCGCAGTGGTTCTGGCGGCGGCAATGCCCAGCAGCAGGCGCAGATGCGTTCACGCATGCGCGAACGCTTCCAACAACAGTTCGCCGCGTTCACAGCGGCCCTCGATCCGGCGCAGAAAGCCAAGTGGGACGCCGGTCTGAGCGATCTGATGAACGCACGTCGCGCCGCGATCTACCTGCTGGTCGATGGCAAGCCGCAGCGCGTGATGGTGCGCCTGGGCGCGACCGATGGCAGCAATACCGAAGTCAGCGGCAGCGTGAAGGAAGGCGATCTCGCCATTACCGGACAGCAGTCGACGGATAGCGCGGCGCAGGCCAAGAAATGAGTCCCGCAGGCGACACGCCCCCGGTCGTCGCGACACACGACCTGCGCAAGGTCTATTCGCCCGGTACCGCGGCGGAAGTGATTGCGTTGCGCGGAGTGAACCTGCGCATCGAGCGCGGTGAATTCGTCGCGATCATGGGGCCGTCAGGCTCGGGCAAGTCGACGTTGATGAACCTGATCGGCTGCCTCGACACGCCGAGCAGCGGCACCTACGCCTGCGATGGCGTTGATGTATCGACGCTCGATGCCGAAGAGCTCGCGGCGTTGCGTCGCGACAAGATCGGTTTCGTGTTCCAGGGCTTCAACCTGCTGCCGCGCATGAGTGCCCTGGAGAACGTCGCGATGCCGATGGCCTATACCCGCGTGCCGCACCACGAGCGCCGCGAGCGCGCGCAGGCGGCGCTGGCGGCGGTGGGCTTGGGCGAGCGTTCCGGGCATCGTCCCAACGAACTTTCGGGTGGCCAGCAGCAACGCGTGGCCATTGCGCGGGCACTGATCAATCATCCGCCGATTCTGCTCGCCGACGAACCCACGGGCGCGCTCGACAGCAAGACCGGCGAAGAAATCCTCGCGCTGTTCAACAGACTTAGCCAGGAACAGCACACCGTGGTGCTGATCACCCATGACGCGCACGTCGCCGCGCATGCCCATCGTGTCTATGTGATGCGCGATGGCGAACTGCACGAAGGATCGCGCGAGGACCTGCACGCATGAGCTGGCTCGACATCATCCGCACCGCGCTCGCCGCGCTGCGTGGCAACTGGTTGCGCAGCGCACTGACATCGCTCGGCGTGATCATCGGTATCGCCGCCGTGATCGTCATGGTCTCGATCGGCCAGGGCACCCAGAAGGAAATTGACAAGCTGGTTTCCGGTCTCGGCTCGCAACGCCTCGATATCGGCAGCGCCGGCGGCCAGGGCGGCGGCGCACGACTCGCGCAAGGCAGTCGCTGGAGCCTCAACAGCGGCGACGTCGACGCGATCCGCAGCGAAGTCCCGGAAGTGCAGTACGTCAGTGGATCATTGCGCGGCGGCACCCAGGTGGTGAATGGCGAGAACAATGCCTCGACGCAGTGGCAGGGCGTCGACAACGACTGGTTCGCCATCAACGACTGGAAGATGGCCAACGGAGACGGCTTCGATGCGCGCGACTACACCAGCGCCGCCAAGAAGGTGGTGATCGGTGAAACGGTGCGCAAGGAATTGTTCGCCGACGGCAACGGTATCGGCCAGAGCATCCGTATCGGGCGCGTGCCATTCACCGTGGTCGGCACGCTGGCCGCCAAGGGCCAGGGCGGATTCGGCCAGGACCAGGACGATATCGTCGTGGTGCCGCTGGAAACGGCGCGTCGCCGCCTTTCCACGTCCAACAACATGCCGCCGGGGGCGGTGCAGGGCATCAGCGTTGGCGTTGATTCGGCCAAGAACCTCGACAGCGCGCAGAACGCCATCGAGGGATTGCTGCGCCAGCGCCACAAGATCCAGCCGGGTGCGGACGACGATTTCGCCGTGCGCAACATCAGCCAGATCGTGGCGACGCGCACCGCGACCACCAATCTGATGTCGAAACTGCTGGGTGCGGTCGCTGGCATCTGCCTGATCATCGGCGGCATCGGCATCATGAACATCATGCTGGTGTCGGTGACCGAACGCATCCGCGAAATCGGCCTGCGCATGTCGGTGGGCGCCGGTCCGACCGACGTGCGTCGCCAGTTCCTTGCCGAGGCGATGCTGATCTCGCTGATCGGCGGCGTCATCGGCATCCTGCTGGGTGCCGGCGGCGCGCTGCTGGTCAGCAAGTTCGGTGACCTGCCGGTCGATCTGAACGCCCAGGTGGTGTTGCTGGCGGCGGCATTCTCGATGGCGACCGGCCTGTTCTTCGGCTACTACCCGGCACGCAAGGCATCGATGCTCGACCCGATCGAAGCGCTCCGTTCGCAGTAAACGCGGCGTCGCAGTGGGCAAACCGGGCTGTGGCATCATCTCGCCATGGCTGATTCCATTGGACATCTACCGCGCGGACCGCGCGGCATCTACCGCGCCGCCCTGTGGTCGCTCAAGGGGTTGCAGGCGGCATGGCTGCACGAATCCTCGTTCCGCCTCGAGGTCGTGCTGTTCGTGATCCTGGCGCCGCTCGGGTACCACCTCGGCGAATCCGGAGTGGAACGCACGTTGCTGATCGGTTCGATGATGCTGGTGATGGCGATGGAGCTGATCAACTCCGCGGTGGAAGCGGTGATCGAGCGCTACGGCCCGGAATTCCATGAACTGGCCGGACGCGCCAAGGACATGGGGTCGGCCGCGGTGTTCGTGTTGATGATGAACGTGGTGCTGACCTGGGGTCTGATCCTCTTGCCACGACTGCTGGGCGAACACTGATGGATCTGTCCTTCCTGTCCGACCCTTCCACGTGGGTCACGCTGGTCACGCTCAGTGCACTGGAAATCGTGCTCGGCGTCGACAACCTCGTCTTTATATCAATCGCGGTGGGACGCCTGCCGGAAGCGCGCCGTCCGAGCGCGCGCAAGATCGGCATCGCGGTGGCCTGCATCACCCGCATCCTGTTGCTGATTTCGCTCGCCTACCTGGCACGGATGAGCGAGAACCTTTTCACCATCGCCGGCATGGGTTTCTCGATCCGCGACCTCGTGTTGATCGTCGGCGGCCTGTTCCTGCTGGTGAAGGGCGTGATGGAAATCCGCGAACTGATCAGCGGTGGCGAGGACGAGGACCCGCGCACCACGCGCGCGTCGTCGGCATTCGGCATGGTCATCCTGCAGATCGCCATCATCGACATCGTGTTCTCGCTGGATTCGGTGATCACCGCGGTCGGTATGGCAGCCAACATGAAGGGCGCGATCCCGATCATGGTGATGGCGGTGCTGGTGGCGGTCGCGATGATGCTGCTCGCTGCCAACCCGATGGGCCGTTTCATCGACGCCAACCCGACGGTCAAGATGCTCGCGCTGGCCTTCATCCTGCTGATCGGCGTGGTGCTGGTCCTCGACGGCTTCGACATCCACACGCCCAAGCCCTACATCTATTTTGCGATGGGCTTCTCGGTTCTGGTGGAGTGGTTGAACCAGCTGATGCGGCGCAATGCCCGGACACACCATGTCCCGGGCAGCGGTGACTGGTGAATGGCTCGAGTATTCACCTGAAATGAACGAGTGTTCGTCGACGATTGTTCAAATGAATGCGCCGGAGATGGCGCGGCTTCCCCTCTGGAGATGATCCGATGACAACCATCCGCGTCGTGTTGCTGCTTGTACTGGTCTCGTTGCTGTCCGGTTGCGGCTACAACAGCATCCAGCGCAAGGACGAAGGCGTGAAGGCCGCATGGTCGCAGGTGATCAACCAATACAAGCGCCGCGCCGATCTGGTGCCGAACCTCGTCAACACCGTGAAGGGCTATGCCACGCACGAGGAGAAGGTGCTGACGGAAGTGACCGAGGCGCGCTCCAAGGTGGGTGCGATCAATGTCAATGCCGACGATCCGCAGTCCTTGGCGCAGTTCCAGGAAGCGCAGAAGGGCCTGCAGAGCGCGATTGGTCGCTTGCTCGCCGTTTCCGAAAACTACCCGCAGTTGAAGGCGGACCAGAGCTTCCTGCAATTGCAGGCGCAGCTGGAAGGCACCGAGAACCGTATCGCGGTGGAGCGCAAGAATTACATCGACACCGTGCAGGACTACAACACCTACATCCGCCAGTTCCCGGTCAACCTGACCGCGAAGATGTTCGGCTACAAGGTCAAGCCGAACTTCACCGTCGAGAACGAGCAGCAAATCCAGAACGCGCCGACGGTCGACTTTGGTGGCGCGGCGCCGGCGTCGTCGACGCAGCCGGCACCTGCACACTGACCGCGGATTCCATACAGGAACACGACGCATGAACTGGCGTCGTCTTTTCGCGATCGTCCTGCTGCTTGCCTGCAGCGTGGTCGTGCAAGCACAGCAGGGGTTGGCGACGATCCCTGCGCTCGATTCGCCGGTGGTCGACACCACCGGCACACTTTCAGCTGCCGACAAGCAGGCATTGCAGCAGCAGGCGCTCGACTTGCAGCAGCGCAAGGGCAGCCAGCTGCAGATCCTGATGGTGGCGAGCACCGCGCCGGAAGACATCGCCGATTACGCGCAGCGCGTCTACCAGCAATGGAAGATCGGGCGCGAAAAGGTCAATGACGGCGTGCTGATCGTGGTGGCGAAGGACGACCATCGTGCGCGTATCCAGACCGGCTACGGCCTTGAAGGCGCGATCCCTGATGCCATCGCTTGGCGCGTGATCCAGGAATACATGGTGCCGAAGTTTCGCCAGAACGATTTCGCCGGTGGCATCAAGGATGCCAGTGCGCAGATCGTCAAGCTGATCGATGGCGAAACCTTGCCCCCGCCGGTCGCACAATCACAGCAACCGCGCGACCACGGTGTGAGCTGGATGGGGGCGTTGTTCGCGGCCTATGTCGCGGCGATGGTCGCGCGCGCCTTGCTCGGCTGGCTGCCGGCGGGCGTGCGTGGCATCGGGACTGCGGCGGTGGCTGGTGGCGTGGCCTGGCTGATTGGCGGCGCGCTGGCACTGGCTGCGATCGGTGGGGTCCTCGGATTGTTCGTCGGCCTGATGAGCGCCTCGATCAGTCGGTATGCCAACCAGGGCGGTTGGGGTGGCTGGGGTGGTGGTGGCGGCTTTGGCGGCGGCGGTGGTGGCTTCGGCGGCGGAGGCGGCTGGAGCGGAGGGGGTGGCAGCAGCGGGGGCGGTGGCGCCTCGGGGAGCTGGTGATGGGCACGATCGGACGCCTGTGGCGCCACGCCTTCGCGCGTCCGGCACGGTTGCTGTTCCCGGCCGACAGTCTGCAGCGCATTGCCGGACTGATCCGCGCCAGCGAATCGCGCCATCGTGGCGAAATCTGTTTTGCGGTGGAATCGGACATGCCGCTGGGCGCAATCTGGCGCGGGCTGTCGCCGCGCGATCGTGCGCTGCAGGCGTTTTCGAACCTGCGGGTGTGGAATACCGCTGCCAACAACGGCGTGCTGATCTACCTGCAACTGGCGGATCGTCGCATCGAGATCGTTGCCGATCGCGGTTTCGACGGCATGGTGAGCGCCGAACAATGGCGCGGCATCTGCCAGTTGATGGAAGAACGGTTGGCTGCAGTCGAGGCCGAAGCTGCGGTTGCCGAGGGCATCGAGGCGATCACCGGCGTGCTGGAAACGCATTTCCCGCAGCGCCCGGGCGAGGTGGATGAAGACGAGCTGCCCGACGAACCGGTGATCCTGCGATAACGCTGTCGGCTCGGGCAAAATAGACCGACCCCCTGACCCAGGCGTGCCGATGCCGCTGCTCCACCAGATCAACCCCGTTGCCCTCCACCTCGGCCCGCTGCAGGTGCATTGGTATGGCCTGATGTACCTGCTCGCGTTCGTCCTGGCGTGGTGGCTGGGGCGCAGGCGCATCCGCGCGGGCTTCCTGCCCGGCGTCAGCGAGGCCGGCTTCGGCGACCTCATGTTCTACGGCATGCTCGGCGTGATCCTCGGCGGTCGCATCGGGTACATCCTGTTCTACGATCTCGGCACCTACCTGAAACATCCGCTGCAGGTGTTCGAGGTGTGGAACGGCGGCATGAGTTTCCACGGCGGCCTGATCGGCGTGATGCTGGCGATGTGGTACTGGGCGTGCAAGCAGGGCATGCATTTCTTCGATGTCGCCGATTTCATCGCGCCGCTGGTACCGCCAGGCCTTGGTTTCGGTCGGATCGGCAATTTCATCAACGGCGAACTTTGGGGCAAGCTCACCGACGGCAGTTGGGGTGTGGTGTTCCCGCAATCGCTGCCGCCGCCGTTCAACACCATGAGCGCATCCGAATTGCAGGTTCAGCTCGGCGCCGGCGCGTTGAACCCGTTCGCGCGCCATCCCTCGCAGCTCTACGAAGCCTTCCTCGAGGGCCTCGTCATGTTCCTGGCGCTGTGGTTCTTCTCGAAGAAGCCGCGCCCGCGTTTCGCCGTGTCCGGGATGTTCCTGCTGCTGTATGGCGTGTTCCGCTTCATCATCGAATTCGTGCGCATCCCTGACGAGCAACTCAGCTACCTCGCCTTCGGCTGGCTGACGATGGGGCAGTTGCTCAGCGTGCCGCTGATCCTCGCCGGCCTGTTCCTGCTGTGGAAATCGCACACTTCACCGGTGCTGCGCGCTTCGACATGAGGCGATCCGCCGGAGACAAGCAATGAAGCAATACCTCGACCTGCTGCGCCACGTGCGCGAGCATGGCAACGACAAGGCCGATCGCACCGGCACCGGCACCCGCAGTGTGTTCGGCTGGCAGATGCGCTTCGATCTTGCGGAAGGATTCCCGCTGGTCACCACCAAGAAGGTGCATGCCAAATCGGTGATCCACGAATTGCTGTGGTTCCTGCAGGGCGACACCAACATCCGCTACCTCAAGGACAACGGCGTCAGCATCTGGGACGAATGGGCCGACGGTGGCGGCGAGCTCGGGCCGGTGTACGGCAAACAGTGGCGCAGCTGGGCGACCGCCGATGGCGGCACTGTCGACCAGATCGCGTGGTTGATCGACGAGATCAAACGCAATCCCGACTCGCGGCGCTTGATCGTCAATGCCTGGAACGTCGGCGAGCTGCCGAAGATGGCGCTGATGCCCTGCCACACCATGTTCCAGTTCTATGTGGTCGACGGGAAGCTGAGCTGCCAGCTCTACCAGCGCAGCGGCGACATCTTCCTCGGCGTGCCGTTCAACATCGCCAGCTATGCGTTGCTGACGCACATGATCGCGCAGGCCTGCAACCTCGAGGTTGGCGATTTCGTCCACACCCTCGGTGATGCGCACCTGTATTCCAATCATTTCGAACAGGCCGACGAACAGCTGTCGCGCACACCGCGGCCGCTGCCGACGCTGGAATTGAATCCCGACGTCCGCGACATCTTCGGTTTCCGCTACGAGGACATCGCCATCCGCGGCTATGATCCGCTGCCTGCGATCAAGGCGCCGGTCGCCGTCTGATGATCGTGTCCCTCGTCGTCGCGCTCGATCGCAACCATGCCATCGGCAAGGACAATGCATTGCCATGGCGCCTGCCGGATGACCTCAAGCGCTTCAAGGCGCTGACGCTGGGCAAGCCGCTGCTGATGGGACGCAAGACTGCGGAATCGCTCGGACGCGCGCTGCCGGGACGGCGCAATCTCGTGCTGACGCGTTCTGGCGCCGTCCCCTTCGCCGGGATGGACGCGTTCGCGACGCTGGAGGCGGCGCTGGATTCCGCGCGGGATGCCGGCGAGATCAGCGTGATCGGTGGTGGCGAGATTTTCGCCATGACCTTGCCGATCGCCACGCACATGCACCTGACTTGGGTCGATGCCGCCATTGCAGGTGCCGATGCGTTCTTCCCGCGCTTCGATCCGGCGCAGTGGCGTGAGCTGTCGCGCGAAGCGCATGCCGCCGATACGCGCAACGAATACCCGTTCGAGTTCGTCGATTACGTGCGCAGAGAACCGGCCTAGTCGTCGGCCTGCGCGGCTTCCGCAGCGGGCACCACGCGGCCCTTGACCTGGCGGATCCGCAATTCCTCGGAGTCGAGCTGGAGCGCCGTCAGCTTGCCACCCCAAACCGCGCCGGTATCGATGGCATGGACGCCAAGCCCGATCATCAGGCCCAGCGTGCTCCAGTGGCCGCATACGATCGACAGTTCGCGCGGCACCCGTTCCGGAGACTCGTACCACGGGTACATGCCCGCGGATTGCGTGCCCGGCGTGCCTTTCTCCTCGAAGGCAACGCGCCCGCGCGACGAGCAGTAGCGCATGCGCGTGAACACGTTGATGATGGCGCGATGGCGCTCCGGACCTATCAGGCGCGGGTTCCACATCGGCCGGTTGCCATACATGGTCTTGAGCAGCTTGCGAAAGCCATTGCCCTGCAGGCGCGCTTCCACTTCCCGCGCCAGCGATTCCGCTTCGTCGATGCTCCAGCGTGGCAGCAAGCCGGCGTGCACCATTGCCCATCCGAGTTCGCGATCGACGTGCATCAGCTTCTGCTGGCGCAGCCAGTCGAGCAGGGTGCGAGCGTCGTCGGCGAAGACCACGCGCTGCAGGTCGGGATTGACCCGGCGCTGCTCCTCGGGGCGGCGTTCGCCGATCGCGATCAGCGACAGGTCGTGGTTGCCGAGCACGATGCTGGAATTCGCACGCAGCGAATACACCAGGCGCAACGTCTCCAGCGATTCGCCGCCGCGATTCACCAGGTCGCCACAGAACCACAACTTGTCGCGCGCGGGATCGAAACGGATCCGTTCCAGCAATCGTTGCGTCGCGTCGTAACAGCCTTGCAGGTCGCCAATCGCCCACACCGCCATGGCAATTCTCCCTGTGCGTCAGTGCAGCGTACGCGGAATGGTCAGGGTGAACTCCGGGATCTT
>JAFEBY010000106.1 GCA_018242465.1 Pseudomonadota bacterium | reverse complement strand
CACACCCTGCATCTCGACAAGGGCGTGCTGGTGGAACAAGTCGCGCACGCGGCCTGACCGGAGGCACGGCGATGAAATATCTCCATCTCATCTGGGCGGAACTGTTCCGCCGCAAGACGCGCACGGTGCTGACGATCCTGTCGATTCTTGCGGCCTTCCTGCTGTTTGGCCTGCTCAACGGCGTGCGCGACAGCTTCGACAATCTCGGCAAGAGCGCGATCGGCGCCCAACGCCTGCAGACGGGTTCGCGCCTGTCCTTCATCCAGCCACTGCCGATGTCGCTGCAATCGCGCATCGCCCAGGTCGATGGCGTCAAGATGGTGACGTACGCCAACTGGTTCGGCGGTGCCTATCAGGAAGCGCGCAACCAGATCTTCAGTTTCGCGATCGCGCCCAATTATCTCGATGCCTATCCGGAGATCGAAGTCGATCCCAAGCAGCGTGAGGCGTTCAACAACACCCGTACCGGCGCGCTGGTCGGCGAGGGTTTGATGAAGAAATATGGCTGGAAGGCCGGGCAGCGCGTGCCGTTGATTTCGACGATCTTCCCCAACAGCGACGGCAGCAAGAACTGGCAGTTCGACATCGTCGGCGTGTTGCATGTCAAGGACAAGAAGTCCTCGGCGGCGTGGTATGACCAGATGTTCATGCTGCAATGGAAATACTTCGACGAATCAAATCCCTACAATCGCGGCGCAGTCGGCTGGTATGTCGAACGGGTAGGCGATCCGAAGCAGGCCGATCATGTCGCCAAGGCGATCGATGCGCTGTCGGCGAATTCGGCGAATGAAACCAAGACCCAGACCGAAGCCGCGGCGATGGCCTCGCAATTGAAACAGGTCGCGGACATTGGCCTGATCGTCAGTTCGATCATGGGCGCGGTGTTCTTCACCCTGATCCTGTTGACCGCGAACACCATGGCGCAGGCCGTACGCGAACGCATCCCGGAACTGGCGGTGTTGAAGACGATCGGTTTTCGTGATCGCACCGTGCTGGGCCTGGTGCTGGCGGAATCGGTGTTGCTGGTCCTGCTCGGCGGCGTGCTCGGGCTCGGGCTCGTTGCGGTGATCAGCCCGGCAGCGAATGCCGTCTCGGGCGGCGCCCTCAACCTGCCGCAGGTCGGACTCAACAGCTGGTTGCTCGGCCTCGGCCTGATGATCGCCATCGGTCTCGTCGTCGGCGCGCTGCCGGCCATCCGCGCCATGCGCCTCAACATCGTCGATGCCCTCTCCGGGCGCTGACGGAGAATCGCCATGAATGATTCCAAAAATTTTCTGTATCGCGCGTTCGCATGGTTGATCTGCTCGCTAGTTGCGCTGGTTCTGCTTGCGCCCCTCTTCGGGGTCGACCAGATGTCCCAATTTGTCAATTATTTGCCAAATACGCATGGACTTGCATACCTTGTTTTGTTCGGCACCATTGCGCTTCTTTGGAACCTGATAGCGCCAGATGCCGCAGAAGCGTTTCGCCAGTGGCGCAAAAATGCCGGGTTGCTGCCCCAGATGGCGCGGTATTTTGTGAGGCTAGCCAATGTGCTGGCCGGAACTGCAGCGATCTTGTTCCTCCTGCACACCGACATCCTCAGTAATATCGTTTTAGGCGTAGTGCTGGTGCTGTTCGTTTTGTGGCTTTTCCTGTTCGAGCGCGGACGCCAAGCAGGCTCGGTTACGCATGTAGGCATCAGCACGTTGCGCCAACGAGTGGGTTCATCGTCGGTGATCGTGCTCGGTATCGCCGGCGTGGTCGCGGTGCTGGTGGCGATGCTGGCGATGGCGGGAGGCTATCGCGAAACGTTGCGTGCCAGCGGCAGCGACGACACCGTGCTGGTGTTGCGCGGCGCATCATCGGCGGAAGTGATGTCGACGCTCGACAATGCCGCGATCCAGGTGATCCAGCAGACGGCGGGCATCGCCAAGGACAGCGATGGCCGTCCGCTCGCATCCGCTGAAACCGTGGTCGCGGCCAACCTTCCGACGCGCAACGGCGGTCCCGACGACACCGGCAGCGTACAGGTACGCGGTGTCGGTCCGCAGGCATGGTTGGTGCGGCCGAACCTCAAGATCACCCAGGGCCGCAAGTTCGAGCCGGGCCGCCGCGAACTCGTCGTCGGCAGTGGCGCGCAGCGCCAGTTCCGCGGACTCGACGTCGGCAAGCAGGTGCGCATCGGCAGCGACATGTGGAATGTCGTTGGCGTGTTCCATGCCGGTGACGCCAACGATTCCGAAATCTGGGCCGATGCCGAAATCATCGCCGCGACCTATCGTCGCGGCAGCACGCGCAATTCGGTAATCGCGAAACTGGAAAGTCCGCAGGCGTTCAAGGCCTTCAAGGCGACGCTGGCGGCGGATCCACGCATGGAAGTCGAGACGCAGACGACGCTCGACTACTTCAGCAAGCAATCGGAGACCATGACCAAGGCGATCCGCATCATCGGCATGATCGTCGGCGCGATCATGGCGATCGGCGCGGTGTTCGGTGCGCTCAACACCATGTTCGCGACGGTGGCCACGCGTGCCCGCGAGATCGCGACGCTGCGCGCGATCGGTTTCCGCAGCGTGCCGGTGGTGATCGCGGTGATGCTGGAGACGATGCTGCTGGCCTTGCTCGGCGGACTCGTCGGTGGCGCATTGGCGTGGCTGGTGTTCAACGGCTATACCGCGTCGACGATCGCCGGTGGCATCGGCCAGCTCACCTTCGCCTTCAAGGTGTCGCCGGACGTGTTGTGGACTGGCATCAAGTGGGCGCTGGCGATCGGCTTCATCGGCGGCCTGTTCCCGGCGTTGCGCGCAGCGCGGATGCCGGTGACGGATGCGTTGCGGAGTTTGTGAACCTCAACCGATTGGCAACGGTTCGTCATTTGAGGCGGGGCGCGCGCTCAGCGCCGTCCCGGCCGCTGCCGCGACGATCGCGGCAATCGCCAACCATTGCAACGGTCCCAGGCGTTCGCTCAGCAGCGTGAATCCGGCGATCGCCGCGATCGCGGGTTCCAGGCTCAACAGGACGCTGAAGGTGCGCGTCGACATTCGCGTCATCGCGAGCATCTCGAGCGAGTAGGGCAATGCCGAGCTGAGCACGGCGACGCCGATGGCATAGGGCAACAGGTCCAGCGACAGCATGGCGGCGCCCGCATGGGCAAAGCCGATCGGGAGCGTGACCAGGGCGCCAATCGCGATGCCCCAGCTGACGGCGCTGGAGCCCCAGGCCGCGCCGGCCCTGCGTCCGAGGATGATGTACAGCGCCCAGCCGACGCCCGCGGCCAGGGCAAAGGCGACGCCAACCGGATCGAGTGGCTTGTCGAGATGGTGCACTGGCAGCAGCAGTGCCAGTCCGACGATCACCAGCCCTGTCCACACGAAATCGACCAGCCGTCGCGAGTGGGTCAGCGCCAGCGTGAGCGGCCCGGTGAATTCCAGCGCCACAGCGATGCCGAGCGGAATCGTCCGCAGCGACATGTAGAACACGAAGTTCATCGCGCCAATCGCCAGGCCATAGCCCCACAACACGCGCCAGTCTTTCTTGGCCGGCCATGATCGCCACGGCCGCCGCCACAACAGCAGCATCAGGGCGCTCAGGCCCAGGCGATATGCGGTGGCGCCCTCGGCACCGACGATCGGGAACAGGTGTTTCGCCAGACTCGCGCCGAACTGGTACGACACCATCGCCGCCACCAGGGCAGTGATGGCGACGCCCACGGGGGCAGGTCCGGCGCGCACCCTCAACCGATCGGCAGGGTGCGGCCCTTGCGTTCAGCCAGGCGCTTTTCGAGATAGTGGATGTTCTGTCCACCGTTCTGGAAACCGACGTCGCGCATGATGCGCTGCTGCAGCGGGATGTTGGTCTTGATGCCGTCGACCACCATTTCCGACAACGCCACGCGCATGCGCGCGATCGCGGTCTCGCGATCCGGGCCGTGGACGATCAGCTTGCCGATCATCGAATCGTAGTTCGGCGGCACGCGATAGCCTTCGTAGATGTGCGAATCCACGCGCACGCCGGGGCCACCGGGTGCATGGAAATGCTGGATCAGGCCGGGCGAGGGCAGGAACGATTCCGGATCCTCGGCATTGATGCGGCATTCGATCGCATGGCCGCGCAGCACGATGTCTTCCTGCTTGATCGACAACCTGTGGCCGGCGGCGATCATCAGCTGTTCGCGCACCAGGTCGATGCCGGTGACGAGTTCGGTGACCGGATGCTCGACCTGGATGCGGGTGTTCATTTCGATGAAGTAGAAGCGCCCGTTCTCGTAGAGGAACTCGAAGGTGCCGGCGCCGCGATAGCCGATGCGCTTGCACGCCTCGACGCAGACCTTGCCGATCTCCGCACGCTGTTCGTCGGTAATGCCGGGCGCCGGCGCTTCTTCCACCACTTTCTGGTGGCGACGCTGCATCGAGCAGTCACGTTCGCCCAGATGGATCGCGCCGCCCTGGCCATCGGCCAGCACCTGGATCTCGACATGGCGGGGGTTCTCGAGGAACTTCTCCATGTAGACCATGGCGTTGCCGAACGCCGCCTTGGCTTCGGCCTGCGTGGTGGCGATGGAATTGACCAGCGCGGCTTCGGTATGGACCACGCGCATGCCGCGCCCGCCACCGCCGCCGGCCGCCTTCACGATCACCGGATAGCCGATCTCGTTGGCGATGCGGATGTTCTCATCGGCGTCGTCGCCAAGTGGGCCGCCGCTGCCGGGCACGCAGGGCACGCCCGCCGACTTCATCGCCCGAATCGCTTCCACCTTGTCGCCCATGAGGCGGATGGTGTCGGCCTTCGGCCCGATGAAGACGAAACCCGATTGCTCGACGCGCTCGGCGAAGTCGGCGTTCTCGCTGAGGAAGCCGTAACCGGGATGGATCGCTTGGGCGTCGGTGACCTCCGCAGCGGCGATGATCGCCGGCATGTTGAGGTAGCTCTCCGACGACGGCGCCGGACCGATGCATACCGATTCATCGGCCATGGCGACGTGCTTGAGGTTGCGATCGACGGTGGAATGCACCGCGACCGTGCGGATGCCCAGCGCCTGGCAGGCGCGCACGATGCGCAGCGCGATCTCGCCGCGATTGGCGATGACGACTTTCTCGAGCATACCCTTGCCCACTTAGCCGATCACGAACAATGGTTGGTCGAACTCGACCGGCTGGCCGCTCTCGCACTGGATCGCGATCACGGTGCCACCGATTTCGGCTTCGATCGGATTGAACATCTTCATCGCCTCGATGATGCCCAGCGTGTCGCCCGGCTTGACCTGCTGGCCAACGGTCACGAAGGCCGGCTTGTCCGGCGACGGCGAGGCATAGAAGGTGCCGACCATCGGCGCGCGCACCACGTGGCCTGCCGGCAGGTCGCTCGGCTTCGGGGCGCCGCCGGTCGCGGCCTGCACCGGCGATTGCATCGGCATCGGGGCAGCGGCGGGCGCGGCTGCGGGTGCGGCCATTGGCGGGGCGAGGTACTGCACGGCGGGCGCGGCGGGACCGCTGCGCGACAGGCGCACGGATTCCTCGCCCTCCTTGATCTCGATCTCGTTGAGGTTCGATTCCTCGAGCAGGTCGATGAGTTTCTTGATCTTGCGAAGGTCCATGGAGGCCTCTTTCTTTATTGTTGATCGGGTGCGGAGCCAAGCTTCTTCAGCGCGGCGTCCAGGGCATAGCGGTAACTGTCGGCCCCGAAGCCGGCGATGGTGCCGACGGCGAGGTCGCTGAAATAACTGGTGTGACGAAACGGTTCGCGCGTATGCGGGTTCGACAGGTGGACTTCGATGAAGGGGATCGCCACTGCGGCCAGGGCGTCGCGCACCGCCACCGAAGTATGGGTGAAGGCGGCAGGATTGATGATGATGAAGGCAGTGCCGTCGTGACGCGCGGCCTGGATGCGGTCGACCATCGCGCCTTCATGGTTGGTCTGGAACGTTTCCAGCGCGATGCCCGCATGTTCGCTGCGTGTCCGCAGCTGTTCGTCGATGTCGGCCAGCGTGGCGTGTCCATAGATGCCGGGCTCGCGTGAGCCAAGCAGGTTCAGGTTGGGGCCGTGCAGGACGAGGATCGATGGCATCCGGGGAGGGCGGACGATATGTCGAGCGGTGGGCGCGTAGTCTGGCCGATCCCGGGCCTTGCTGTCCAGTTCGGCGACGATGGACGATTTTAAACGACTGTTTGAGTTGCGTGCATGGGATTACTCAAGCCTTGCCCACTCCGCAAGCTCGTCTGCGCTTTGGAACGGCCCGACATGCTGGCGCACCACGCGTCCGCCGGCATCGACCAGCACGGTGTAGGGCAGCACGCCCGCGGGATCGCCGAGCAGGGTGGCATTGGACTTGGTCGGTTCGGCCACCAACACCGGATAGCCCAACGGCCGGCGTTGCACGAAGGCGCGGACATCGTCCGCTTCGTCCCAGGCGACGCCGACCACCCGGGCCGGGCCGGTCGCGGCCAGCGATTCCAGCATCGGCATCTCGCGCAGGCAGGGGCCACACCAGGTCGCCCAGATGTTGATCACGAGCGGCTTGCCGAGATAGGCGGTGGGCAGCGGGAAGCGCGCGCCCTGCAGATCGGGCAGCTCCATCTTCGGCAAGGGGTCGCCGTTGCGCGCCATCACCGTGCCCTCCGGGACATGGGCGCGGAACTGCAGCCAGCGGTTGAGCATGTGCTGGCCGATGCTGGTTCGCCACAGCGGCGCGAAACCCTGCGTCACCAGTGTTGCGAACAGCAACAGGCCGGCGAAGATCGCCGCCGCCGAAACGATCGTGGCGAAGCGTGGCTTCATGCCAGCGTGTTCACTTGGCCGCAGCGCGTGCCAGCGCGTTGTCGACGATGCCGTTGGTCAGCACGGTTTGCAGCAGTTCGCCGTCGCCACCGGAACGCGGATACACCACGTAAAGCGGCACGCCGACTGCGTTGTGCGCCTTGAGGAAAGCCGCGATGTCGGCATCCTCGTTGGTGAAGTCGCCGACCAGGTAGACCGCGTCGTGTGTCTCCAGCGACTGCCTGAAGGCATTGCTGGTGAATACCGCCTTCTCGTTGACCTTGCAGGTGATGCACCAGTCGGCGGTCATGTTGACGAAGACGACCTTGTGTTGCGCGCGCAGTTCGGCGAGGCGTTGCGGCGTCCACGGCTGCACGCGGCGATCCGTATTGGCAGTGAGTGAAGATGTCGCGACCGGCGGTGGCATCCGTGTGATCGCCGCCACGGCAAATCCGCACACGATGATGGCGAGGATCGCGGCGATCTTGCCCCGGCGTGCCCGTGGCCACGCCCACAATGCGAAGGCCAGGGCGATGGCCGCCATGCCCCAGGCAAGGACGACGTCGGCGCCGCGCTGGTGCGCGAGTGTCCACAACATCCACGCCGCCGTGATGTACATCGGGAACGCCAGCACTTGCTTGAACGTGTCCATCCACGCGCCGGGTTTCGGCATCCGCTTCGCCAGTGCCGGCACGAAGGCGATCAGCAGGACCGGCAATGCCAATCCCAGTCCGAGCATCACGAACACCAGCAGCGTTGCCGCCGCGGGTGCGGTGAGCGCATAGGCGAGCGCGGTCACCATGAAGGGGCCGGTGCAGGGCGTCGCCACCATCACCGCCAACAGGCCGGTGAGGAAATCGCCACGTGCGCTGTCCACGCCCGACGCATCAGCAAGGCGTTGCGGCGCGAATCCCGGCATTGCCCACAGGCCCGACAGCGACAGTCCGAGCGCGAACATCAGCAGTCCGAGAATCGCGACGACCAGCGGCGATTGCAGCCAGAAGCCCCAGCCGGCGATGTGACCCGCGCGCTGCAGCACCACCACGGCCAACCACAACACGGCCATCGCGGCGAGGATGCCCAGCGTGTAGAAGATCGCATGGCGCTTGGCGTGTTCGCGACTGTGTCCGCCTTGCACCAGCGACAACGCCTTGAGCGACAGCACCGGCAACACGCAGGGCATCAGGTTGAGGATGACGCCGCCGATCAACGCGAACAGCAGCGCGCCGATCAAACCGATGCGATTCGCCGGTGCGGCAGCGTTCGCAGGTGTTGCGGTTTGCGGAGTGGATGTCGCGGCGATGGCTGTCGCTGTGACGGTCGCACGCGTTGCCGCTGCGTTTTCAGCCGGAGTCGCGGATGCGGCGGCGGTAATCGCCGTCTGCGCCGGTTCGCTGGTCACGGCCTTCGCCTGTTGCGTCGATGCGGCGGCGGGCAGGGCGAGCCTGAAGCGGTTGCGCATCACCGGATAGCAGATGCCACCGTCCTGGCACCCCTGCCATTCGGCATCGAGCGTCACGCTGGCGGCGCGATCGTGCGCGCGCTGCAGCGGCACCGGGATCATCGTTTCGCCGAAATACACCGCGACATCGCCGAAGTGTTCGTCGTGGTGTGGCTGCGCCTTCGGCAGCTGCGGCGTGCCGAGGTGGATGCCGGGATCGCCCGACAGCTTCAACTTGAGCTTGTCGCGATAGAGGTAATAGCCCTTTGCCGGGGTGATCCGCAGCAACAGTTTCGATCCGCCATCGGCGATCGCCTCGAAGCGGAACGCCTGTTCCGGCGGCAGCGGGGCGCTGGCCTGCCCACCGATCAATCCGCCACCGGCATCGCCGCGCGCACCACCAAGACTTTTGCCGAAAGCCGCGAAGCCGGCATCTCCCCCACCATCATTTGCATTGGCGGGCGGCAACACCACCGACAGCGTGCGGGTCTGGGGCGGATAGCAGACGCCGGCATCGGCGCAGCCCTGGTACTTGATGCGCAGGCTCACCGCATCGCCCGTGGCCTTGCCCGGCAGCACCGCGGTCACGCTGTCGCGATAGGTCTGGACATCGCCGAAGAATTCGTCGTGGTGTTTCGCGCCGTCGGGCAACTGCACGGCACCAGCATCGAATCCGCCCAGGGGTTGCACGGCGATGCGGTGGCGATAGAGGTAGTAGCCCTTGGCGATCGTCCACGTCACCTCGATGCGATCGCGACTGGGCGCGCCAACCTTGGGGACGAAAACGCTGTCGACCGGCGGCAGCTGGGTCGGGTCGACCGTTTGCGCTGCTGCTGGGAGGAGCGACAGGCCGACGGCCAGCGCGGCGAGGTGGCGGAGCAAGGACTTCATGGGGCGCGGGTTTCCGTGGCGATCCAGTCGAGGTAGGCGGGCAATCCGCTTGCGGCTTCGACCGCGATCAGTTCCGGGAGTTCGTAGGGATGGAGCGCGGTCAGCCGTTCGCGCAAGGCGGCGAGGCGATCGTCGGTGGTCTTGATGACCAGCAGGACCTCGTCGTCGCGCTGGATCTGGCCCTGCCAGCGGTAGGTCGAGCGCACCCCGGGCAGCACGTTGACGCAGGCGGCCAGCCGTTCCTCCACCAGGGCGGTGGCGATGCGGTCGGCGCTGGTGGCGTCGGGGCAGGTGCTGAGGCAGATGAGGGCGGCCATCTCCATAGGGTACGGGTTGGGGCACGCGTTGGCCGGGTTTTCGCCCGGCCGGACGCCTGCTGCGGTTATCCGCTATGTCCGACACGCCGTGAATCCGTCCATGTAGGCTCGACTCGGCATCCATGCCTCGTATGGTCGGCCACAGCGGACGAACCGCACGGCGCCGCCGGTGGCGAATTTCAGGCGCGCGTGCGCCGGCCCTTGAAAGCCCCGGTCGCCGCCCCATCTCCAGACCATGCCCGTTCACGGGTCGCTTTGTCCGAATTCTGGCAGTCGCCGTTATCGACTGCTAAAATTCACCGGTTTCCCCATCCAATCAACCACTTAAAGAGATTGCGCATGAACCTCAAGCCGCTCTACGACCGCGTGGTCGTCAAGCCGATCGACGCCGAAGAAACCTCCATCGGCGGAATCATCATTCCCGACGCCGCCAAGGAAAAGCCGACCAAGGGTGAAGTGATCGCCGTCGGGTCCGGCAAGGTGTTCGACAACGGCCAAGTCCGCGCCATGACCGTCAAGGTCGGCGACAAGGTGATCTACGGCCAGTACTCCGGCAGCGCCTACAAGGCCGACGGCGTCGAATACAAGATCGTGAAGGAAGACGACATCCTCGCCGTCCTCGCCTGATCCCTCGCTTTTCCAAATATCGAAATCAATTCGGAGTTACACACATGGCTGCAAAAGACATTCGTTTCGGTGAGGACGCCCGCTCGCGCATGGTGCGCGGCGTCAACGTGCTCGCCAATGCCGTGAAGGCAACGCTCGGCCCGAAGGGTCGCAACGTGGTGCTGCAGAAGAGCTTCGGTGCGCCGACGATCACCAAGGACGGCGTGTCCGTCGCCAAGGAGATCGAACTGGCCGACGCGTTCGAGAACATGGGCGCGCAGATGGTGAAGGAAGTCGCTTCCAAGACGTCCGACAACGCCGGTGACGGCACCACCACCGCCACCGTGCTGGCGCAGGCGCTGATCCGCGAAGGCATGAAGGGCGTCGCCGCCGGCATGAACCCGATGGACCTGAAGCGCGGCATCGACAAGGCCGTGCTCGCCGCGACCGAAGAGCTCAAGAAGATGAGCAAGCCGACCGCCGACGACAAGGCGATCGCCCAGGTCGGCACGATCTCGGCCAACTCCGACGAATCGATCGGCAACATCATCGCCGACGCGATGAAGAAGGTCGGCAAGGAAGGCGTGATCACGGTCGAGGAAGGTTCCGGCCTCGAAAACGAGCTCGACGTCGTCGAGGGCATGCAGTTCGACCGCGGCTACCTGTCGCCGTACTTCATCAACAACCAGCAGTCGATGTCGGCCGAGCTGGATGATCCCTACATCCTCCTGCACGACAAGAAGATCTCCAACGTGCGCGACCTGCTGCCCGTCCTCGAGGGCGTGGCCAAGGCCGGCAAGCCGCTGCTGATCGTCGCCGAGGAAGTCGAAGGCGAAGCGCTGGCGACCTTGGTGGTCAACACCATTCGTGGCATCGTCAAGGTCTGCGCAGTGAAGGCCCCGGGCTTCGGCGATCGTCGCAAGGCGATGCTGGAAGACATGGCCATCCTCACCGGCGGCACCGTGATCTCGGAAGAAGTCGGCCTCTCGCTCGAGAAGGCGACCATCAAGGATCTCGGCCGCGCCAAGAAGGTGCAGGTCTCGAAGGAAAACACCACGATCATCGACGGTGCCGGCGAAACCTCGGGCATCGAGGCGCGCATCAAGCAGATCAAGGCGCAGATCGAGGAGACCTCGTCCGACTACGACCGCGAGAAGCTGCAGGAACGCGTGGCCAAGCTGGCCGGCGGCGTCGCAGTGATCAAGGTCGGCGCTTCGACCGAAATCGAAATGAAGGAAAAGAAGGCCCGCGTTGAAGACGCCCTGCACGCGACCCGTGCGGCGGTGGAAGAAGGCATCGTCCCCGGCGGCGGCGTGGCACTGGTGCGCGCACTGTCGATCATCAAGGGCCTGAAGGGCATCAACGAAGACCAGAACCACGGCATCGAGATCGCGCTGCGCGCGATGGAAGCGCCGCTGCGCGAGATCGTGACCAACGCCGGCGAAGAGCCGTCGGT
>JAFEBY010000105.1 GCA_018242465.1 Pseudomonadota bacterium | reverse complement strand
GCAGCGTCCGCACAGCGCGCATCGCTACAAGACGCCTGCCAGCGTCCGCCGCAGCTGGTTGGAAACAGATAACATCCCCACAGGACTCACTGCATAACTGGCTACAAATTACGTACGCAGGTCAACCTGTGCTTCCACGCATATGTCCCGCTGGAACTAACTCGGCAGACATAAGGCAGAATCCGGCAAATGCAGCCATGGATATAGCTAATCTGAGTTTGGGTAGAATTTTATTTCCCGTCAACAGCCATCGCCTGATAGGTGAAATCTCTCAAGCGCACGGCGCCGTTGCCGGCGCTGTAAATGGCGGGTTTGAGGCTGAGGAAGCCGCCGAAGACGTTGTGGTTGAGTCCCGAGACTTCCATGCGGGTATCCAGTCGTTTCCACGTGCGGCCGTCGTCATGCGAGTAATGGAAGGTCACCACGTTCCTGTCATTGCCCAGCCGGATTCGCACGTGACGCCCCGCACCCTTTTGACGCGCCCAGGCCTGTTCCTCGGCGTACTGGAACACGCGCAATTCGGTGGCGGTGAAGCCGATGCCGACGAAGGCCTTGTGGTTGTAGAACAGCAACAGGCCACCTTCGCCATCGCCGATCAGGTCGAACGTGACCTCCACTTGATACGAGCGATCGCCGGCGCTGCAAGTGAGCGGACTGCTGTCGATGGGCGAACTGCCGGCCCCCTTCAACAGCAGTGAATTGTTGCTGCGGTCGATGCGTTGCATTTCGTCGGGCCGCGGATCATGGAACGACCACTGCACGCCGAAGCGGTCACGCGAGAAATCATCCGACAAGGCCATGCCATTCGGTCCTGTCTTGCCGTGTGCGGGTTTTCGCAACGGTCGTGACAAGTCTCCGCCCTTCGCCTTGAACCAGCCGTCGGGAGTCCATTCGATCGGTTCCAGCAATGTTTGCCGGCCGAGGGTGCGGAAACCGTTCTCGTAACCGTGGTAGACCATCCACCAGTCGCCGGCCGGGCCCTCGACCAGCGTGGCATGGCCGCGCGACCACCAGGGTTCTGCGTCGGAACGCGTGCGCACCAGCGGATTGTGCGGGCAATGTTCCCACGGGCCATGGATGGACTTCGAACGCGCGGCGATCACCATGTGGCCACTCACCGGGCCCGCGGTGCCACCGACGGCGCTGACGAGATAGAACCACACGCCCTTGCGCAACAGCTTGGGACCTTCAGGCGCGAAGTTTTCCGTCACCCAGTCGTCGGGATAACGCCATGGCGCGTAGGCGTGTTCGATCGTGCCGTCGGTTGCCAGGCCGTCATCGGTCAGGCGGATTTTGCGGATTCCATTGACGAACAGATAGCGTTTCCCGTCTTCGCCCACGATGTGGCCGGGATCGATGCAACCTTGTATTCCCAGATCGATCGGCGCGCTCCACGGGCCGTGAATGTCGTCCGCCCAGATGACGTGGATCTTCCATTCGTCACCGGAAAGATTGCTTGGCAGGTAGATGAAATAGCGACCCGCGTGCTTGCACAGATCGACGGCCCAGATCGTGCCCAATGGCTTGTGCAGGGCGGGATTGCCCGGCGTCCAGTTGACGAGGTCGGTGGAGTGCCAGATGACGAGGCCCGGATACGACGCGAATGACGAAAACGTCATGTAATAGTCGTCGCCATCCTTGAGGATGGATGGATCGGGATGATCGCCGGCGACGATCGGATTGAGATAGGTGCCGTCGCCGAGATCGGCCTTGCGTTGACCTTCGATGCCTGTTTTCCACCGTGGCGGAGTTTCCGGCGCGCAGCTGGATGCGGCGCCGGAGATGCCGGACAGCGGGATCGTGACTGTCCCCGCAAGTGCCGTCTTGAACAGATCGCGGCGTCGTGTGTCGGTCATGCGTCAATGTCCCGCCGCATAGGGAGCGAAGGTCGTGCCGATGAAACCGCCACGAATCGCATGCAGCGCAGGCGATCGCGGCGTTCGATGAATGCTGCGGTTCGGTTGGCGCGCGGGCAATTGCGAAATGGCGCGCCCGAAACCCCGTTTTTTGGTGTCGCATTGCAGCACGCCGATGGAATGCACTTGCGCCGCGGTCAGGGCGAACCCTGCGAAATCCTGGCCAGCTCGCGCGGCGTGCAGTTGTATTCGCGGCGAAACACCACGTACATGTATTGAAGCGAAGTGAATCCGCTACGCACGGCGACGTCGGCGAGCGCGATCGAGGCGTCCTCGAGCATGTTGCGCGCCATCTCGAGCTTGTGTTCCAGGATCACGTCGTGCACGGTCTTGTTCAATTCCCGCTTGAAGCGTTCTTCGAGCACCGTTCGCGAGATGCCGACGTATTGCGCGACCTGTTCGCTCTTGATGCCGAGGTGCGCATACTGGCGGATGTAGTGGCGGGCGCGCATCACGTGCGGGCTCTTGAGGGGTTCGTGTTGGCTCGAAGCCTGCACCGACAGGCCGACAGGTGGAACAACGATGCGTACATTGGACAGATCGCCGCCCCGAAGGATCTGATGGAGGGTCTGGGCGGCGCGATGCCCCATTTCCACCGCTCCCTGGATGACCGAGGTCAGTGGGATGCGACTGAGCAACTGCACCATCTGGTCGTTGTCGATACCGACGATTGCGATCTGTTCGGGTACGGGAATGTCGGCAGTGATGCAGGCTTGCAGCAGTTGGCGGGCACGTGCGTCGGTGACGGCGATGATTCCGATCGGCTTGGGCAATGCATGCATCCATGCGATGAGATCTTCCTGCGCGCCGCCCCAGCCTCCGGCACTCGTCGGCGAGCCGCGGTAAATGATGCTGGCGATGCCCTCCTTGCCGACTTCCTGCTCATAGGCCCGTTCACGCTCTTGCGCCCAGCGGTTGCCGGCCAGCGGCGGCAAGCCGTAGAACGCGAAATGGCGCAGGCCCTGCTCGATCAGGTGATCGTAGGCGAGACGCACGAGTTTGTCGTTGTCGGTGGCGACATATGGAATGTTGGCGGGATAGTTGCATGCGTCGGCGTAGGAGCCGCCAACCGCGACGACAGGGATCGGCGATCCCGAGAGTGCTTCCTCCACGGCCGGGTCGTCGTAGTCGGCGATGATGCCGTCGCCGCGCCATTGGCGTATGTCGATCGTGCGCGAGCGGAAGTCCTCTTCCATGAAGAGGTCCCAGACCACGCGCGTGGACTTCAGGTAGTCGCCGATGCCCGTGATGATCTGCCGGTCGTAAACCTTGTTCGCGTTGAACAGCAGAGCGATTCGATGCGGTGACATGGGCGACCCGGCGGAAAAGCAATGATTGCACGAAATATCGGGACCTGCAGACCCGGCATGTTGCGGTGCCGCATGGGAAAACGCAGTTTGAGGCGCGGTATTTCGTAATTGCATGGATGATGGTCGATCTGCAGCATCGATTGCAATGACTTGGAGCGCACTGACCATGACGACACGCCGCCGCCGCAGCAAGGACACTTCCGTTGCGCATCGCAGCAATACCCATGCTTTCCGACGCTCGGCCCTTGCAGTTGGCATCGCCATGCTGATCTCCGGGCCTGTCCTGGCGCAGGAAGCCGCGCCGCAGGATCAGGTCGCCGTCAAGAAGGACAGCAAGGACAAGGACAAGAAAAACGAACTCGGTTCCGTCGTGGTCACCGGCATTCGCGGGTCCGTCATCAAGGCGCAGGACATCAAGCGCGATGCCGATACTTTCGTCGACTCGGTAACTGCGCAGGACATCGGCGCCCTGCCTGATCGCAGTGTCACCGAAACCCTGTCGCGTATCCCGGGCGTGACCATCGATCATTTTCTGTCCGTCGGTGATCCGGAGCACTTCTCCGCTGAGGGCAATGGCGTGCAGGTCCGCGGCCTCACCCAGGTGCGCTCCGAATTGAATGGTCGCGACAGCTTTTCCGCATCGGGCGGCCGCAACCTGAGTTTCCAGGACGTGCCATCGGAATTGATGTCGGGGGTCGATGTCTACAAGAACCAGAAGGCCGACATGATCGAAGGTGGCCTGGGTGGTTCGGTCAATTTGCGCACGTTCATGCCCTTCGACTTCAAGGGCCAGAAAATCGCGGCATCGATCAGTGAGAACTACGGCGATTTCATCAAGAAGTACAAGCCGTCCGCATCCGCACTCTACAGCAATCGTTGGAAGACCAATGCCGGCGAATTCGGCTTCCTCGTCGATCTCGCGCATTCGGAGCTTGCCACGCGTACCGATGGTCTTTTCGTGCGCCCGTTCTTCAAGACGTCCGCCAACACATGGGTGCCGCGCGGCGCCGATTGGCGGACGCTGCAATACAATCGCAAGCGCGATGGCGCTTACATGGCCTTCCAGTGGCGCCCCAACAACAAGCTGGAACTCTACGCCACCGCATTCCAGAGCAAGTACAGCGAACTCTGGAACGAGGATGCGATCTTCGTGCAGAACGATCCGACGCTGGTGACGGTGGATGCCAGCCAGCCGTCGCAGTTCGACGGCAACGTGTTCCGATCCGGCCGCCTCACCCAATCGGGCGGCATGCCGATGGGGACCGACATTCGTGCATCGAACCGCCGCTCCAGGACCACGGATTTCTCCGCCGGCATGAAGTGGCTGGCGGATGCAAACACCGAAGTCACGACCGAGCTGCAATACATCAAGGCGACGACCAAGGCGCTGGATTCCACGGTGGCCCTGGGCGTCAACGTGCCCTACATCGACGTTGCCCTGGGCAGCGGCGCGCCGCGCATTGGCGTGGACAGCAGCTACACAACGAATCCCGCGAATTACTACTGGGGATTCACCATGGATCACCAGGATGACAACAAGGCGGACGAGTTCGCGTGGCGCGCTGACATCCGGCACAGCTTCGACAGCGGCATCCTGCATGCGGTGAAGGCAGGCGTGCGCATGACCCGGCGCGACGCGACCAACATCAATACGGGCTACAACTGGAAGCCGGTATTCCAGACCTGGATGCAATGGTGGGCGTTGCCGGGAGGCGTTCCGCTGCCTGGCCTGGATCTGAACAGCACGGTCAATTCCAGCCTGGTGCACCTCGATTCGTTCAAGAATTTCTACAAGGGTGGAGCCAACATTCCGGGCGCTTTCTACGCACCGGTGCTGTCCACTGCGCTGGACTACCCGACCAGTTATCAGAACATCCACGCAGCCGCGGATCCGTATTACACCTGCTGCTATGCCGGTACGTACCAGAACACGGTGCTTGATGCCGTGCACACCAATGTCCAGAACGAGAATACCTATGCGACCTACGCCATGCTCGAGTTCGGCCTGGACAAGTACAACCTGACCGGCAATGTCGGCGTGCGCATGGTGACGACAAAGAATGCCGCGCAGGGCTTCATGGTGTATCCGAACCAGCCATTCGCGCCCTACCTGGGGACGGGCCAGTCGGCTGCCATCACGGCGAAGAACGAATACACCGATGTCCTGCCCAGCCTCAACCTGAAGTGGGAGTTCAAGCCGAACTGGATCGCGCGTTTTGCCGCATCCAAGGCGGTTGCGCGCCCCGACTTCAGCGAGATGCAGGCCTATCAGGTGCTGAATGCTTCGGTGAAGACCGGTGTCACTCCGACGCCGGGGCAACCGCTGCCGGTGTCCAGCATGAATCTGACGGGCGACTCCTACTCCAATCCGTACCTCATGCCGATGAAGGCCAACCAGTACGATGCATCGCTGGAGTGGTATTTCGATCCGGACCACGGCGGCATGGCTTGGCTCAATCTCTTCCACAAGGATCTCCGGGACTATTTCCGTCGCGAAACCGAGCTGGTGGCGTATCCCGGCGTTGACGGCAACAGCTACAGCTACCTGATCACCCGGCCGGTGAATGTCGGCACGGCGAGAGTCAGCGGCGCGGAAATCGGCTGGAACCAGTTCTTCGATTTCCTGCCGGTGAAGGGCTTCGGCATGTCGGCGAACTACACCTTTATCAGCAGCAAGACCCGCGTGCCGACCGCCGCCGGCGCGACGCCGAGCGATACCGATGGCTCTGGCTACGGTGATCTGCCGGCCGAAGGGTTGTCGAAGAACGCGTTCAACGTGGCGGGGTTCTACGAGAAGGGCCCGTGGCAGATCCGGCTGGCCTACAACTGGCGCAGCCAATACCTGTTGTCGATTGGCCCCAATGGCTACAACGGCACCGATGCCGGCATTGCATGGAAGCTGCCGGTGTACAGCGATGCCTACGGCCAACTGGATGGTTCGATGTTCTACAAGTTCAACGAACACGTGTCGTTGGGACTGGAGATGAACAACCTCAACAACGCCAGGCAGCGCACGATCATGGACCAGAACGCGTCCGGGAAGCATGTGACCTCCTGGTATGTGAACGACCGACGTGCTGCGCTGACGTTGCGCATGTCGTTCTGACGGTGGTTCGCGGAGTGGGCGCCCTCATGCTGCTGCTGGCGGGAATGATGGGCGCAAGCGCGGCGACGAGCGATCAGGCCGCGTATCGCTGGCACAACGTTGCGATCGGCGGTGGCGGATTCATCAGCGGGCTGGTGTTCCATCCCGCGGAAAAGGGCCTGCTGTATGCGCGGACCGACATCGGCGGTGCGTATCGCTGGGATGCGCCGGCGCAACGCTGGCTGCCGTTGCTCGATGGCATGGGGGCAGATGACGAGGGGCGGCTGGGTATCGAAAGCCTGGCGATCGATCCGTCCGATTCCACGAAACTCTATCTCGCGGCAGGAACGTATCTCAATGCGCGTGGATCGAACGGCGCGATCCTGCGTTCGTCGGATCGCGGCGCCACCTTCCAGCGCGCCGATTTTCCATTCAAGTTCGGCGGGAACGAACAAGGGCGTGGCAATGGGGAACGGTTGGCGGTGGATCCGAACGACGGCCGCGTGCTGCTGTTCGGGACGCGCGCCAACGGGTTGTGGCGCAGCGAGGATGCCGGTGCGCACTGGAATGAAGTGACCTCCTTCCCGGTGGTGGCCAAGTCGTCGTCGGCATCCGCGAAGGCGTGGAATGGCGCACAGCCAATCGGCATCGTCTTCGTGCAATTCGATCCGGCAAGTGGCACGCATGGCGTGCCGTCGCGCACGATTTACGCGGGCGTGTCCACGAGCGAGGCCAGCATATTCCGTTCCGATGATGGCGGCAGGAACTGGCATGCGGTTGCGTCCCAACCTGTCGGATTGCGTCCCAACCACATGGTGCGCGATGCGCGTGGTCGCTGGTTGCTGAGCTATGGCGACGAGCCCGGCCCGAACACGATGCATGATGGCGCATTGTGGCGGTACGACCCGGCCAATGGCACATGGAGCAACATCACGCCATTGACGAAGACCGAGGGTTTCGGCTGGGGTGCGGTGGCGGTCGAGCGAGACAATCCCGATGTGATCGTTGCCAGCACCTTCGCGCGCTACGGGTCCGGGGACGATATCTATCGCAGCATTGATGGCGGCAGGACGTGGAAGGCGATGTTCGCGCGTTCCGCGTTCGAGCATTCCAGTGCGCCGTGGACGACGCTGAGCAAGCCGCACTGGATCGCAGACATTGAAATCGCCCCGGAGGATGCCGACCGCATCTGGTTCGTGACCGGCTATGGCGCATGGGCATCGCGCAACGCACATGCATTCGATGGCGGTGCGGTCGTGCAATGGGATTTCCCGATGCGTGGCCTCGAGGAAGTCGTGCCGTTGGCGCTGGTCAGTCCGACACAGGGTGCGAATCTGGTCAGCGGCCTCGGCGATATCGACGGTTTCGTGCACGGCAATCTGGATATGCCGCAGCAACGTTTCGAGGGCGTGCTTTTTTCCAGCACCGAAAGCCTGGATTACGCCGGGAAGCTCCCTGGGATCATGGTGCGCAGCGGATCTTTCCACCAGCGCCCGGAAGGTGCGGTGCGCGCAGCGTGGTCGGATGATGGCGGCAAGCAGTGGACGGCATTCAAGAGCGAGCCTCCGGAAGGCGAGGGTGCGGGTCGCATCGTTGTCGCCGCCGATGGCAAGCGCGTGATCTGGCATCCGCGCAAGGGCGGTCATTGGATCACCGCAAATTTCGGTGGTCACTGGCAGCCGGTGAAGGGGTTGCCGAAGACTGCCGTAGTGGTGGCGGACAAGGTGGATGAGGGCATCTATTACGGCTTCGATGCAGTCACTGGCAATCTGTACGTGAGCGGTAACGGCGGTGTGGAATTCAAGGAAGCGGGCACGGGTGTCGGCGCCATCGGCGACTGGTTCGCCGCAGAGCCGCAGACGGATCCGCAACGCAGTGGCGAGGTTTGGCTCGCGGCATCATGGCGCGGGTTGTATCACTGGTCACCCGGCAAGCTGGTGCGCATTGGCGGCGTGGACAATGCGTTCTCGGTCGGACTGGGCAAGCCGGAACGCGACGGTGCGCCGCCGGTATTGTTCGTCTACGGCGAGGTCGCGGGACAACGCGGTCTCTATCGTTCCGATGATGAAGGCCAGCGCTGGCATCGCATCGATGACGACGCCCATCGTTTCGCCGGCATGATTCGTCATGTCACCGGCGATCCGCGCGTGTTTGGTCGCGTCTACTTCGGTACCGAGGGGCGCGGCATCTGGTACGGAGATCCGCAATGAAGTCGCTGTTCGCTTCTTTCTTGGCGTGCATCGCTGCTTTCGCCGCCAGAGATGCTGTCGCCGTGGAATTGCCGCGCGTGTTTTCCGACGGCATGGTGTTGCAGCGTGGGCAGGCGATTCCGGTGTGGGGACGCAGCGCGCCCGGCGCGAAGGTGACCGTACGTTTCGACGGCAGGACGCGGCGCGGCACAGCCGATGCGCATGGAGATTGGCGCATCCGTTTGCCTGCGCACGTGGCGGGCGGACCCTATGCATTGCGCATCGACGATGGCAAAGACGTGCTTGTGCTGAGCGATGTGCTGGTGGGCGAAGTGTGGCTAGCCAGCGGGCAATCGAACATGGAGCTGCCGCTGTCCCAGACCGATGGTGCACAGGCCGAAATCGCCGGTGCCAACGATGCGTTGATACGCGAGTTCAAGATCCCGAAGTCATGGGCGGGCATGCCGCAGTGGCAGTTGCAGGGCGGTGATTGGAAATCCGCATCGCCGGCGACCGCTGGCAATTTTTCCGCTGTCGCGTATTACTTCGCGAAGGAGTTGCGCAGGAAGACCGGCGTGCCGGTAGGCATCATTGACAGTACCTGGGGCGGCAGCAGTATCCAGGCCTGGACCGATGCTGCAACGCAAGGCCTGAATGACGATGCTGTCGGCAAGCAAGCCGCGGCGTTGAATGAAGCCGATCAACGCGAGATGGCAGTCACCCAGCAAAGCCTGGCGCATTGGCCGCATCTGCCGATGAGCGATGCCGGCTGGCAGGCGACAGCGCTCGACATGGCCGACTGGGCGGATATCGCGGTTCCGGGGAATTGGGAAACCCGAGGCTACAACGGCATGGACGGGGTAGCCTGGTATCGCACCACGTTCACGCTAAGTGCCGACGAGGCGAAGGCGGGCATCGTGCTGGGGGTGGGGCGCATCGACGACTCCGACATCACCTGGGTGAATGGCGTGCAGGTTGGCCAGACATCGATGCAATACGACACACCGCGCGTGTATCCCGTGCCGGCGTCGGCATTGCACGCGGGCGAAAACGCCATCGCGGTGCGCGTGACCGATGTTGGCGGCGGTGGCGGCATCCACGGCGATGCGAACGCGCTGTTCGTGCAGCCGAAAGTCGGTGCAAGACGGCCACTCGCCAGTACATGGAAATTCCACCCGGCCAACGTGACGGTCTCTCTGGTGGACAACAAGAATCAGATACCGACGCTGCTGTACAACGCGATGATCCATCCGTTGCAGTCGTACGCATTGCGCGGCGTGATCTGGTACCAGGGTGAAGCCAACGCCAACAGTGCGCAGGATGCATTGCGTTATCGCCAGCAGTTTCCGGCGATGATCGCTGAATGGCGCATGCAATGGCAGGCGCCGAAGTTGCCGTTCATGTGGGTGCAATTGGCGAGTTATGGCAGTGGCATGGACCGCGGCGGCGTGAGCCCGTGGGCGCTGCTGCGTGAATCGCAATCCGCCACGTTGAGGTTGCCGGCGACGGCGCAGGCCGTGATCATCGATATCGGGAATTCCAGGGATATCCACCCGCGCAACAAGCGCGATGTTGGCCTGCGATTGGCATTGGCGGCGCAGCATGTCGCGTATGGAGAGACGCTGGACTACCACGGTCCCGTATTCAAGGACATGCATGTCGAGCAAAGGCGGGCAATATTGTCATTCGACATCGGGGCACGATGGCTTGCGGTGCGTGGTGGCGATGCGCTGAAAGGCTTTCAGCTGGCGGGTGCGGACCAAGTGTTCCACGAGGCCGATGCCAGCATCGAGGGCGGCAGGATCGTCGTGCAAAGCGTCGCAGTGCCCGCCCCGGTGGCGGTGCGTTATGGTTGGAATGACGACCCGGGCATGGCAAACCTGATCAATTCGGCAGGGTTGCCGGCATCGCCATTCCGCAGCGATGCGTGGTAAGGGCATGGCATCCAGTTTCTTCCTGCTCCGCAACCGGATCCTGCAGGTGCTGGCGACGTCCGTGTTGATGCTGGCGATCGGCCTGCCGGTTGCGTCGGCGGCGACGAAACCCGTGGCGCCGCCGCCGCTGCCACGGATCACCAGCCACGAAGGACGCCACGCGCTGTGGGTGGATGGCGCTCCCTTCCTGGTATTGGGCGCGCAGGTCAACAATTCCAGCAATTGGCCCGATGTGCTGGAGGATGTCTGGCCGGCCATCGATGTCGTCGATCCGAACACGCTGATGGTGCCGGTATCGTGGGAACAGATCGAAGCAAGGGAAGGCGCCTTTGATTTTTCCTTCGTCGACACCTTGCTGGAACAAGCGCGCGCGAAACACCTGAGGCTGGTATTGCTGTGGTTTGCGACATGGAAGAACAACGGGCCGAACTATGCGCCGGCCTGGGTGAAGCTGGACAATGCGCGCTTCCCGCGCGTGGTGACGCGCGATGGGCGCACGCTCAATTCATTGTCTCCGCATGCCCATGCCACACTCGATGCGGATCGAGCAGCGTTCATTCGATTAATGCGCCATCTCAAGCAGGTGGATGCGCAGCGCACCGTCATCATGGTGCAGGTGGAAAACGAGCCGGGAACATACGGCAGCGCGCGCGACTTCTCGCCGCTGGCGCAAAGGGAGTTCGATGGGCCGGTGCCGGATGCGCTGATCAAGCGGCTGGGCAAGCAGCCGGGGACGTGGTCGCAGGCATTCGGCAATGATGCGGACGAATTTTTCCATGCGTGGTCGATCGCGCGATTCATCGACCAGGTAGCTGCAGCCGGAAAGCACGAGTATCCGCTGCCGATGTATGTCAACGCCGCGTTGCGCGGGCCGTTCAACCCCGGCCAGCCTGGCCAGTACGCGAGCGGTGGCGCCACCGACAACGTGCTCGACATCTACAAGGTCGCCGCGCCGCATGTCGACCTGCTTGCCCCCGACATCTACATGCCGGAATACAAGCTCTATGACACGGTGCTCGAACGCTATGCGCGCGCCGACAACCCGTTGTTCGTCGCCGAAACCGGAAACCGCAGCGAATACGCCCGCTACTTCTTCGCCGCACTTGGCCGCCAGGCGATCGGCTGGTCACCATTCGGGATCGACTATTCGAAGTATTCGAACTGGCCACTGGGTGCGAAGGCCGTCACGCCGGAAACGCTGGAACCGTTCGCGCTGAATTATCGACTGGTGAAACCCGCGATGCGGGTGATCGCGAAGGCGAGCTACGAAGGCAAGGTGCACGGGACGGCCGAAGAACCCGGGCAACCAACGCAGACCTTGAAGCTCGACGCACGCTGGAATGCGGTCGTGACCTACGGTGTTCCGCAGTTCTGGTTCCAGGGCAAGCCGCCGGGCAATCCCGATCCCGTGGGTGCGGCATTGATCGTTCAACTCGCGGCGGACGAATTCCTGGTCACCGCCATGCACGCGCGCGTGGAGATCATCGCCGCGGATCCCGCGAAAGCTGCGCGGCAGATCTATGTGTCCGTCGATGAAGGCACCTATGACGACGAAGGCCGGTGGCGGTTCCGGCGCCGTTGGAACGGCGACCAGACCGATTACGGATTGAATTTTTCCAGCGCCACGCAGTTGCTGCGGGTGAAGCTGGCCAGCTATTGAGATCGAGGACCAGGAAATGATGCGGATGATGCGAATGAACATGCTGGTGTTGGCGCTGTTGCCGACGCTTGCGATGGCCCAGACGGTGGAAAGAACCGATGATGGCCTGATCGTGCGTCCCGCCGAAGCCGGGGCGGCGCGCGTGCGCCTGCAAGTGGTGAACGACCACATCATTCGCGTCAGCGCCGACGCCAGTGGCAATTTCGCGCGCAGTACGAGCCTGATGCGCGTGCCGATTCAGGGGCCGGCAAAATTCGACGTGGCGCAGGCGAAGGACAGCGTGCGTGTGCAAGCGACTGGTATCGCTGCCGAGGTGTCGTTGAAGGACGGGCGCGTGCGGTTTTTCGACATGGCCGGAAAACTGTTGCTGAGCGAACGCGCAGGCGGTCGTACGTTCACTCCGTTTTCCGCTGAAGGCAGGCAGTACTTCAGTGTGCGCCAACGTTTCGAGCCGAATGCAGGGGAAGGCCTGTACGGCACCGGCATGCACCAGCAGGGCTGGATGAACCTGAAGGGCCGCGATGTTGAACTGCTGCAGCACAATATCGACAAGCCGATTCCGTATCTCGTGTCCAGCCGCCATTACGGCATCCTCTGGGACAACAATGCGATCACCCGTTACGGCGATCCGCGGGGGCTGCGTCCGTTCGGCGAATCCCTGAAGATCTGGGATGCCAAGGGCAAGCCTGGCGCGTTGACAGCGACGTATTCCATCAACGGCACGCCCAGGCTCACGCGCGGGGAAACAGGGATCGACTATCAATACCGCGAAGATTACGAACGCTTCCCCAAAGAGGCGTTGCCCGGAAAGAACCAGCGTGCGCTGGTGACGTGGCAGGGCAGTTTTGCGGCGAAGACCAGTGGCCATCACACCTTCTCGCTCTACAACAGCGAATACGCCAAGCTGTGGATCGACGGCAAACTGGTGCTCGATAAATGGCGGCAGAACTGGAATGCCTGGCATCATGAATTCGCACTGGATCTGAAGGCGGGCGAAAGGCACGCCATCAAGGTCGAGTGGAACATGCTCGATCCGGCCTATATCGCGCTGCTGCATCGCGATCCGCTGCCGGCGGCAGAAGCGAACGATCTGTCGATCTGGTCCGAAGCCGGGCAGATGATCGACTATTACGTGGTGGCGGGTGACAGTGGTGACGCAGTGCTGGCGGGCTATCGCCAGTTGACCGGCAAGGCCACGCTGTTGCCGAAGTGGGCGTACGGCTTCTGGCAAAGTCGCGAACGCTACAAGACCGGCGACGAACTCACCGGCATCGTCGATGAATACCGCAAGCGCGGGCTGCCGCTGGACAACATCGTGCTGGACTGGTCGTACTGGCCGGTGAATGCGTGGGGCTCGCACGATTTCGACAAGCAGTTCTTCCCGGATCCCGTCGGCATGATCAAGCACGTGCACGATCAGCATGCGCAGATCATGATCTCGGTGTGGCCGAAGTTCTATCCGACCACGGAGAATTACAAGGAGTTGGACAAGGCTGGGCACATCTACCAGCGACCGATCCGGATCGGCGTGCGCGATTGGATCGGCGATGGCTATCTCAATTCCTTCTACGATCCGTACTCGAAGGACGCGCAGGACATTTTTTGGCGCCAGGTGAACGCCAAGCTCAACAGCAAAGGCATCGATGCCTGGTGGCTGGACGCCAGCGAGCCTGATCAGCAGGACAGCATCAACGTGGCCGAACGCAAGGCACGCACCACGCCGACCGCGCTCGGCCCGGTGGACGAATACTTCAATTCCTATCCGTTGGCGCACACCAGCGGGGTGTATCGCGGGTCGCGCGAGGTGAATCCCGACAAGCGCGTCTTCATCCTGTCGCGCGCCGCGTTCGCCGGTCAGCAACGCAACGCTTCTGCGTTCTGGAGCGGCGACATCGTGCCGCGTTGGGACAACATGGAGGAGCAGATCGCGGGCCTGGTCAATGCTTCGATGGCCGGCATCCCCAATGTCAGTTTCGATATCGGCGGTTTCGCGCCCGAGCAGCGCTACATCGATCAAAATCCGGCGGATGTTGCCGAATGGCGCGCGCTCAACCTGCGCTGGTTCCAGTACGGCGCATTCGTGCCGATTTTCCGCCTGCACGGCCAACCGCCGTATCGAGAAATCTGGAACATCGCACCGCCGGGAACGCCGGAGTACGACAGCTTCGTGCATTACCTGAAGCTGCGCTATTCGCTGCTGCCCTACGTCTATACGCTGGCTGGCGACACGTACCAGAAAGACGGCACCATCCTGCGCGCACTGGCGATGGATTTCCCGAATGACGCGAAGGCGCGCGACGTGGCCGACGAATACCTGTTCGGTCCGGCGTTCCTGGTCGCGCCGGTGACCAGATTCAAGGCGACGATGCGACCGGTGTATTTGCCGGCGGGCAGCAAGTGGATCGATTTTGAAACCGGGAAGCGCTTCAATGGCGGTCAAACCATCACGGCGGCGGCGCCGCTGCAACGCATGCCGTTGTTCGTCCGCGCGGGTGCCATCGTGCCGCGTACCGTGGTGCAGAAGTACGTCGATGAGCAGCCCGATGCGCCGTTGACGATCGATGTCTACACCGGCAGCGATGGCAGCTTCTCCCTGTACGAAGACAACGGTCGCAACTACGGTTACGAGCGCGGCGAGTTCAGCCGCATCCCGCTGACGTGGAACGACAGGCTTGGCGAGCTCGGCATCGGCGCGCGACAGGGCGGGTATCCGGGGATGCAGGCGAAACGGGAAATCCGCGTGCGCTTCATCGACGGGCCGCGCGCAGATGCGGGTGCGATCGAGCCGAAGGCGGATGTCAGCGTGCGCTACGACGGCGCGGCGATCGTGGTGCGGAAGCGCTGAACGATGGTGCTCAGCCGGCGCGACTTGCTGAAAGCGACGGCGGCACTGGCTGCAGCCGGTGCCGGCGGGATCGCCTTTGCCGGTGATGGCGATGCAACCCGGATGGACGCATCCGCATCTGTTGACGGTGTCGCGATCGATGATGCGAGTTCCTCGCCGTTGCGATTGTGGTACCGGCAACCGGCCACGCAATGGGTCGAAGCGTTGCCGGTCGGCAATGGCCGCCTCGGCGCGATGGTGTGGGGCGATGCCGTCCATGAGCGCATCCAGTTGAACGAGGCCACGCTCTATGCCGGCGGTCCGTATACGGCGGTGAACCCGCAATCGCGTGCAACGTTGGCAAAGGTGCGTGAGTTGATCTTTGCAGGTCACTACGCCGACGCGGAGCGGCTCGCCGACGACACGCTGATCTCGCGGCCGGTCAAGCAGATGCCGTACCAGCCGCTGGCAGACCTGTTGATCGATCACGACCGCGTCGACAACACCCGCGACTACCAGCGCGAGCTCGACCTTGATGGTGCAGTGGCCAATACCGTATTCGGTACTGGCGATGCACGCATACGCCGCACCGTCTTCGCATCTGCACCTGACGGCTGCATCGTGGTGCATGTTGCCTGCGCGCGGCCAGGCGGCATATCGCTGCGCATCGGCATCGACAGTCCGCAATCGGGCCGGGTGGAAGCGGTCGATGGCCACGGTCTGTTGTTCAGCGGGCGCAATGCCGATGCCAACGGCATCGGCGGCGCATTGCGTTTCGCTTTGCGCGTGCATGTGCAGACAGAGGGCGGGAGCGTCCACGTCGAGCGCGATCGCCTGGTCGTCCGTGACGCCGATGCCGTGATCCTGCGCATCGTCTCCGGCACCAGTCACCGCGCTTTCGATGACGTCGGTGGCGATCCATTGCGGGACACCGCGACACGACTCGCAGCTGTATGCGCGATCCCCCTTGCCCGTCTGTTGCAGCGCCACCAGAGCGATCATCGCGCGCTATTCCGGCGGGTCGCGCTTGATCTCGGGCATACCGCCGCCGCGCAAGGACCCACCGATGAGCGCGTGCGCGAATATGCGAAAGGTGATGACCCGTCGCTGGCGGCGCTCTATCACCAATACGGGCGATATCTGTTGATCGCCAGTTCCCGTGCGGGCGGCCAGCCGGCCAACCTGCAAGGCATATGGAACGATCGCATGGCGCCGCCGTGGGAGAGCAAGTACACGCTCAACATCAACACGGAAATGAATTACTGGCCGGCGGAAGCCGGCGCACTGGGCGAATGCGTGGCGCCGCTGGAAATGATGGTTCGCGAACTTGCCGTCACCGGCGCCGATGTCGCGCACCGCATGTATGGCGCGCCGGGCTGGGTGACGCATAACAACACCGATCTGTGGCGCGTTGCGACGCCGCCGGATGGCGCGCAATGGGCGCTGTGGCCGATGGGCGGCGCATGGCTGTTGCAGCAATTGTGGGATCGCTGGGATTACGGGCGCGATCGCGCGTATCTCGCATCGGTGTGGCCACTGTTCAAGGGGGCCGCCGAGTTCTTCATGGCCACGCTCCTGCGCGATCCTCGTACCGGGGCGATGGTGACTAATCCGTCGGTTTCCCCGGAAAACAGGCACCCATTTGGCGCTGCGGTGTGTGCCGGGCCATCGATGGACGCGCAACTGCTGCGCGATCTGTTCGATCACTGCATCCATGCCACTCGGATTCTCGGTGTCGATGGCGACTTCGCGGGCAAGCTCGCTGCGTTGCGCGAACAGCTGCCGCCGCATCGCATCGGAAAGGCGGGGCAATTGCAGGAATGGCAGCAGGATTGGGACATGCAGGCGCCGGAGCCACACCATCGCCATGTCTCGCACCTGTACGCATTGCATCCATCCAGCCAGATCAATTTGCGTGACACGCCGGAACTTGCGGCCGCCGCGCGCCGCTCGCTGGAATTGCGCGGCGACGATGCAACGGGTTGGGGCATCGCCTGGCGCTTGAACCTGTGGGCACGTCTGGGCGATGGCGAACACGCGTACAAGGTGCTGGCAATGCTGCTGACGCCGCAGCGCACGTATCCCAACTTGTTCGACGCCCATCCACCGTTCCAGATCGACGGCAATTTCGGCGGAACGTCCGGCATCACCGAGATGCTGATGCAAAGCTGGGGTGGCACGGTATTCCTGCTGCCCGCATTGCCGAAGGCGTGGCCGACAGGCGAAGTGCGGGGCTTGCGTGTGCGCAATGCCGCCAGCATCGATCTGGCATGGCGCGAAGGGCGACTCGCAAAGGCCACGTTGCACAGCGACAAAGGCGGGGACTACGCACTTGCGTATCGGAACGACACGATGGAATTGCGGTTGAAGGCAAACGAGGCCGTGGACGTCGTCCTGCACGGCGACCGGCTGGTGCGCGCGTGAGCCTGTACGCCGGCATCGATGCAGGGACCCAAAGCCTGAAAGTGGTGGTGTACGACGCCGCCACGAAGCAGGTGATTGCCAGTGCCAGTGAGTGCCTGGAACTGGCGAGCCGTGACGACGGCAGTCGGGAGCAGAACCCTGCGGATTGGATCCAGGCGCTGCGTGACTGCTTCGCGCGCATCGACGCTGGCGTGCGATCACGCATCGTCGCGCTCGCGGTATCCGGTCAGCAGCATGGCCTCGTGCCCGTGGACGCCGATGGCAATGTGCTGGCACCGGCCAAGTTGTGGTGCGATACCAGCACTTCGCTCGAATGCGATGAAATCATGGATGCCGCAGGTGGGGCATTCCGTTGCATCGAGTTGGCCGGCAATCCGATTCCGCCGGGCTATACCGCATCGAAATTGCCGTGGACGCGCAAGCATCGTCCTGATGCGTACGCGAAGCTGGTGACGATTCTGCTGCCTCACGATTACCTGAATTTCGTGCTCACCGGCAAGCGTTTCTGCGAATGGGGCGATGCCTCGGGCACCGGCTGGCTGGACGTGCGCACGCGACGATGGTCGAAGGAACTGTTGCATGCCACCGATGCGCAACGCGATCTTGTGGCGTGCCTGCCGCCGATCGTCGAGCCGGATGCAATGTTCGACGTCGATCCCGTCATCGCCGCGCAACTCGGCCTGCCGGCAACGACGAAAGTGGCGACAGGGGGCGGTGACAACATGATGGCCGCCTGGGGCACTGGTGCGGTGTCGCCGGGGCGACTGGTGATGAGCCTTGGCACTTCGGGCACGCTGTTCGCGTACTCGGATGCGCCGGTCATCAGCGCAACCGGCGAATGGGCGGCGTTCTGCTCGTCTTCCGGCGGCTGGCTGCCGCTGATCTGCACGATGAACTGCACCGTCGCGACCGAGCAGGTGGCAAAGCTGTGCGGCTTTTCCGTCCGCGATGGCGACGCCCATCTTGCGACCACGATGCCGGGTGCGAGCGGCCTTACGATGCTGCCGTTCTTCAATGGCGAACGCACGCCGGACCTGCCGCGGGCGCGCGCCTCGCTGCATGGCATGGACATGATCAACAACGATGCCGCGCACCTGTATCGGGCAGCGATGGAAGGTGCGACTTATTGCCTGAAATACGGCTTCGACGCATTCGTACGCGCAGGCATGGTCTTCGAACGCATCGTGCTGACCGGCGGGGGCGCCCACAGCGCGGCATGGCGACAGATGGTCGCGGACGTCTTTGGCCTTCCTGTGGACGTGCCGCGACAGGCCGAGGGCGCGGCCTTCGGTGCAGCCCTGCAAGCGCTGTGGGCGACGCGGCGGGCGGCGGGCGAGGACATCGAGCCAATGGTCATCTGTCGCGACCACGTCGATTTTGATGCTGCACATTCCGCGAACCCGAATCCACGCAACACAAACGCCTACGCCGCCGCCTATCGGCGTTATCTCCATTACCTCGATCTCGAACGTGCGGAGCACGCCGGATCGTCCCATTTGTGACAGGAATGCATCATGAGCACAATCTTCACCGGCAATCGCGAGTATTTCCCCGGCATCGGCCGCATCCCGTTCGAAGGAGGCGGCTCCGACAATCCGCTTGCGTTCAAGGTCTACGATGCCGACAAGAAGGTCGGCACCAAGAGCATGCGCGAACACCTGCGTTTCGCAACGTGCTACTGGCATACCTTCTGCAATGCCGGTGCCGATCCATTCGGCCCGGGAACCCGAAGGTTTCCATGGGATGCGGGTTCGCCGATGGCGACGGCGGAAGCCAAGGTGGATGCCGCATTCGAATTCTTCAGCAAACTCGGCACGCCGTACTACTGCTTTCATGATGTCGATCTGGCGCCGGACGCCGATGACATCGGCACTTATGAAAAGAATCTCAAGCACCTGGTCGCGTTGGCCAAGGAGCGTCAACATGCCACTGGCGTGAAGTTGCTGTGGGGCACGGCCAACCTGTTCTCGCATCCGCGCTACATGAACGGCGCTGCGACCAATCCGGATTTCAGCGTGGTCGCGCGTGCAGCGGTGCAGGTGAAGAATGCATTGGACGCAACCGTGGAACTCGGCGGCGAGCATTATGTCTTCTGGGGTGGCCGCGAAGGCTATTCCAGCTTGCATAACACCGACATGAAACGCGAATTGGCGCATTTCGCCCGTTTCCTCACGATGGCGCGTGATTACGGTCGCAGCATCGGCCTCAAGGGCAATTTCCTGATCGAGCCCAAGCCGATGGAGCCGATGAAGCACCAATACGACTTCGACAGCGCAACGGTGGTCGGCTTCCTCAGGGAGCACGGACTGGACAAGGACTTCAAGCTCAACATCGAGGCGAATCACGCGACCTTGAGCGGCCATACCTTCGAGCACGACCTGCAAGTCGCAAGCGATCACGGGCTGCTCGGCAGTATCGATGCCAATCGCGGCAATGCCCAGAACGGTTGGGATACCGACCAGTTCCCCACTGATCTCTATGACACCGTTGGCGCGATGCTGGTCGTGCTGCGCCAGGGCGGCCTGGAAGGCGGCCTGAATTTCGATGCGAAGCCCCGGCGCGAATCCGTCGACATGGAAGACTTGTTCATCGCCCACATCGGCGGCATGGACGCATTCGCGCGCGGGCTGGAAGTGGCGCATGCGCTGTTGACGGATTCGCCGTGGGAACAGTGGCGCAAGACGCGCTACGCTAGTTTCGATGGTGGCGATGGCAAGGCCTTCGCGGAAGGTCGGTTTGCACTGGGCGATCTTGTTGCGTTGGCCGCGAATCATCACTCGCCGATGCAAGTCAGCGGCAAACAGGAACGTTACGAAAATCTGCTCAACCAGTACCTGCTGCGCTGAACGGCGCGCGACACGACAACAACAAGAGAGACGGGACGAAGCGCATGAACCAGATGGCAGGTACGGGTGAAAATACCAGGTTGATCGTGCTGATCAGCGTGGTGGCGACGATCGGGGGGTTTCTGTTTGGCTTCGATAGCGGCGTCATCAACGGCACCGTGGACGGTCTGAAGCAGGCATTCCATTCCAGTTCCGCCGGCACCGGGTTCGAGGTGGCGTCGATGCTGCTGGGGTGCGCGGTCGGCGCGTTCTTCGCCGGCCGCCTTGCCGATCTCTGGGGCAGGCGCAGCGTGCTCATCATCTCTGCGGTGCTCTTCCTGTGTTCGGCGTTGGGTGCAGGCGCGGCCAACAGCTCGACGATGTTCATCGCCGCACGCCTGCTGGGTGGCTTTGCGGTGGGCGCGGCCAGCGTGATGTCGCCGGCCTATATTTCCGAAGTGGCGCCCGCGCGTTATCGCGGACGCCTGGCCACCGTGCAGCAGATCGCCATCATCAGTGGACTGTTCGCCGCGTTTCTCAGCAACTACCTGCTGGCCAAGGCAGCCGGCGCGTCAACCGAAGCGCTGTGGGGCGGACACGCGGCGTGGCGCTGGATGTTCTGGATGATGGCGATTCCCTCGGCATTGTTCCTGGTGTTGTTGCTGACCATTCCGGAAAGCCCGCGCTATCTGGCGGTGAAGCGTCGCAAGGATGAATCGCTTGCAGTGTTGACCCGCTTGTTCGGTGCGAACGATGCACAGGCCAAGTACGCTGAAATCGATGCCTCGCTGTCGCAGGACCACCATCGGCCACGCCTGTCGGATCTCGTCAACAAGGCCACCGGCAAGATGCGCCCCATCGTTTGGGTGGGCATCGGCCTGGCGACGTTCCAGCAACTGGTCGGCATCAACGTGGTGTTTTACTACGGCGCGGTGTTGTGGCAGGCCGTGGGGTTTTCTGAAAACGACGCGCTGTTGATCAACGTGCTGTCGGGCGCGTTGTCCATCGGCGCCTGCATCGTGACCGTGCTCCTGATCGACAAGGTCGGCCGCAAGCCGCTGCTGTGGGTGGGATCGGCGGGCATGGCGGTGGCGCTTGCGTTGGTGGTGTGGGCGTTCGCCAGCGGCGCGCTGGTCGATGGTCATCTGAAACTGTCTGGCGGCATGGGGACGCTGGCCCTGGTGGCGGCGAATGCCTATGTGGTGTTCTTCAACGTTTCGTGGGGGCCGGTGATGTGGGTGATGCTCGGCGAAATGTTCCCCAACCAGATTCGCGGCTCCGCGCTGGCGGTGGCGGGTGCCGCGCAATGGACGTCCAACTTCGCCATCACCATGACTTTCCCGCTGCTTCTCTCCGGCATCGGCCTGGCTGCGACCTATGGCATCTACCTCGCGTCGGCGGTGGTCTCGGTGTTCTTCGTGCTGCGTTACGTGCACGAAACCAAGGGCAAGGAGCTGGAGCAGATGGAAGGATGAGCGGAATGCATTCGATGATGTCGAAAACGCTGCTGGTCGCGGCGCTTGCACTGGTCACGGTGGGGAGTGGCGTGACGGGAACGCCGGCGTTCGCTGCCGAAAAGGCGACGCATGCCTCGCCGTGGCCGGCAGTGAAGTGGCCGCTGCCGAATGATCCCGCACTGGAAAAGCGCATCACCGCCTTGCTGGCGACAATGACGGTGGAAGACAAGGTCGGCCAGCTGGTGCAGGGTGACATCGCCAGCCTCACGCCGGACGACGTGCGCAAATATCATCTGGGTTCGGTGCTGGCCGGCGGCAATTCCGATCCGGGCGGAAAATACAATGCCAGCCCGGCAGAGTGGCTGAAACTGGTCGATGCGTATTACGACGCATCGATGGATACCTCGCAGGGCGGCAAGGCGATCCCGATTCTTTTCGGCATCGATGCCGTGCACGGGCAGAGCAATATCGTCGGCGCAACGCTATTCCCCCACAACATCGGACTGGGCGCCATGCGCGACCCGGCCCTGATGAAGAAAATCGGCGAAGTCACCGCTGTCGAGACCCGCGTGACCGGCATGGAGTGGGCGTTCGCACCGACCGTCGCCGTGCCACAGGACGATCGCTGGGGCCGCACCTACGAAGGCTATTCGGAATCGCCGGATGTCGTTGCCAGCTATGCGGGCGCGATGGTCGAAGGACTGCAGGGCAAGGTCGGCACGCGGCAGTTTCTCGATGGCAGGCACGTGATGGTATCCGTCAAGCATTTCCTCGGCGATGGCGGGACGACCAACGGCAAGGACCAGGGCGATACCGCGGTCGATGAAGCCACGTTGGTGCGCATCCATGCAGCGGGTTATCCGCCAGCCATCGCCGCCGGTGCACAGTCGGTGATGGCATCGTTCAACAGCATCAATGGCGAGAAAATGCACGGTAACCGGCACCTGCTCACGGATGTGTTGAAAGGGCGCATGAACTTCGGTGGTTTCGTCGTCGGTGATTGGAACGGTCACGCGCAAGTGAAGGGCTGTGATACCACCCATTGCCCGGCCACGATCAATGCCGGCCTGGACATGGTGATGGCGCCGGACAGCTGGAAGGGCTTTTACGAATCCACCGTGGCTGCGGTGAAGGCGGGCACGATCAGCCGAGCACGGCTCGATGATGCAGTGCGTCGCGTGCTGCGGGTGAAATTCCGCCTTGGCCTGTTCTCGGCAGGGAAACCGTCAATGCGCGCGGTTGGCGGGAAGTTCGAATTGTTGGGTTCGCCCGAACATCGGGCCATCGCACGGCAGGCTGTGCGCGAATCGCTGGTGTTGCTGAAGAACAATCACGCGTTGTTGCCGCTCTCGCCGAAGCAGCACATCCTCGTCGCTGGCGATGGCGCCGATGACATCGGCAAGCAGGCCGGCGGCTGGACACTCAACTGGCAGGGGACCGGGACCGTGCGCGCGGATTATCCCAATGCCGACACGATCTACGAAGGCATCGCGCAACAGGTGAAAGCCGCGGGTGGCAGCGCCGAGCACGCGATCGATGGTCGTTACGCGAAAAAGCCGGATGTCGCGATCGTTGTCTTCGGTGAAGATCCCTATGCCGAATTCCAGGGCGACATTCCCAACCTGCTTTACAAGCCGGGTAACGATACCGATCTGCAACTACTGAAGCGGCTCAAGGCCGAGCATATTCCGGTGGTTGCGGTGTTCCTGAGCGGACGGCCGCTGTGGGTGAATCGCGAAATCAATGCCGCCGATGCCTTTGTCGCGGCGTGGCTGCCGGGGTCGGAAGGTGGCGGCATCGCCGATGTCCTGTTGCGCAAGCCGGATGGCGGCGTGCAGTTCGACTTCCGCGGCAAGCTCGGCTTCAGTTGGCCGAAGCGCGCAGATCAGTATGCAAACAACGTGGGGCAGAAGAACTACGATCCACTGTTCCCGTTCGGCTTCGGCCGGACGTACGCCGACAAGAGTGACCTGGCTGCATTGCCGGAAGATTCCGGAATCTCGGGTGAAGTCGCCGGCAGCGGCGTGTATTTCATCAAGGGCAAGCCTGCGCTGGGTATCGCCATGCAATTGTCCAGCGCGTCGCAGGCGCACATGCCGGCGGCCACGGTTCCGGCGTTGTTGGCGGATGGCAGCCTGCAGGTGACTGCGGTGGACCATCTGGCGCAAGAAGATGCGCGTCGTTTCACTTGGTCGGGCACGCAACCGGCATCGCTGGTGCTCGCAACGAAGACGCCTGTCGATATGCAGCGCGAAACCAACGGCGACGTGATGTTGATCGTGAGCCTGCGGCAGGAGTCGGCACCGACGGGTGACGTTTCGATCGGCATGTCATGTGGCGCGAATTGTGGCGGTTCGGTACCTGTCGGCGCTGCCTTGGCCAAGCTCCCGATGCACCAGTGGACGACATTGGGTGTGCCGCTGAAATGTCTCGCACGCGCGGGTGCGGACATGACAAGGTTGGATGCCGTGCTGCAATTGCAGTCCGTCGGACAACTACAACTGTCGATGTCGCGCGTCGCGCTGGGTGCGTTGAACGAAGCGGAGCACGTGGTGGACTGCGCGCACTAGGCGCAGTCCGTTCCCCATGCGCTGACGAATGCCGTAGCACGCGCGGCGATCTCGGCAACATCGCGGCCCGGCGCGTAAATCGCCGAACCGATGCCGAACCCGGCGGCGCCTGCCCGGCGATACGCGGGCATCGATTCCGGTTCGATGCCGCCGACAGGGAAGACCGGCATTTCGCGCGGGAGTACCGCTTTCATCGCTTTCAGGGCCGCAGGCATTGCCGCTTCGGCCGGAAACAGCTTCAACCCGTCCGCGCCTGCATCAATGGCGCGGAATGCCTCGCTGGGCGTGAGGAAGGCCGGCAGCGAGACCAGTCCCGCGCGCTTGGCCGCTGCGATCACATCGACATCGCAATTCGGGGAAACGATCAGCTGGCCGCCAGCAGCGGCGATGTCTGCAACCGCCGACGCATGCAGCACGGTGCCGGCACCGATCAATGCGCGCGTGCCGACTGCAGCGCGCATCCGCGCGATGCTTTCCAGCGGCGATGGCGAATTGAGCGGGACTTCCATGCAGCGGATTCCCGCATCGCAGAGCGCGATCGCGACGGTGGCGGCCTCATCCGGCCGGATGCCACGCAGGATCGCGATCAGCGGCAATTGCTGCAAGACTTCGTTCCATTCCATTATTCCCGCACTCCCGAATCAAGCGGCAACGCATTCGCCAATCGCCACAGGCCAGCCGCTGATGCCTGGGCGCCATCGACCACTTCGATCGTATCGAATCCCGCAAGCTGCAACGCGATGCGATAGTTGCGTGCGAGCTCCGGCGTGGCGACGATCGTTGCACTGCGCACATCGGTCTCCCGCATCGCCGCGCCAACTTCGGCGCCGATCAGCAAGCCCGACAGGTAGGACGCCAGCGCAACGGGTGCGATCCGCCCGAACAGGCCTTCGCTTCGCGCCGAGAACAGCCATTTCGACAATGCCGGATCGGCAAGTGTGCGTTGCACGCCGGTGGCGAATGCGTGCGCATCCGCGGCGTCGCCGTCCATCAGGCGGCCGAGGATCGAGTGCGTCTTCAGCACGGCGTACAACTCGCCCGTCATGTAGGTGGTGAAATCGACGATGCGTCCGCCTTCGATGCGAACCCATTTGCTGTGCGTGCCTGGCATGACGACCAGTCGCGTGGCGGTATCGCCAGCGCGTGCGCCCATCGACTGGACCCCGAAGACCTGGGTTTCCTCGCCGCGCATCACGTCGATGCAGCCATCCACGCGCGTGACTTGCGCGCCGGGCAGGATGCGGACATCGCCCAATGGACTCGCCACCCGCTGCGCCAGTGCCGCGATCGCCTCTGCATCGGCGGGGCACGGGGCATAGGACGCTTCCTGCCAACCCTGGCGGCTGCCGATCATTCCGCTCAGGACAATGCGCACGGGCGCGGCGTCCAGCCAATCGCCGAGATGCGCAGTCAACGTGGCCTCGAATGTGCCATCGGCAACGGCCAGCACGCCGGCCGTGCGCTCGCGCGTTTCCAGCACGACGCCGTTTTCGTCATAGCGGAACAGGCGCAGATTGCTGCCGCCCCAATCGCCGCCAATCAGCATCGACATCTTCGCCATCGTCTTCAGCCCTTGGTGCGACCGTGGCCGCGCGGTGTGCTTGCGGGTTGGGCTTCGATCAACTGCATGACTTCGCTCAGCAACGCTTCCATTGCGCGGAAGGCGCGCACGCCATTGCCGGCGACGATCGCGGTGTAGACGCGGCGATGATCGGCCACGTTGGCGAGTGCAACGCCTTTGGTGCGATTGGTGAGCGGGATCGAGAAGCGCAGCGCCGTCGCCACCAGGTCGCGCAGCTGCGCATACAGGCGATTCCCGCTGGCGCTGAGCACAGCGACATGGAAGGCGATATCGGATTCAAGCGGGTCGTCCGTGCCGTTTTCTGCCGCGCGCATGCGCTCCAGTGCGTGTTCGATGGCTTGCAAGGCCGCCGGCGTGGCCTGGTGCGCGGCCAGCATCGCGGCGCGCGGTTCGATCGCCAAGCGCATCTGGGTGAATTCGGCGAGCAACTCCGGCGAGAACTTGCGTTCCAGCGTCCAGCGCAGGACATCGGGATCGAGCAGGTTCCAGTACGCTTCCGGTTCGACGATGGTGCCGCGGCGCGGGCGCGCGCTGAGCAACCCCTTGGCCGTGAGCATCTTCACCGCTTCGCGCAGCACGCTGCGGCTCGCCCCCAGTTCGATGCACAACTGCGCTTCGGTCGGGAACGGGCGGCCCGGCCCGTAGGTTCCGGTGACGATCGCGATGCCCAGCGTGTCCACCAGTCGTCGCGTCAGGTTGTGGGTGTTCGCAATGCGCGTCATCGCATGTGTCGTCTGCTGAGCGGGTCGAAGTCGTTGCTCATCCTGGATTCTGCCAGACCCGTGGCGCCGGTCTTGAATACGAACAGATTCCCGGCATGGGGCTGTCGCGCGAGTGCAGCCTCATCCAATCCGATGCGTGCCGATGTCACGCACAGCAGATCGAGTCGCGGCCCGGCAAAGGCCACGCAAGTCGGTTGCGTCGCCGGTATGGGGATGGTGTCGAGAATCGTGCCGTCCGGCGCATAGCGCACCACCTGGCCCGCGCCCCAATGCGCACTCCACAGGCAGCCCTCGGCATCGACGCAGGCGCCGTCCGGTTCCGCGCCCTCGGGCAAGCGGGCGAACTCCCGGCGCGTGGAAATTTCCCCGGAATCGATGTCGAAGTCGTAGACGGAAATCGTGCGTCGTGTCGAATCGGCGAAATACATGCGGCTGCCGTCGGGGCTCCAGCACAGGCCATTGGAGATGCCGATGCCACGCTCACGCACGTGCAGATCGCCATCGCGATCCATGCAGTACAGACTTGCACTGAAGGCTTCGGCGCGCGCGTGATCTTCGACCATCGTCCCGACCCAGAAGCGACCCTGGCGATCGGCGCGGCCATCGTTGAAGCGTCGCCCGCTGCCTTCCGGTTCCGGTTGTTCGATCGGGCAGAGCGTTCCCGCAAACGGATCGAACAACGCGAATCCACGCGCGAATGCGCACAGCAGGTCGCGCCGTCCATCGATGAAGGCGAAGCTGGCGAGCCGTTCCGGCGTGGCGAACGTGGTGTGGGTGCGCGTGTCGAGATGCCAGCGATGCAGCATGGAGGCGCTGATGTCGGTCCACCACAGGCAACCATCGTCCGGATTCCATTGCACGCCTTCGCCATGCAGGCAGTTCACCGCCAGGATGTCGATCGGCTGCACTGTCACCACCAGGTGACGTAAAGGGCGGACAGGACCAGCACGATGCCGAGGGCGGCGATGTTGAAGCCGCGCGATGTGCGGTAATCGATGTTGCGCACATCGATGCGATTGCCGTCTTGCGGCGCGGGACGCAGCAGCGAGACGATGATCGCGCCGGCCAGCGCGAGCAGGAACACCAGCCCGACGCGATCCATGAACGGCAACGCCGGCCACCACAGCTTGAACAGCAGCGACAACAGCGCCGAACCGATTGCCGCGGTGAGCGCACCGGCTTCACTGGCGCGTTTCCAGAACAGGCCGAGCAGGAAGATCACGCAGATGCCGGGCGTGAAAAATCCGGTGAATTCCTGGATGTATTGGAAGGCCTGGTCGAAGTGGCCGAGCAGCGGTTTGGCGGTGAGCGCCGCCAGCACGACCGCGATGGTGGCGACGATGCGACCGACGCGCACCAGTTGGGCTTGGCTGGCAGCGGGCTTCCAACCGGCATAGAGATCGAGGGTGAAGATGGTCGAGACACTGTTGATCTTCGATGCCAGCGAGGCCACGATCGCCGCGATCAATGCCGCGAACACCAGGCCGAGGAAGCCGCTCGGCAGCAGGCCCATCATCGCCGGATAGGCTTGGTCGGGCTTGGCGAGGCCGGGTGCCAGCAACACCGCGGCCAGGCCCGGCAGCACCACGATCACCGGCATCAGCAACTTGAGATAGGCGGCGAAGGTGACGCCGCGTTGGGCATCGCGCAAGGACTTCGCGGCCAGTGCGCGCTGGATGATGTATTGGTTGAAGCCCCAGTACGACAGGTTCATCACCCACAGTCCGCCGATCAGCACCGACAATCCCGGAAGATCCATGTAGTGCGGGTTGTCGCGCGACAGGATCATGTGGAAATGTTCCGGTGCGCGTTGAAGCAACGTGGTGAATCCGGCGACGATGCCGTGACCATCGGAGATGCGGTTGAGCGTGATGGCATCGATTGCCAGCCCGCCGGCGACCAGCAATGCGACCTGCACGATGTCGGTCAATGCCACCGCCTTGAGGCCGCCGTACAGCTGGTAGACGAGGGCGAACGCACCCAGCGCCAACAGCGCGGTGGTCTGGTCGATGCCGGCCACCGCGTGGACCGCGAGCGATCCGAGCCAGAGGATCGACGTCAGGTTGACGAAGACGTATACGCCCAGCCAGAACACCGCCATCAGCTTGCAGATGCGCGCGCCATACCGCAATTGGAGGAACTGCGGCATGGTGTGGATGCCGTTCTCGAGGAAGATCGGCAGGAAATACTTGCCGACGATCACCAGCGTCAGTGCGGCCATCCATTCGTAGGAGGCGATCGCCAGCCCGATCACATAGCCCGAGCCTGACATGCCGATGATCTGTTCAGCCGAGATGTTGGCAGCGATCAGCGATGCGCCAATGGCCCACCATGGCAGGGTTTTCCCGGCGAGGAAATAGTCGCTGCTGTCCTTGCGGTGGCCACTGCGTTCCCGCGACACCCATTGCGCAAGGGCGAAGATTGCCAGCCCATAGGCTGCGAGGACGGCGATATCGACGGGAGCCAGCATGGGCGGAGCCTCTCGATTGGGCGGGAACGGTGGTTGCGAACCCTTTTATATGATAAATATGGGGCTGTAAAGCCGCACCGCCGCGTAGGCAAAGGGACCCATGGGCAAGATCGTTCGCATCGAAACCTTCCGCACGCCGCCGCGCTGGCTGTTCGTGCGCGTCGAGACCGAGTCCGGTGCGGTCGGCTGGGGCGAAGCCAGCCTGGAAGGGCATGCCGAGGCGGTCGAAGGCGCGTACGCCGCACTGCGCGATCGTTTCATCGGCACGGATGCCGCCAACATCGAGGACATCTGGCAGACCGCATATCGGCTCGGGTTCTACCGCGGCGGACCGGTGTTGATGTCGGCGTTGTCGGGGCTCGACCAGGCGTTGTGGGACATCAAGGGCCGCACGCTCGGCGTCCCGGTCTGGCAATTGCTGGGCGGTCGGGTGCGCGAACGCGTCCCGGTGTATGCATGGATCGGCGGCGATCGTCCTTCCGACGTCGAGGCCGCGGCGCGCGAGCGCATCCGCCAGGGCTTCAAGGCGGTGAAGATGAATGCCACCGAGGACATTGACTGGTTGGCGAGTCCGCGTGCGTTCGACGAAGTGATCGCACGGGTGGCCGCTGTGCGTGATCTCGGACTCGATGTCGCCCTCGATTTCCACGGCCGCGTGCACAAGCCCGCGGCACGCCGGCTGGCGCGATTGCTGGAGCCGCTGCAGCCGCTGTTCATCGAGGAACCGTTGCTGGGCGAACATCCGGAGGCGATTCGCCAGTTCGCGCAATCGACTTCGTTGCCGGTCGCGCTGGGCGAGCGCCTCTACAGTCGCTGGGACTTCAAGCCGTTCTTCGAATCGGCGGCGGTCGATATCATCCAGCCTGATCTCAGCCACGCCGGCGGCATTTCCGAATGCCGGCGCATCGCCGCGCAGGCAGAGGCATACGATGTTGCGCTGGCGCCGCATTGTCCGTTGGGGCCGATCGCGCTGGCGGCCTGCATGCATGTCGGCTTGGCCACTCCCAATCTGGCGATCCAGGAAATGTCACTCGGCATCCACTACAACACTGATGGTTACGACTTGTTGACCTATCTGCGCAATCCGCAGGTGTTCGCGATCCACGACGGCATGGTCGCGGCGCTCGATGGCATTGGCCTGGGCATCGAGATCGACGAGGATCGTGTGCGTGAAGCCGCGCGCATCGGCCACGCCTGGCGCAATCCGGTATGGCGCGGCGCTGACGGGAGCATCCGCGAATGGTGAACACGAACATGAAACGCTTTGAACAACGCAGCGTCATCGTCACCGGCGCCTGTGGCGGCATCGGGCTGGCGACCGCGCGTCGTTTCGCCGCCGAAGGCGCGCGACTGGCGCTGGTCGATCACGGCGGTGATGCCGATGCCGCCATCGCGGCCTGCAAGACAGCGGGCGCGGAAGACGTGTTCGCGATCGCCTGCGATGTCGCCGATCCGCAACAGGTCGATGTTGCCTGCGCGCAAGCGTTGCAGCGCCACGGCGCGATCGATGTCGTGGTCAATGTTGCCGGGATGATGGTGTTCAAGCCGTTGGCCGATCACGCGCCCGAGGATTGGCAGCGCGTGCTCGGCGTCAATCTGCTGGGTGCGGCTTGGTTCACGCAACAGGCATTGCGCCATATGCGCGCGGGTGGCGCGATCATCAATGTCGCCAGCGTGCATGCGCGCGCCACCTCGCCATTGGTCGCGTCCTATGCAGCGAGCAAGGCGGCGTTGCTGTCGTTGACGCGCAGCGCGGCGATCGAAGGCAAGCCGCTCGGCATTCGCGCCAACGCGATCCTGCCCGGTGCGGTCGACACGCCGATGCTGTGGTCGAACCCGAACCTGCAATCCGGCGCTGAAACCATTGCGCCCGACGATGTCGGTACGCCAGATGCGGTGGCTGCGGCGATCGCTTTCCTGGCGTCGGCCGATGCGGCGTTCATCAGCGGCGCAAGCCTCGATGTCGATGGCGGGCGCCTGGCGAAGTTGTGAGCGTTGCGCTCAATATCCATTCCTACAATTCACGAAATTCCGGAGAGGCCATGAAACTTCGCAAGTGCGCGCTGGCGCTGGGCATGATCGTCACGGCATCCATGGTGGCTGTCGCCCCGCAGGCGCAAACCCTGGCGAGCCATCGCCTGGTAGTGCAGGACGGGCAGTTCATCCGGGACGGCAAGCCGCATGTCATTCGTGCCGCGGAAATGCATTACGCGCGCATCCCGCACGAGTACTGGCGTGCGCGCATGAAGATGGCGAAGGCGATGGGCCTCAACACCATCCAGACCTATGTGTTCTGGAACCTGCACGAACCTGAGCCGGGCCATTGGGATTTTTCGGGTGACAAGGACGTAGCGCAATTCATCCGCATCGCACAGGAAGAAGGGCTGGACGTGATCCTGCGTCCTGGTCCGTATGTCTGCGCGGAGTGGGATTTCGGCGGATATCCGGCATGGTTGCTGCGGACGCCGGGTCTGCGCGTGCGCAGCATGGATCCGCGCTTCATGGCAGCCAGTGCGCGCTACCTCAAGCGACTTGGGCAGGAACTGGCGCCGCTGCAGGTGACGCACGGCGGGCCGATCGTGATGGTGCAGGTGGAGAACGAATACGGTTCATACGGCAACGACCACGACTACATGCGCGCGGTGAAGCAGCAAGTGCTGGATGCCGGGTTCGATGTGCCGCTGTTCACCGCCGATGGCGGCAGCCGCAGCATGCTCGAAGGCGGCTTGGTGGATGGCGCGGTGCCCCTGGTCAACGGGGGCGGCTCGCCAGAAGACATCAATGCATCGTTCGCACTCACCGCGAAGCTGCATCCCGGCGCGCCACGGATGATCGCCGAATACTATCCGGGCTGGTTCGATCACTGGGGTGAAAAGCACCACGTCACCCGGCCCGAGGACCATACGGGAGAAATCGACTGGATGCTCGCCAACAATATTTCCGTCAGTTTCTACATGTTCCATGGCGGCACCAGTTTCGGCTTTACCGCCGGTGCGAATTTCTCGGGAACCGAGCCCTACCAGCCCGACACCACCAGCTACGACTACGATGCGCCTCTGGACGAATCCGGTCGCCCCACGCCGAAGTATTTCGCCTTGCGCAACGTCATCGCCAAACACCTGGTGCCGGGCGAAACATTGCCCGAGGTGCCCATGACCGCGGCAGCGATCGCGATTCCGCGTTTCGCACTCAAGCAATCCGTGTCACTGCTCGATGCCTTGCCGCGTTTGTCGGTACCGCAACAGAGCGAGTATCCGCGCACGATGGAGCAGCTCGGCCAGAACTTCGGCCTGACGCTCTATCGCACCCGGTTGCCGCAGGCCACGTCTGGCAGCAAGCTGACCCTGGGCGAACCGCGTGATTACGTCGATGTGCTGATCAACGGGCAGCCGCGTGGCAAGCTCGATCGCCGCATCGCCAGCGAGCGCAGCCTCGACATCTCGGCGAATGCGGGCGATACCCTCGACTTGCTGGTTGAGAACGAAGGTCGCATCAACTACACCACGAAGATGGTCGACGAGCGCAAGGGCATCATTTCAGGCGTCCATCTCGGCAAACAGGAACTGAGCGGTTGGCAGCAATGGACGCTGCCGCTCGATGACCTGTCGCGGCTGCAATTCGCAAACGCGCGCGTGGCGTCGAAAGCACCCGCATTTTGGCGCGGCGAGTTCAATCTCGACAAGACCGGCGATACCTTCCTCGACATGTCGGGTTGGGGCAAGGGCCATGTCTTCGTCAATGGCCACCACCTGGGACGTTTCTGGCGCATCGGTCCGCAGCAGAGCCTGTATCTGCCTGGCGTTTGGCTCAAGCGCGGCAGGAATGAAGTGATTGTCCTCGATGTCGAGCCGCGCGATGGCGCGCATGACCTGCAGGGCGTGCGCGCGCCGATCTACGCGACGCCGTGATTGAAAGAGTTCGCAAAAAATAATCGACACGTCGTGGGGCGATGTGGCTGACCCCATGCGTGCATCACGGTGGATGGCTGTGCGCAATTGTCGGCGTGATCTCCAGCGCAGCCCCTAGCGGTCCAAGCCATTCCGCATAGTGCTCCCACTGGTTCAGGGCGTCGCGATACAGCGGCTTCCGTACCTGCTCGGCGCTGGCGGTGCGCACGGCTCGCGTATTCTTGTGGAAGTCCAGGCATTGTGGTTCGAATGGCAGTCCGCAATAGTCCAGCAGGCGATGGACTTCGGATTCGAAGTCGTCGATCAGTGTTTCGTAGGACACGTGATGCACGCGTCCGGGCAATGCCGCGTCGAAATGCGTCATCAGTTCGACGTAATCGCGATAGTAGTGGCCGATGTCGGCAAGGTCGTAGCTGAAGGCGGCGCCGTTGGCGAACCATTGCTTGAACACCGAGAAGCCGCAGGCCATCGGGTCGCGCCGCACATCGATAATCTTCGCGTTCGGCAAGGTGAGCTGGATCAGCGCGACATGGGCGAGGTTAGACGGCATCTTGTCGGTGAACAGCGGTGCGTCGGTACGGCGATAGTCGCGTGCGCGCTCCAAGTAATGCTCGCCGATCCGGCGACATTCGTCAGCGCCCAGCGCGGCGACCGCATCGTGGTATGACGGTCCCCTGTTTGCCAGCCGGTGCGCGATCGCGCCCATCGTCGCCAGTTCGGTCGTCCCTTCAACCTGTGAATGGCAGGCGAGGATCTGTTCGACCAGTGTCGAGCCCGAGCGCGGCAGGCTGACGATGAAGATCGGGTCGCGTGCGGTGCTGCCCCAGCCAGATCGTGCCCGGAAGAACTCCGGCGTATAGACCTGTTTCGCATGTTGCATGTTGGCCGTGTCGGCAGCCGCATCATGGGGCCGTTGTCGGCGACGCACGGCGTTGCCCTGTGCGTAATGATGAAAGGATTTGGCATAGTCGCCGCGATCCTCGAATGCCTTGCCCAGACTGAATTCGATGGGCGCGCGCTGCTTGTCATCCAGCGTTGCTCGCTGCAATTGCGTGTCCATGGCGGCGATATCGGCATCATCGAAGCGGTGGGTTTTGAGATTCGCCAATTCCCACCACGCTTCGCCCAGGCCAGGAGACTGCGCCACTGCAGTACGCAGGGCTTGCACCGCCTCGTCGTGCCGGCCCGCATATTTCAGCACGTTGCCAAGCGTTCGCCACACCCGCGAACGCCCCTCGCGTTGCCGCGCCAGCGGTTCGAGCAACGCGATGGCGGCATCGTGATCGCCCAGATCGTGGAGCAGTTCCGCTTTCAGAAGGCGGGCGGCGGCATTGTCCGGGTCTTCACGCAGCAGGGTGTCGGCTTCGATCAGCGCTTCGCGCGACATCTTCAGTTGTTGCAATGCCGATGCCAGATCGAATCGCGCGGCGAGGAAGCCGGGCATCTGGCGCAGGCATTGCTGCAGCAACCTGGCGGCATCCTCATGCGCATTGGCCTCGGATGCAAGACGGGCCATCAGGTGCAATGCCAGCGGATCGCCGGGTTTGCGGCGGAGATGTTCACGCAGCAAGGCCTCGGCTTCGGGAAACTTGCCGTCGGAGATTGCTTCGGACGTGCGTAGCAGCGGCGGATCGCGCAGGCAATACTGCGTTTGCGAAGTCGCCAGCGCGGCGGCGCGCACGTTGCCATGCCGCGCGTGCAACTCCGCCAGTGTGCGCCATGCCTGCGCCAGTTCCGGTTTCAATCCGGTGGCGGTTTGCAGGGCATCAACGGCTTCGTCGTAGCGTTCTGCCATGCCAAGCGCCACGCCAAGTTCGTAATGCGCTTCCGCAAACCCGGGGTGCGTTTCGAGCAGCGGTTCGAGAACGGACAGCGCACTGCGTTCGTCGCCACTGCGATTGTGCGCGGCGCCCAGCAGCAACCGGGCAAAGGGGTGTGCGGGGTATGCGGCCAGAATGCCCAGCGCTTGCGCCCGCGCTTGCGCGGGATCGCTGGGTAGCAGGCGGGCGACCTGGGCCAGCGCGTCTTCGATGATGTCGTCTTGCGGCATGGAACCTAAGGTATCGCAATGGCAGAAGGAAAAACGCCTGCCGGCAAAAAACCGGCAGGCGTGGTCAGATAGCAGTGCCTAGGGTGGTCAGTACTCGTAACGCACCGAGAATTCCACGTAACGCGGCGACTGATAGCTGGGCTGGTTGAGGTAGTTCGGATTGGGCCCGAATACGGAGTGGCCGCCGTAGGTCGCAAGCGCGGTCTTGTCTGCAGCGGTGTTGTTCGGGTCTCCTGCAATGATCACCGAGCCATCGCTACGCCTCACCGTCTGGGTGAACCCGGCGGCTGCGGCATCGCTGGGCGACAGCCGAATGTCGTGGTACTCGTTATTGCCGATCGCACCGTGGTGGTTGAACAGGTTGAAGACATTCATGCGGAAGGTCAGCCGTTTGTGCGCCCAGTCCGGGATATAGGCGAACGTGAAATCGAAATTCCAGTACAACGGCGTGTGTCCTGCCGTGCCAGTCGGATGGAGACTGGGTGCGAACGAGGCATAGGCATAGGTATAGCCCTTGCTGTCGGTGTATGTCGTGTTGTATGGCTTGTCGTGGCAGAAGTGGGTCGAATCGTTTCCATTGGCGTACCCTTGCATCGCCGTGATGTCAGTCGGATTGACTGCGTTGTATGCCGCGCCGGTGTAGGAATACCCATTTCGCAGATCATCCACGGAGTAGGGTGAAGCTCCCAAGCATGACAATTTCCGCCCGGATTGCAGGATCAGGTTGCCGCCGAATTCGAACTGATCGCCCCACGGCTTCACGAACCCGTAGATCTTGACGGTGTGCTTTCGGCTGCTGGGCAGATCGCCGTAGGAGCCGATGTCCACGATCGGGTGGTTGAAGTTGATTCCCTGCCCGATCGTTGCGCCGCCGCCGCTGTATTTGCTGGTGGTGCCGACGGAGTTGCCCATGGCGTTGTTGTAGGAGGAATTGGCATAGCCTTCGACATTGCCGTAGCTGCGCGACCACAGGTAGGAGGCATTCAGATACCACCACTTGGACTGCTTCTCAAGGCTCAACTCCATGGACTGGTAGTGGCGCTTGTAGTGCTGCAAGCCGGTGCCCAAGCCCAGCGTGTTGTTGGGCAGGGTGGCGTTGACCAGGCCGCCATCGAGACTGGGATCCAGCTTGACAGGAACCACTGGATCCACGCCGGGATTGACGAAAATGCAGCGGGCTTGGCCGCGGCTTTTTGCATCGGCTGAGGTGTAGTTGGGGTAGCCGTTTGCATTCATCCACTGCACCAGCGGACCATAATCGGATCCGTAACAGTAGTTGTCCACGCCATTGAACACCGTGCGCTTGGTGGCCTTCATTCCCAGCGTCCAGTTGTTTCCGACTGCCCACTGCGCGCCCAGGATCAACTCATCCTGGCCCATCGGCTTGAGGGTCTGTGATACCACGGTCCGCGGATCCTGTGGCGGGTTCGTCGAGAAGTTCCACGCCGTGATTCCGTTGGCCATTCCGTCGTTCCAGGAAGAAGGCCCGGTGTCCACGGTATCGAAGACCAGCGGCCCCGATAGCCCTGTCGGCGCATTCGTCGCGGGGTCCCGACTGGCATAGGTGTGGAAGGTCGTGGTGTAGAAGTTGTAGCGGGCGTTGGTGATCGCAAGGATGCCAGGTGCAGGAATGTAATAGCGGCCAAGGGTGCCGTACAACTTGAAGGTGGAGTCACCCTTCACGTCCCAGGAGAAGCCCAGTCGCGGTGACCACTGTGCATTGGCGCGAATGAACATATGGCCATGCTGGTCGTGGTTGTCGAATGTCTCCTTTCGGATGCCGCCGTACAGCACCAGGTTCTTGGTGGCATGCCAGTTGTCGTCGAGATAGATGGCGGTGTTCTTCGACCGGAAGGTGCCTGCGCCTTCGTCATCGACGAGTTTCTGTACCAGGTTGTTTCCGTAATTTCCCAGTTTTCCGAAGGTGCCGTAGGAATACATGTAGTCGAACATCTGGCCGTTGGCGTCCGGCGTGAAGTAGTTGTACCAGGCGCCACCGTCGAAATTGGGCTGGATGGAGTTGGAAGAGATCTTCTCCGCATCCCAGCCGAACTTGATTTCATGGTCGCCAAGATGCCAGCCGCCATCGATGCGGTAAGCGGTGCGGATGTCCTTCTCGACCGTCCCGACCGGCTTGTACCAGGGGCCGTAGATGGGATCGCTCACTGCACATCCGATTTCCTTGTACTGCTCGGTGCCGCCCAGGCCGGTATCGACGACATAGGGACACTTGACGTACGACGGTTCCTTGCGGTAGTTGCCGTTGATGTAATCCAGCCGGCCAGCCTGCGCAGACAGGGTGAAACTGTCGCCGAACCAGCCGGTATAGCGCAACACGCCCATCTTGCCGCCGCCAGTGAAATCGTTGTTGTCGGCAAAGTTCAGATTCTGTTTCGTGAACGGGTTGATCGGGTTGTTGTTCGCATCCAACTGGCGGTTGTATGTGTCCGTGTTGATGTTGATCTTGGCATTGACGCCGAGGAGTTCGAGATGGTGGTTGTTGGTGATGTTCCAATCCAACTTCACCAGCTCCTGCGGCGTCCTGTCCCGATAGGTGGAGGCCGACGTATTCCCGTAGGACTTCACCACGTCGCCCTTGCCCTGGTACAGGGCGAAGAAGAACAGCTTGTCCTTGATGATGGGGCCGCTGGCAAAGATGTTGTACTTCAGGTAATCGACGGAGTCGTCCTTGTTGCCGGTCTGTACGCGACCATTGTTGAAGTCGAGTTCGCGGAACGACTTGTTGATGATCTGTTTTTCATGCAGGAAATTCGGCGTGTAATACACGGCCGCACCGTAGTGCCATTCGTTGGTGCCGCGCTTGATGTTCTGGCTGAGCACGCCGCCGAGCGAACGACCGTATTCCGCGCCATAGCCACCGGTCTTGATCTGCGCTTCGCCCACTGCCTCGTAGGGAACGTCGAAGTAGGACATGAAGCTGCGGGGGTTGGTAATGTCGAAACCGTTGATGTAGTAACCGTTTTCGGCAACCGAGCCGCCGCCGATCGAGACCAGCTTGCCGTAGGACTCGGGGCCAGCAACCACGCCGGGTGCGAGCATCGCCACCGAACTGATTTCCCGCTGCACCGGCAACTTCTGCAATTCCTTTGCCGTGAATACCGAGGCGTTCTCCACCGAGGACACGTCGATCCTGGCTTTGCCGCCAGTGACCACGACATTTCCAAGTTCTCCGGCTTTGGAGCCCTTCTTGGCGGCGAAATCGACGTTGGCGCCGGTGCCGACGAACACATGAGTGGTGCGGGTCACGCCATCGGACGTCACCTTGTAGTCGCCCGGCTGCAGCTGGTCGAGCGAGTAGCGGCCTTGGCTGTCCGCTGTCACGGTTCGCGTAAAGCCAGTCCCGGTGTCCTGGATGGTGATTCTGGCGTTGCTGCCGGCCGTGCCGTAGATCGAACCGACCGCGGACTGTGCGTGGGCTTGCGTTGTGAGGCAAAGGCCCAAGGCCATCGCGATCGCGGAATGCTTCAAGCGATTCGCTCGGGATTTTGGAGTTTGATTTTTGACCGGCCAGCTTTTTATGGACATTGCTGTTTCCTCATTGGGCAGCGGGCGATGCTGCGACATGGGTGGTGCGATGAAGGGGAAGATTCTGGTGATGGAATTCAGGGCGTCGCGATGATCTTTGCTGCATCCCCCTCCTGTCCGATCAACAAGGCATTGGCCCAGTTGCCGCAGACCTTGGGCGATTGCGCTCCAAGCGTGCGCAGGCTCAGGGTGTGCGCGCCGCGGATGTCGAGTTCGGGCTTGACCACGCCCGGCGCTTTCACTACGCCGCTGTCGTAGAGCAGGCGACCATCGCTCCACACCTGGAAGCGCAGGCTGCCGGCATCGCGGCAGCTGTCGTCGACACCAAGGTCGGCGCGCAACAAACGCCAGCCGCCGTCGAGCTTGAGGTCGATGCGACTGCTGGCACCGACGCCGAGTCCGTGCTGGAAGCGCAAACCGTTCATCTGCAGCGGTGACTTGCCGCCGTGGGCGTGGTCGCGCGCGATGGTATTCGCCAATTTCGTCGGCATTGCCAGTTCGGACAGGTAGCGCTGCTGTTCCGGCTTGTCACTGGCCTGGTGCTCGAGGATGTGGAAGGTCGATAGCGTGATCGGACCGACATCGCGCGGCTGCAGGGCATCGTAGGCGCGCGTGTTGTCGCCACCCGCCGCAGCCAGCACCATCGGGTCGGTGTTGCTGGCGTTGTCGCTCTCCGGGTTCTGCACGCTCAGCACGCGGAAGCGCAGCAGACGTCCGGCGTGCGGCGCGAATTCGATCTTTTGCGTGCCCTGCAACAGCTTGAGTTGGCCGCGTGCGATCGGTTCGCCCCATTCGCCATTGCTGTCGGCCATGTAGATTTCGTAATCGCGGATCTGGCCGTACTTCCAGTTCTTGTCGTTGCGTGGCGCCAGTTCGATGCCGTCGATCAACTTGCGTTCGCCAAAACCGACCGTCCATTCCGGCGCACCGGTATGGATCGCCTGGTTGCGCACGGTGCGGAACCAGGTGCCGGCATCGTCGTCGAAGGCGTTTTCCAGCGGATGGCCGGGCTCTTCGGTGGGGCGATTCACCACCACCATGCTGTCGGCGGGCAAGGCGCGGCCGAGTGCGGGCGCATTCGGGAACACGTCGTCTGCGGGTGCGGCTGCGGTCGGAACATCGAGCAAAACGTCATGCGCGCTGCGGATATCGAATGCTGCCGTGCGCACATGAATGCTGCCTTGGCGATCATTGCCATCGAAGGTCCAGCCCTCGTTCGCATTCGCCAAGTCTTTGCGATTGGCGATGAATGGCAATGCGCGGCCATCGATCAGCACCGCATTCGGACGCTGGCGGCTCAACACACGCAATGCATAACGGCGCTGCGTCAGCTGGCCGGCGTACTGGCCCTTCACGCCATCGAGGTGCACGCGCACTTCACCGCTGCCCGTTGCCGGTGCGTTGACGGTGATCGCTTGCTCGCTCGATTCGCCCTGCTGGTAGCGTCTGGTGTTGCCGTCGTCCTCATACAGGGTGTAGTGGGATTCGCCCTGCGGATAGAGATCGAACGTCACCTCATCGATGGGTTTCTCGCCATCGAACAACATCTCTGGATACATCGGCAGGATTGCACCGGCGCGCACGAAAATCGGCAGCGTCTTCAACTCGACCTGGCGATCGACCTGCACGCCGCGTGCGGGTGCCGTCACCTGGCGGCCATCCCAGTAATCGATCCAGCGGCCTTGCGGCAGGTGGATGTCGCGTCGCCAGCCACGCGTTGCTGCCTGGCTGCGATACACGGGTGCGACCAGCAGGTCGCGGCCGAGCAGGAATTCGTATTTGTGCGCTTCGGTCAGTGCTTGCGGGTCTTGCGCGTTGTCCCACATCAGTCCGCGCACGATCGGGGCGCCGCTGGTCTCCGCTTCACGCGTCAGGCCGACCATGTACGGCGTCAGGCGCATCTTCAATTTGAGGTAATCGCGATTGATGCTGCGATAGGGTTCGTCGAATGCCCACGGATGCTTGCGTTCGTTCGCCGACCACCCCGACATTCCCATCAATACGGGCGTAAAACTTTTCCACTGCAGGTCGCGGGTAAATGTTTCCGGACTGCCCCCGAAGATGCCGTCGACATCGCCGGTCGCATAGGCGTAACCGGACAGCCCCGACCCGATCAGCGTCGGGATATGCCAACGGATGTAGTCCCAGCTGCCGCTCTGGTCACCGGTCCACGCCACCGCGTAACGCTGGATGCCGGCCCAGCCCATCACCGTCCACAGGAACGGGCGCGAATCGGAGTTGTTCAAGATGCCGTCGTAGGCGGAATGGTTTGCATCCATTGCGAACTGGTAGCCCTTGCCGGTCCAGGCGACGTCGAGCTTCTGCACGCGGGTGCCGGCGGTGCCGACTTCCCACGCGATCTTGGCAACGCCGTTCTCCGTCCACAGTCCGGTGCGGAATCCGTATTTTTTCAGGCCCTGCACCGTCTTCGGCAGATCGGTGTAGCCGCAGCCATAGCCGTCGTTGGGCAGGATCCATCCACCCGGCATGTCGTTGTCGCGATATTTCTTTGCCACGCTGTCGATCACATCGGGCGTGGTTCCGGTGGGACCATCACTCCAGCCGGCCGGGACGGTGCCGGGTTTTTTCTTGTTGTCGCCGTCGTTGTAGCAATCGGCGTCACCATACGAGAGTGCCCAGCGCGGCAGCATCTTTGCGCGGCCAGTCAGCGACGTGTAGCGGTCAAGCAACGCGTGGAGATCGGTGCCGACGAAATAGTAAGCGTCGAAACGATCTTCCTTGTGCAACAAGGTCGCAGCATCGGCCTGGCGCAGGTCGTAGTCGCCATCGCTCCAGGTGTTGCGCAACATGCCCCAGCCGTGCGAACTCAGCAGCATCGGCGCCGGACTCGGGCGATCACCTTCCTCCCAGCCACCGGAATAGGAGATCGGCAGTTCGCGGCCCTTGAATTCGAACCGGCCGTTCTGCTGGCCGCCACCGAAGAAGCGTTCGCCGGCATCGCTCGACAGCACTTGAATGCTCTGTTCCTTCGCGAGATCGAGGGGCTGCAATTCATGCCACAGCGGAATCGTCTTGCCGCCTTCGATGCGATCGAGCGACAGTTTCAACGGATGGCGTTGCACATGCAGCACCAGCGCGTCGGTGCGAATGCGGAGTTCGTTGGCGTCCTGTTCAAGCGCCGCAGTGGCGCTGGTCGCGGTTTGTGGCAACACGATCGGGGTCGCCTTGTCGCCCGATGGCGACAACACGCCATTGCGCCCGGCCTGGATGCGGATCAGGTCGGACCGCAGGACGTCGATGCGCAAGCGACTGCCTGTCGCGGTGGTGATCTCCCATCCAGTCGAGACATCAGTGCCGGCGACCGGGACGATGGCGCGGAAATCACCGATGGCCTCTGATCGGGCCGGATGGGCAATCGCCAGCAACGACATCGCCAAAGCGATGACCAGAGCGTTCTTGCGTGGAGCGCGACTCGACAACCTGACCCCCGTGCCGTGTTCGTCAACGGCATGTGAAAGCGATATGCCGACTCTAGGGCAGCATTTTTCGAAAAGTCAATAAAAATGAAAATAAAATGCAACATTAATGCGGCAAACGAAAGTTTGTGCATTGCGGTGATTTCGGAATCCCGCATTCAGAATCAAGAGCGGTTTCAATCGTTAGCGGGTGTGCGCGCTTGAAAGCTGAATCAAGAGCAAAACAGAAGCTTTCTTTTTATTTTCGATATTTGACATTTCGAAAGAAAATGGCCATCGTTGCTCGGTCCCATCAGGCTTCGAACATGCGCGCGATCCCGTCTTCAGACGCCACGAACCGGCAGCAACTCGGTGGTGGCCATACCCAAGCCGAAATCGCCCAGCAGCCGGCGCTGTGGTCCGAACTGGCCGCCATGCTCGAACGCGAACAGGCGGCGCTGAGCGCATTCCTGGGCGACTGGCTGCGTGATCCGCTCAACCGCATGATCTTCACTGGCGCTGGCAGTTCCGGTTTCGTGGCCGAGATGGTCGCCGACCGCATCAACGCGCAATGGCCAGCGGACGTGCGTGCGATCCACACGACTTCATTGCTGACGCATCCAGACGATTACCTGATGCGTGATCGCCCGACCTTGCTGGTGTCGTTCGGACGCAGCGGATCCAGTCCGGAAAGCGTTGCCGCCGTCGATCTGGTGCGCGACAAGGTTGCAACCACGCGTTTCCTCGACATCACCTGCAATGCCGAGGGCGAGCTTGCGCGCCGTGGCCGCGGTCGTGCCGACACATTCACGTTGTTGATGCCGGCCGCAAGCTGCGATCGCGCATTCGCGATGACCAGCAGTCTCACCTGCATGCTGTTGGCCGCGCTCACCACCTTCGATGCCGCGTCGTGGCCGCAACGCCTTGCGCAACTTCGCAACGTGGCTGCGCTTGGACGTGTTGCGCTGGAGCAGTGGGAGGATGTGATCGCGCAACTCGCGGCAAAACCGCATGCGCGCGTGATCTACCTTGGCAGTGGTCCGCTGGAAGGTTGGGCGCGTGAAGCGGCGCTGAAATTGCTGGAGCTCACCGCTGGACGCGTGCCGGCCTTCGCCAACACGCCGCTGGGGTTCCGCCACGGACCGAAGTCGCTGCTCGATGGCGAAACGCTGGTGGTGGTCGTCCGCAGCACGCAACCGCTGGCGCGTCGCTACGAACGGGACCTGCTCGATGAATTGCGCCGGGACGGCATTGCCGCCCAGGTGCTGTCGATCGGCCCGATGATCGATGGCGAGAACGATGACATGACCCTGTCCGTACCTGGATTGCCCGATGCATGGCTGGCACCGGTGTGGCTGACATTCGCGCAGCGCTATGCGTTGCGGCTTTCGGCTGCGCTTGGGTTCACGCCTGACAATCCCTTTCCGGACGGCACGGTCAATCGCGTCGTCCAGGGCGTGACCATCCACCGTCATGACTGAGTCGGCCGAGAAGCTCGGCGGGCATCTCTGGTACGGCGTTGATGTCGGCGGGACCAAGATCGAGCTCGTCGCATGCAACGATGCGTTGCAGATCCTGCATCGCCAGCGCGTGGCGACGCCGACGCAGGACTATCCCGCCTTTCTCGATGCCATCACGTCGCTGGTGACGAATGCCGATGCGGAACTCGGGCGCCAGTGCGATGCCATCGGCATCGGTTTGCCAGGCGTGATCGACCGCGAGAGCGGGTTGGGCTTCAGCGCAAACATTCCGGCGATCAACGGGAAACCAGTTGCCGGCGATTTCCGTGCCTACCTGCAGCGACCGACCTGCATCGGCAATGACCTGCAATGCTTTGCCATCTCCGAAGCAAACGGCGGTGCGGCAGCCGGGTATCCGACGATGATCGGCGCCATCCTCGGCACCGGCGCTGGTGGTGGCTATTGCGTCGATGGTCGTGTGGTCGCCGGTTTTAACGGGCTCGGCGTGGAATGGGGGCACTGGAGCGTGCCGGCGGCGTTGGTCGTGAAGTACGGGTTGCCGATCCACGAATGCGCCTGCGGCCTGACTGGCTGCATCGAATGCTACGTCTCCGGGACCGGGCTGGCGCGATTGCATCGGCATCTGGGTGGCGATGCCGCCGATGCCGGTGGGGTGATCGCAGCAGTGCAATCGGGGGATGATGCAGCGAGGCGAGCACTTGAGATCCACCTTGACCTGCTCGGCCACGCGCTGGCCGATGTGATCAAGGCCTTCGATCCGCACGCCATCGTGCTCGGTGGTGGCCTGTCGAAACTGGAATCGATCTATCGCGATCTTCCGGCGGCGATTGCCGTGCATCTTTTCCGCAATACCAAGGTTCCGCCGATCCTGCCGCCGCTGTTCGGCGATGCCGGCGGCGCGCGCGGTGCCGCGCTGCTGGCGCGCCAGCACGGCGCATGAATCAAATCAATCGATCGGAGCCCAACGTGTCACTTCTCCAGTCCATCATCGATGCACATCGCTCGGGTGAAACGGTCGGTATCTGCAGTGTCTGTTGCAGCAACGACCAGGTGCTGCTCGCCGCGATGGATGTCGCCAGCGAGTACGGAACGCCCTTGTTGGTGGAGGCAACGTCCAACCAGGTCGATCAGTTCGGCGGTTACACCGGGATGACGCCGCTGCAGTTCCGCGAGTACCTGCTCGATCTCGCACGCCAGCATGGGTTCCCGCGCGAACGTCTGATCCTTGGCGGTGACCACCTCGGCCCCAATGCCTGGCAGAAACTCCCGGCTACCGAAGCGATGGCGCATGCGCAGGAGTTGATTCGCGCCTATGTTGCCGCCGGTTTCGAGAAGATCCATCTCGACTGCAGCATGTCCTGCGCCAACGATCCGGTTCCGTTGCCAGACGAGATCGTCGCCGCGCGTTCGGCATTGCTGGCGCGCATCGCCGAAACCACTGCGGCCGAGAACGGGTTGCCGCCGCCGGTCTACGTGATCGGGACCGAAGTGCCGACGCCGGGTGGCGAGGCATCGCTCGATGCCGGCTTGCAGGTGACGACGCCACAGGCCGCGGCGAAAACGTTGGAGATCCATCGCAAGGCGTTTTCCGCACCCGATCTTGCGGCCGCGTGGCAGCGCGTGATCGCGATGGTGGTGCAGCCCGGCGTCGATTTCGACCACAGCGATGTCCATCACTACGATCCCGCGCAAGCGGTGGAACTGTCGGGCTTCCTCGAAGCGCAGCCGCGCATCGTCTTCGAAGCGCACTCCACCGACTACCAGACGGAACGCTCGTTGCATGCGTTGGTGCGCGACCACTTCGCCATCCTCAAGGTCGGCCCGGCCGCGACCTTCGCATGGCGCGAAGCGCTGTTCGCATTGGCAGCAATGGAGGATGAGCTGGTGCCGGAAGCGGAGCGCTCCAACCTTGTTGCCGTGCTTGACGACGCCATGCTGCGCAATCCGAAAAACTGGCGACAGCACTACCACGGCGATGCCGATCAACTCCATTTGTTGCGCAAATACGCCCTGAGCGATCGCTGCCGCTACTACTGGGGCGATCCCGAAGTGCAGGCCGCGGTCGACACGCTGGTCGCCAACCTGCGCAAGCGCATGCCTCCGAAGATGCTGGTCAGCCAGGTGCTGCCAGAGCAGGCGCAAGCACTGTTCGAAGGGCGCCTGCAGAACGATCCACTGGCGCTGGCACGCCACAAAATCGCTGCGCGCCTGGGCGAATATGCCCGCGCCTGCGCCCGCAATCGCGCTTCGGCGCGCGTGGCAGGATAATCCCCGGTCATGTCGTCAACGCCGCCCATCATGCGCAATACCCGCCGCCGCAGGGAACAGATCCTCCAGTCGCTGGTCACGCACGGCAGCGTCCATGTGGCTGACCTGGTCGAACGCTTCGAGGTGTCGTCGGTGACGATCCGCAGCGACCTCACCCATATCGAGTCGCAGGGATTGGCCACGCGCACGCATGGCGGCGCGACCCTGGTGCGCACGCCGCCGCAGGAACAGGACATCCACGAGAAAGATGTGCTGAACCATCCGGTCAAGGACGCGATCGGCGCACGAGCAGCGCGACTGGTCAGGGCCGGCGACAACATCATCATCGATTCCGGCTCAACCACCATGATGCTGGCGCGCCATTTGCGCGACCACAGCGACCTGATCGTGATGACCAACGGCCTCAACATCGCCTGGGAACTCGCGAATGCGCCCGGCGTGGAATTGCGCCTGACCGGTGGACTGCTGCGCAAGCAAGCCTTGTCGCTGCAGGGTGCGCAGGCCGAGGCCAGCCTCAATTCCTATGGCTTCGACACCTTGTTCCTTGGTGTCGACGGGTTCGACCTGCAATTCGGCCTCACCACCCACGACGAAGCCGAAGCCAATCTCAACCATCGCATGGTCGAGCGCGCGCGCAAGGTGGTGGTGCTGACCGATGCCTCGAAGTTCGGGCGCGTCAGCCTGCATCGCATCGCCCGGCTCGACCAGGTGCACACGGTGATCACCGACGCCAGCATCAGCAGCGAATACAGCGAGGGCCTGCAGCGCCTCGGGATCGAATTGATCGTGGTGGATACGGGCGCCTGAGCGCGCCTTCGATCAGCCCAGCGACTTCACGAAGACCGCGGCGATCGCTTCCAGCCCGCGCTGGTCTTCTTCATCGAAGCGACCCGGCTCCGGGCTATCGAGATCGAACACCCCGATCAATGATCCGTCGCCCGCAACCAGCGGCACCACCAGCTCCGAACGCGACGCCGAATCGCAGGCGATGTGGCCGGGGAAGGCGTGCACGTCTTCCACGCGCTGGGTGGTGCGGGTCAGCGCGGCGGCGCCGCACACGCCCTTGTCGAGCGGGATGCGCACGCAGGCCGGCAGGCCCTGGAACGGACCGACCACCAGTTCGGTGCCGTCGTAGAGATAGAAGCCGACCCAGTTGAGTGCGGGCAGTGCGTGGTAGACCAGCGCCGACAGGTTCGCGGCATTGGCGATGCGGTCGCGCTCGTCGTGGAGCAGTGCTTCGGCCTGTTCCAGCAGTTGCGCGTACTGTTCCGGCTTGCTACCGGCGAGAGTGGTTGCGGTGAACATTGGCACAGTTTATCGCGCACGACTTCTGGCGATAATGAAAGGATGAACACGTTGCCCCGCAATTGTTATGTGACAGGGACCGACACCGGCATCGGCAAGACGCACGCCTCGGCGTGGTTGCTGCGCCAGCATGCACTGGAGGGCCGCCGCGTCGTCGGCATGAAGCCAGTCGCCAGCGGTTGCATCTGGCGCGACGGCGAATGGCGCAGCGAGGATGCCGAAGCGCTGATCGCAGCCTCGAACGTCGAGGCACCCTATGCCGACATCAATCCCTATGCGCTGGAATTGCCGTTGGCGCCGGAACTTGCGGCGCACGACGCCGGCATCGTCATCGATCCGATCAATCTGGTGGCCGCGCATTTCCGCTTGTCGCAGCTCGCCGATGGCGTGGTCGTCGAAGGTGTCGGTGGCTGGCTGGCGCCATTGATGCCGATGTTCGAACAATCGGAGCTGGTGCGTTCGCTCAACCTGCCGGTGGTGATGGTGGTGGGACTGCGACTCGGCTGCGTGCACCAGGCGCGCTCGACCGCGCGCGCGATCCTCGCCGACGGCTGCGACCTGGTCGGCTGGATCGGCAACGGCATTGATCCGCAGATGTCGCATCGCGACGACAACATCGCCATCCTCGATCGCGTGCTGCCGGTGCCGCGATTGGCGGTGCTGGAATGGGAAGGTTGAGCACCACGATGACGCATCCTCCGATCGGTCACCTGCTGCGCGAATGGCGCGGGCTGCGCCGGCTCAGCCAACTTGATCTCGCACTGGAATCGGGCATTTCCACCCGTCATCTCAGCTGCATCGAAACCGGCAAGGCGCAGGCGGGACGTGGCGTGTTGGCGCGGATTGCCGACGTGCTGGCGATGCCCCTGCGTGAACGCAATGCGCTGATGGTCGCTGCAGGGTATGCGCCGCATTACACCGAGAGCGCGATCGACGCGCCGGCGCTGGACATGATGCGGCGCGCGGTCGGCATGATCGTCGCCCACCAGGAGCCGTACCCGGCCTTCGTGCTCGATCGTTACTGGAACGTGCTGCAGGTCAACGACGGTGCCATCCGCATCAACCAGCTGGTGATGTCGGGGCGCGCGAGTCCGCACACCAACATCCTCCACCAGGTGTTCGATCCCGACGACATCCGCGCCTTCATCGTCAACTGGGAAGAGGTCGCGGAAAAATTCATCCGCCATCTCCACCAGGAAATCGTCACTTCACCGGGCGATGGCCGTGGACAGGCCCTGCTGGATGAAATCCTGCGCTATCCCGGCGTGCCCGGGAACTGGCAGCATCGCGATGCCATCGGCGCGCCGTCACCGATCCTCACGATGACCTTTCGCAGCAGCCGCGGCGACCTGAGTTTCTTCGAAACGATCACCACTTTCTCGACCCCACGCAACATCACGCTGGACGAAATGCGCATTGATTGCGCCTTTCCCGCCGACGACCGCACCGCTGCCGTGTGCGCCGACCTTGCCGCCGAGGCGCGCGCGGCGAACGACCGCTGAAGCCTGCACGGCATCAGTCGGCGCGAATGTATTCCAGGCGTACCGCCAGCGCTTCGCCCTTGCCGCGGTCTTCGTGGTACTCGTAGCTGAAGTGGTTGGCGTCGATCGCGTGCAGCACTTCGCGCAAGCCGATTTTCGTGCCGGGATTGGCGCCATCCGCCAGCGTGGCGCGGAAGACGTAACTCGCGCCTGCGGCATCGTATCCGCCGGTCGCGACGATCAATCCCGGGAAATTGATGTCCATCCAGGTGCTGTAGTACTCGTGGCTGGCGTTGTCGTAACCGATGTAGCCGAGCCCGTCGAACGGCTTGTCCTTTGCATCGATGTGCAGTTCCTGGCGCAGGCGGCTGCCATTCAACACCGGACTGATCAACGCGCTGCCGCGATCGACCTGCGGTGCCTTGCCGGGTGACGCCCACATCGTCTGGACGACGTTCCAGCGCCCGGCCATTGTCGCCAGTCGCGCGTGTTCGGCGTCGGGCTGCCTGGTTGCAGCGAATGAAGCCAGCGGTGTAGCCGCGATCGCGAATGCGAGCAGGAGCGTGCGGGGAGAAATCATTTGTGCCATCACGTGGTTGGATGGCGTGCAGCTTGCGAGCGGCATCGGCCAGCGGCAATGACCTCGGAGGTCATGTCGCGCGAGGCTTGATCATCACGCAAAAAAAAGCCCGGCCGAAGCCGGGCTTTCACAACCACGAGGTAAAGCGTGAAGCGGTATTACTTGCGGCGACCGGCGGTCTTGGCAACCTTCTCGACCTGTTCGGTAGCCTTCTTGGTGGCCTGCTCGAACTGACCCTTGGCGATCTGGCCAATGGTCTCGTTGGTCTTGACGGTGGACTCGTAAGCTTCCTGGCCGGCAACGACGGCGCGCTCGATGTTCTCGCGGGCGATCTGGACGCCGGCCGGCACGACTTCGCGCAGACCATTGAGGTCACGGACGTCGAGCAGCTGGTTGAAGTAGGCGAAAGCGGCGCCGGTGTTCTCTTCGAGAGCGGCCAGCTGCAGGCCGAACACGTGCTCGACGTTCTGCAGGGTGAGGCGGTTGATATGCGCGGCAGTCTCAGCGTACTGGCGCGTGCTCGCGGCGAACTGGTCGTTGAACTGCTGGTACATGGTGATGCTCCGTATGAAATCGGCGGAATGCCAATTTGTGCGTCGCAGCATAACCCGGATTTTTGTGCAATGCAACAAGAATAGAAAAATATACTGAACTGTTCAGCTTTCGCCGGTGTAGCGGCAACCCGAGGTGCAGGTTTCGTGGACCACAACCTCGGCCAGCAGGGGGAGCCGAGGCTTCAGGCGGTCCCAGATCCAGATCGCCAGGCGTTCGCTGGTCGGGTTCTCGAGGCCGGGGATATCGTTGAGATAGTGGTGGTCCAGCTGGTCGTACAGGGGCCGGAACGCGGCCTTGATGTCGGCGAAGTCCATCACCCATCCGGTCTCGGTGCCCGGTTCGCCGCGCACGCGCAGTTCGACCCGGAAGCTGTGGCCGTGCAGGCGCGCGCATTTGTGGCCTTCCGGCACGTTGGGCAGGCGGTGTGCGGCCTCGAGGGTGAAGACTTTGAAGATATCCATGCGGTGCGCATTGTCGCAGGTATTCCCGCCAGGCCGATTGGTCCGGGCATTCCCGCCAGAATCGGTCCTGCCGCCGCGGACGTGCTTTGTATGCTGAGCTTGGATCAATCCGGGATCATCGTGATGCGCCAGAACGCCAGTGCCGCCACTCCCAGCGGGGCGACCGCCGGAATCCTGATCCTCGTCGCTGCGGCGATGGGGGCGATCGACCTCGCCATTGCCGCGATCTACTGGAACCTCCCGCTGGATCGCATCCTGCGCTCCGTTGCACGCTGGTTCGTGGACGTCAGGACGATGGCGCCGCTGGCTGCGGCCATGGCCGGCGCCGTGGTCCAGCTGGCGATGATGTTGCTGATGATCCTTGGTGCGCTTCCGCTCGGCCGTCTGCTCGAGTCGGAACGTGCGTCCCTGCGCATCGCGATGCTGGGCGCGCTCTATGGCGGCGCCTTCTATATCTTCCAGTTCCACATCTTGTTGCCGCTGTTCCATCCGCTGCCCGACCTGGGCTTGCGCTGGGAGCTGGCGTGCTTCGCCGATTACGCATTGTTGCTGGGACCATGCGCGCTCACTCTGGTTCATCTCCTGGCTTGGCCATCCCCAACGCACCGCGGGCACACCGTGGTCGCGCCAGCTTGACGGTTTCCGGCCGCCCCCGCACGCTGGGGTGATGACCAATCCGCTGCTGCTGCTCCGCAATGCCAATGTGTTTTCGCCGGATGCGCTGGGACGTCGCCATCTGTTGATCGGAGGCGGCAAGGTGTTGTGGATGGGCGAGAACGCCCCGGCACTGCCGGCCGCATTGGAAGCCGAAACGCTCGACCTCGATGGGATGCGCCTGATCCCCGGGCTGATCGATGGCCATGTCCATGTCACCGGCGGCGGCGGCGAAGCCGGATTCGCCAGTCGGGTGCCGGCACCCATGCTGTCGCGCTACACCACGGCCGGGGTGACTTCGGTGGTGGGATTGCTGGGCACGGATGACGCCGCGCGCGGGACTGCGGAATTGCTGGCGCAGGTGTACGCCTTGCGCGAATCAGGATTGTCGGCGTGGGGATACTGCGGCGGCTACCACTTTCCGCCGACCACGCTGACCGGCACGGTGCGCGGCGATATCGCCTTCGCCGAACCGCTGATCGGTGTCGGTGAAGTGGCGATCAGCGATCATCGTTCCAGCCAGCCAACGCTCGACGAAGTCTTGCGGCTGGCGTCCGAAGCGCACGTAGCCGGGCTGATGACCGGCAAGGCCGGCATCGTCCATTTGCATCTGGGTGACGGCGCGCGCGGGCTGGAACTGGTGCGGCAGGCGCTCGACACCAGCGAATTGCCGCCGCGGGTATTCCAGCCGACGCATGTGAATCGCAAAAAAGCCCTGTTCGAGGAATCGCTGGCGCTGGCGCAGCGCGGTTGTCATGTCGACATCACTGCGTTCCCGGTCGAGGAAGGCGAGGACGCGTGGCCCGCCGACGAGGCCTTGCTGCGTTATCTCGCCAGCGGCGCGCCGGCGGAACGGGTCAGCATCAGTTCCGACGCCGGTGGTTGCCTGCCCTGCTTCGATGGCGAAGGCCGCGTCTGCGGCATGGACGTCGGTCATTCCGGCGCGCTGTTGGAAACGTTGAACGCACTGCTGGCGCGCGGGCTGCCGCTCGACCAGGCATTGCCGGCCTTCACCCGCAATCCGGCGGCACTGCTGCGCCTGCGCGGCAAGGGCACGATCGCGGTCGGTGGCGATGCCGATCTGGTCGCGCTGGATGGCGCCGGCACGGTGCACCATGTCCTGCTCGGCGGCGCTTTCCACGTGCGCGCGGGTGTGGCGGTGGTGCGTGGTATGTTCGAACATCAACACTGAGAGGGAAATCGCAGCACATGTGTCCCAGTAAGGTCGCCGATGGCGCGCAGCGTGGCTGGATCGTTCCCATCGGCGGTGCGGAGGACAAGGAAAACGACATGCGCGTGTTGCGCAGGTTTTTCGAGCTGTGCGGCGGCAAGGGCGCGGAAATCGCGGTGATTCCCACTGCCAGCCGTCTCAACGAGACCGGCGGGCGCTACGAACAGATCTTCGGCGGAATGGGTGCGCGCAACGTCAGCGTGCTCGATTTCGACACCCGCCGCGATGCCCACGAACGCAACCGCATCGCCCGCATCGAGCAGTCGTCCGGCATCTTCATCACCGGTGGCAACCAGTTGCGGCTGTCGACCATCCTCGGCGGCACGCCGGTGGCGCAGGCGATCCGCGCCTGCAATGCCCACGGCATCCCGGTGGGTGGTACCAGCGCCGGCGCCGGCATTCTCAGCGAACACATGATCGCCGGTGGCGAAAGCGAATCAGCCACGCCACATGCCAATGGCGTGCGTCTCGCGCCCGGACTCGGGCTGACGAATCGCGTCGTCATCGACCAGCATTTCCGCCAGCGCGATCGCCTCGGTCGCCTGCTCGCCGCGCTGGCCTGCAATCCGTTCGCGATCGGCCTCGGCGTGGACGAGGACACCGCGGCCTTCATCGGCCCGGACAATACCCTGGAAGTGGAAGGCAGCGGCGCGGTCACCGTGGTCGACGCCGATGGCCTCCAGTTCTCGTCGATGGCGCAAGTCGGCGGCGATGCGCCGGTGTGCATGCTCGGCGTGCAGTTGCACATCCTCACCGCGGGCGCCACCTTCAATCTGGAAACACGCAAGGCCGCGGCGGGCACGCTGTCCACGGTGAAGGAATAGCACTCCGCAACACGAACAATTGGAAAGGGAGTTTCATGCGCATCCTCAATCGCAATGTCTACGTCGGTCCGTCGCAGTACGCGCGCTTTCCGGTCATCCGCCTCGAACTCGATCTGGGCGTCCTGGAGCAATGGCCGACCGCGAAGCTGGGCGACGCCTTCATCGACGGCCTGTTGCAGGCATTGCCGGGGCTGGCCGAGCATGGCTGTTCGTATCGCGAGCCAGGCGGTTTCATCCGCCGCATGCGCGAAGGCGATGGCACCTGGCTCGGGCATGTGCTGGAACATGTCGCGATCGAATTGCAGAACGTCGCCGGCGAAGACGTCACCTTCGGCAAGACCCGCAGCATTTCCGACGATCGCCCCGGCGTGTATTCGGTGGTCTATGAATACGCGCAGCGCGAGGAAGGCATCGCCGCCGGAGAAGTGGCGCTGAAGTTGCTGGATTCGCTGCTGCCGGCGGAATTGCGCACGGCGACCGACGCTGCGTGGAACTGGGAAGAAGAGCGCGACGGGTTCATTCGGTATGCGCAACGGCGTGCGCTGGGGCCATCCACCGCGTCATTGGTGCGCGCGGCGGAAGATCGCGGCATCCCGTGGTTGCGCCTCAACGAACAATCGCTGGTGCAACTCGGCCACGGCAGGTACCAGCAGCGCATCCAGGCCACGGTGACCGGGCGCACGCCGCATATCTCGGTGGAGCTGGCCAGCGACAAGGAGGAGACCAACAAGATCCTCGCCTCGCTCGGGCTGCCGGTGCCGCGCCAGGAACTGGTGCAGAACGCCGATGGCGCGTGGCGTGCGGCGCGGCGCCTGGGCGGAACCGTGGTGCTGAAGCCGTACAACGGCAACCACGGTCGCGGCATCACCATCAATATCAGCGAAGAAGGCGATGTGCGTGCGGCGTTCGAGGCTGCGCGCGAGCATTCGCGTTCGGTGATCGTGGAAACGTATCTCGCCGGCGACGATCACCGCCTGTTGGTCGTGAACGGCGAACTGATCGCGGCGACCAAACGCACGCCGGGACACGTGGTGGGCGACGGCGAACGCACGGTGGCGGAACTGGTCGAAATCGTGAACAGCGATCCACGTCGTGGCATCGGTCACGAGAAGGTGCTGACCAGGCTCCAGCTCGATCGCGAGGCCGAATTGATGCTGGAACGCGTCGGCTATACCGCAGCCTCGGTGCCTCAGGATGGCGAAGTGGTGCCGCTGCGCTCCACTGCGAACCTTTCGACCGGCGGTACCGCGACCGATGTCACCGACATCATCCATCCCGACAACCGCGCCATGGCCGAACGCGCGGTACGTGCGATCGGCCTCGATGTCGGCGGCGTCGATTTCCTCACCACGAATATCGCCGAGAGCTACAAGTCGATCGGTGGCGGCATCTGCGAAGTGAACGCCGCACCCGGCTTCCGCATGCACATCGCGCCCAGCGAGGGGACGCCGCGCGATGCCGCAGGCCCGGTAATCGAAATGCTGTTCCCGCCTGGCGCGCCATCGCGCGTGCCGATTGCGGCGGTGACCGGCACCAACGGAAAGACCACCACAGCACGCATGCTGGCACACATCGCCAAGATGGCCGGCTACACGCCCGGACTCACCACCACCGATGGTGTCTACATCGATGGCCAGCGCACGGTCGAAGGCGACATGACCGGTCCGGTGTCCGCGCGCATGGTGCTGGCGGATCCGCAAATCGACATCGCCGTGCTGGAAACCGCGCGCGGCGGCCTGTTGCGCGCCGGCATGGGCGTGCCCGAGGTTGATGTCGGCGCCGTCATCAACGTCGCCTCCGACCACCTTGGCCTCAAGGGCATCGACACGCTGGAGCAGCTCGCCGAGGTCAAGCGCATCGTGGCCGAAGTTGCGCGCGAGTGCGCCGTGCTGAATGCCGACGATCCCAACGTGTTGAAGATGTCCGGCTATACCGACGCCAAGGTCATCTGCTACGTGACGATGAATCCGTCGCATCCGCTGGTGCGCGAACATATCCGCGCCGGTGGCCGCGCCTGCGCGCTGGAAGCCGGCATCAACGGCCACATGATCACGCTCTACGACAAGGGCAGCCACATCCCGTTGCTGTGGACGCACCTGATCCCGGCGACGCTGGAAGGGCGCGCGCTGCACAACGTGCAGAACGCGATGGTCGCTTCGGCGATGGCATTCTCGTTGGGCATCAAGCTCGACGACATTCGCCACGGCCTGCGTACCTTCGACACCACCTTCTTCCAGGCTCCGGGCCGGATGAACGTGTATGGCGAACATCCGTTCAAGGTGCTCATGGACTATGGCCATAACGCGCATGCGGTCGGGGTGATGGCCGATCTTGCCCAGCGCCTCGATGTCAGCGGTCGTCGCATCGTAGTGGTGGCCGGGCCCGGCGATCGTCGCGACGAAGACCTGCGCGAGATCGCCGCCGCGGTCGCCGGTCGTTTCGATCATTACGTCTGTCGCCGCGACGATGGCTTGCGCGGACGCGATGGCGACGAGGTGCCGCGCATCATCGCCAAGTCCTTGCAGGCGGCTGGCGTCGATGGTGACCACATCAGCATCATTCCCGACGAACAGCAGGCGGTGGATGCTGCATTGCGGATGGCGTTGCCGGGTGACCTGGTGCTGGTGTTTGCCGATGCCCTGACCCGCACGTGGAAACAGATCATCCGCTTCCAGCCCGATGGCGCGACGGCGGCTCCCCAGTCGCGCGCGGAAGTGCCAGCGCTCGATGCCACGATGGATGAACAACTGGTGGCGGCGATGGCGGGCGTGGTGCGTGACGAACGCGGCCTGCGTTTCGAACGCGAAGAAAGCGATTGAGCGCCGTCCCGACGTGAACGCACCTTTCGAAGACTCGCGCCGGCTGACCGGCGCCAACCTGTATTTCGACGCGTCCGGTGCAGCGCTGGAAACTGCACCCGGGCTGGACTTCGACGCGGGCGTGCTGCAACGCTGGCGTGCCAACATCCTTCGCGCGCGCGCGGCATTGGGATGGGCGGACGGCGCGATCGTGGTGCGCGAACACGCCAGTGGGGCATCGCTGGCGTTCGCAGCGCCCATCGACCAGCTCTACACCGCAACCGAAGTGAACGAATGGGCGCTGTATGCCGCACTTGGCCTGCGTGCCGACGACACGCCGCTGGATGAGGAGGAATCGCCGCGTCCGCATGTCGCCCATTTCGAGGATGGTGAAGCACTGCGGCAGTTGCGCGAACTCGCACGCGCAGAAGCCAGGCCAGTGCTGGTCGCGCTGCTCGCTGCCGCGCATGCCCATGGCGTGCCCGCACATCCCGACGATGATGCGCTGTCGATCGGCGAGGGTGAAACATCGCGGACTTGGCCGCTGGATGCCTTGCCGGCGACAGATGACGTGCCATGGCCGCAGCTGCATGGCGTGCCGAAGGCGGTGGTGACCGGCTCCAACGGCAAGACCACCAGCGTGCGCCTGCTGGCCGCAATGTTGCGCGCGCATGGACTGCGTAGTGGCTACAGCAGCACCGATGGTCTGTTCGTCGATGGCGAACGCATCGAGACCGGGGACTATTCCGGTCCGGTCGGTGCGCGCACGGTGTTGCGCCAGCCAGACGTGCAGGCGGCGGTGCTGGAAAGTGCGCGCGGCGGCTTGCTGCGACGGGGTCTGGTGGCGAATGATGCGCGCGTCGCGCTGGTCACCAATGTCAGTGCCGATCATTTCGGCGAATACGGCATCCACAGTCTGGACGACCTTGCGCAGGTGAAGCTGGTGGTGGCCAAGGCGCTCGCGGCGGACGGCACGCTGGTGCTCAACGCCGATGACCCGATGCTGGTGCGTGATGCCCCTGCGTTGTCTTCACCACAGAAAATCGCTTGGTTCGCGCTCGATCTCGCCAATGCGCGCGCGCGCGGCCCGCATGCCTGCGGCGTACGTGACGGTCGTCTTGTGTTGCGTAGCGATGAAAACGAATACGACCTCGGTGCCATCGCCGCCATGCCGCTCACAGTCGCCGGCAGTGCGCGCTACAACATCGCCAACATTGCCGGGGCAGCGGCGGCTGCCCACGCGTTGGGAATTGCACCGGAAACGATCTCCGCCGTGCTGGCGCGATTCGGCAGCACGCATTCCGATAATCCAGGACGCCTGCAGTGCTGGCGACTTGCGGATGTCGATGCCTTGCTGGATTACGCCCACAATGCCGATGGCTTGCACGGATTGCTGCAGGTTGCGCAAGGCTTGCGCCGTGATGGCCGACTGGCATTGATTCTCGGCCATGCCGGCAACCGCACCGACCAGGAGCTACGCGCGTTGGCCAACGTCGCGGTTGCAGCGAAACCGGATCGGATCTGGCTGAAAGACATCGGCGGCGACTACCTCCGTGGCCGCGCCTCCGGCGAAGTCGCAGCCTTCCTGCGCGACGCCCTGCTTGCCGCCGGCATGCCCGGGCATGCGCTGCCGGTGTGCCTGGACGAAGCCGAGGCCACCCGTCAGGCGTTGGAGTGGGCGCAGGCGGGCGACCTGCTGGTGCTGCCGGTGCATGAACCGGCGCGTCGCGACGTGGTGGTGGCGTTGCTCGATCGCCTGCAGGCGACGGGGTGGCGGGCCGGCGATGTGCTGCCGGAAGGTTTCGCGGAAATGGTCATGGGTACTCTGGAACAGCAACCATAATCATTCAGTCGTCTGTCGGGGCTTGCTCCCTCGTCAGCGCGTCAGGAACTTCAGTACGAAGTCGGCCAGGCCGCCATAAGGCGGGCGCAGCAGCTTCATGCCGCTGATGCGTGCTTGGTAGAGCACCGGCCTCTGTTTCGAGAAGGTGAGGAAGCCTTCGCGGCCATGGTAATGGCCGATGCCTGACTCTCCGACGCCACCGAAAGGCAGTTCGCTCTGCAGGATCTGCAGCAGGGTTTCGTTGACCGCGACGCCGCCGGATGTCGTGCGTTCGAGCACGCGCCGGGTGCGCGCGGCGTCGTTGTCGAAGTGATACAGCGCCAAGGGGCGTGGCCGTGCGTTGATGAAATCGACCGCGGCATCGACCGATTCAACCGGTACGATCGGCAGGATCGGGCCGAAGATTTCGTCCTGCATCAATGCCAGGTTCGCGGGTGGATCGATGACGAGTGTCGGCGCGAGGATGCGCTGGGCCGGATCGCCTTGGCCGAGCTCGACGACATTCGCGCCGGCCGCGCGCGCTTCGTCGAGGTAGCCCGAAAGGCGTTTGTACTGGCCATCGTTGACGATGCTCGTGTAGTCGGGATTGGTCGCCACGTTCGGGTAGCGCTTCGCGACGACGCGCTGCATCTCGGAGACGAAGGGTGCGATGCTTTCCCTCCGCATCAAAATGTAGTCCGGCGCGATGCAGGTCTGGCCGGCGTTGAGCAGCTTGCCCGCGGCGATGCGGTCGACCGCGGTCGCGACCGGATAGCCGGGCGCAAGGATGACGGGCGACTTGCCGCCGAGCTCGAGGGTGACCGGAGTCAGATTCGCGGCCGCGGCTTGCATCACCTTGCGCCCGACCGAGGTCGAGCCGGTGAAGAACAGGTGATCGAACGGCAATGCGGAAAACGCGGCGGCGACTTCGGGGCCGCCAAGCACGGTCGCGACGCGATCCGGTGGAAACACGTCTTCGAGCAGGGACTTCAATTCTTCCGACGTCCGAGGCGTGTGTTCCGATGGTTTCAACATCACGTGGTTGCCCGCCGCGATAGCTGCCGACAGTGGCAGCAAGGCCAGGTTGACCGGATAGTTCCACGGCGAAATCACGCCGACGACGCCGAGCGGCTGGTAGCGGATCTCGGTGCGTGCAGGCCAGAACAGCCAATCCGCGAGATGACGCCTGCTGCGCATCCAGCCATGCAGGTGGCTGCGGATATGGTCGATGTCCTGTATCACGGTGACCGCATCACCAAGCGCGCATTCGTGCTTCGAGCGGCGCCCGAAGTCGGCGTTCATCGCGCTCGCGAGCCGGTCGAAGCGCGCCTTGAATGCGCTGCGCAGGTGCTTCAGGTCGTCCATGCGCTGCCGATAAGTCGGCGTGTTCGCCTGTTGCGCGGCACGCAGGCGAGCGAGTGTGGCGGCAAGATCGGCCTGGATGATGGGCGTGTCCATGCTGGGGTTCCGTGGCATCAGAACCGATACGCAGCTTCGAAGCCCCAGGTGCGCGGCGCGTTGATGCTGGCGTACGGCGTGCCGAGGATATCGCGGGTCACGTTGCCGACGCCGGTGACGTAGCGCTTGTCGAGGAGGTTGTTGACGAAAAAGGCGAAGCTCCATGGCAGCTTGGGCGAACTCCAGGCGACGCGCGCGTCGGTGCGCGTGGTCGCGGTGCCGGTGCGGAACGTGTTGTAGACACCGCATGCGCCTTGGAAATTCGACGCCGAGTTGCAGCGTGTCTTGCCGGTGTACGCCGCCATCAGGTTGAAATCGAGATTGCCGCCGGCGACGCCGTGGACGAGGTACTCGATGCCGGCCGCCGCATTCCACAGCGCGAGGCCGGTCGGCTGGCCGGAGAGGTTGACCGTCACCGGCTGTCCGCTCATGGGATCCGTGATCGTCGAGGTGCCCTTGGCATAGGTCTGGTTGATGTAGGTCGCGGTCGCGTTGATGCGTAGCGCGTCGGTGGCCCGCCAGTGCGCCTCAAGTTCGAGGCCCTTGGCCTCCTGGTCGCTGGTGGTGACGACATAGCGCGGCAAGGCGCCGGCGTTCTGGTCGGCGACGAGGGAGAGGTTCTGCAGGTTGCTGAACCTGTAGTAATAGGCCGATGCGTTGAACAGCAGGTGCAGGTCCGGGAAGTAACTCTTGATGCCGGCCTCGAAATTGCGCACGGTTTCGGGCTCGTATGCCGAATTCGGCAGCAGTGCGTTGAAGCCGCCTGCCTGGTAGCCGCGCGTGGCGGAGACATAGGCCATCAGCGTTTTGCTGAACTTGTAGTCGAGGACGAGGCGCGGGCTGGTGTCGCTCCAGCTCTTGCTGATGCCGATTGGTGCAGTCATCGAGGCCAGCGTGGTGAAGTAGAAGTTCTGCTCGAATGCGGCGCGCGGCACGCCGATGACGTCGAACAGGCCAAGTGCATCCATGCCGTCGAGCTGCTGGTCGAGCGCGGGCGCGACGCGCGGGGGGTTGTACCAGTCGAAGCGCTTCTGGTCGTGGGTGAAGCGCACGCCCGTAGTCAGGTTCAGGCGATCGGAGAGGTGCCAGATCACGTCGCCGTACACCGCAGTGGCCGTGTAGACGCCGTGGTTGTACATGCTCTCGTCCCAGCGCCGGCCGCGGAGGTCGAAGGGAAGGCCGGCTGCTTGCAGGCCATCGGTCACCGGGCCGTAGAGTCCGCCCGGAACGATACCGGTGTTGTTGAAGATGCTGTCGAGCGTGTTGGTGTAAACGCCGAGGCCCGAGGTCTGGTACGCGTTGTCGCGATAGTAGCTCGCGCCGGCGACCCAGTCGGCGATGCCGGTCTGGCCGGCGAGCTTGAATTCCTGGGACCAGCTCGTGTTGCGTTCGGCGTTGAGCGTGTCGACATAGTCGGCGATACGGTTGGTGCCTTCGTAGGCCTCGCGATTGCTCGTGGTGAACTTGCGCCAAGCGGTGATCGACGTGAAATTGATGGATCCGAACGGGTGCTCGATGCGCAACGTCGCACCGTCGAACGTGCGCCTTTCCATCGCGCCGACGGTGTCGTCATGCAGGGGCGCGTGCAGCGGGTCGAGGTAGGTCGACGGATCGGCCGGGAACGGCACGGCGGCCGACGGATCGGCCGGCATCGCGACGAGGCTGATCGCGGGGCGCGGCGGCTGCTTGAGTTTTTCGTGTTCGAAGGACAGGAGTACCTTGGTGCTGCCCGGGGCGTTCCAGCGCAACTGTGCGCGCAGCCCCCAATCGTCGTCCTTCCCGTAGAGACGCCCGGTATCGGCTTCGCGCAGCCACCCGCGGCTCTGGTTGTCGACGAAGGTGAAGCGCGTGGACAACGTGTTGCTGATCGGCATGTTGAGCACGCCATCGACGTAACGCTTGCCGTAGTTGCCCACGCGCGCGCGCGCCTCGGCCTCGAACGCGTCGCCGGGTTCGTTGGTGGTCACCGACACCGCGCCACCCGCGCTGTTGCGGCCGAACAGCGTGCCCTGCGGGCCCTTGAGCACTTCGACGCGCTGGATGTCGTTGAACAGCAGGAGCGCCCCGCCGGTCTTGCCGGTGTACACGCCGTCCTGGTAGACGCCGATCGGCGAGTCGGTGCCGATGCCGAAATCGTTGGGGCTGATGCCGCGCAGCGAATAGTTCGGTTGGGTCGGTTGGCTGGCATCGACCGAGAACCCGGGAATGTAGCCGTTGAGCTTGGACAGGTCGGTCGCCGCGAGTGCTTCGATTTCCTTGCGCGTGACGATCTGCATCGGGATCGGCACGGCCTGTGCTTCCTGCGTGCGGCTCTGGGCCGTGACGACGATGTTGCCGAGCACTGCCGCATCGTCGCTGGCCTTGGTGGATTGCCCGGATTGCGCGGCGACCGGCGCCTGTTCTTGCGCCGCCTTGTCCTGTTCTGCGGCCAACGCCGTGCCATGCGCGAGCAAGGCCGCCGCGCTGGCAACGAGCGCCGCGCGTACTTGTCGAGTCAATTGCGTCGTCTTGATCTTATGCACGGCTGTCTCCTGATGATTTGTGCTGTTTTCACGCACCGCAGCTTCCGGGTGTGGCCGCGATCCATTCGCGGATCAATTCCACGCCTTCCTTGTGCGCAACGTTGCGGCCCATTTCGGGCATCATCACGCCAGGCTCGTTCGACATGACGCGGTAGAGCATGATCGAATCGTCGGGTTTGCCCGGCACGATGTCGAAACGGCGATCACCCGTGGCGCGGCCGGCGGCGACCGGCGGCTTGCACAGGCCGAAGCGGCGCAGGTCGGCGTTCGCACTGCGCAGATCGAGCGCGGTCGTGTTGGCCGGGCCGGTCGGGCTGTGGCACATGCTGCAATTGACGTCGAGGTAGGCGCGCGCGCGATCTGCGATGGGCGCTTTCGAGTCGTGCCAATCGGCGTCGCGCGGCGCGTTTGCCGCGATGGGCGCGCCCGCGAGGATGCCGAGCCTGGTCCAGTGCGCGAGTTGGTTTTCCGCGCCGCCCACATAGGCGTAGTCGCGATTGAGGTGGCGCGCGCGTGGACCGAGTGGCTCGAGGTGTTTCGCGCTGACGTTGGTGACGTGGCAGCCGGCGCACTGGTTCTCATTCGGCACGACGTAGGTGAACGCCTCGCGCGAGTTCTTTTCATCGACGAGTTCGAGGGGGATTGCATCGCCGGTGCGCGCCAGTTCGGCGTCGGTCTGCGCGGCGTTCCAGACGTAAGGAATCGCCTCCCAGCCTTTTTCGCGGCGGACGAGGATGCGTGTTTCCACCAGGCGTACCTTGGACAGGTCGAGCGCTTCGCCCGCCGCGCCCGTTACGAAGTCGCGCGAGGTGTCGTAGGTGCGCGCGACGGCCTTCGCGTCACCGCCGCTTTTCGGATAGAAGAAGGTTTTCGTCAGCACCGTGCCGATCGGGAAGTCGAACGGACCTTCGGCATCGTACTTCGCGGCCGTGCCTTTTGGCAGCCACACCGTGCGGAACTTGTGCGCGTAATCGCTGAACAGCGGTGTATTGAGATCGTAGGGCACGACGCCGGCATTGGCCACGAGCCGGCCATCGCGCGCTTCGACCAGATGCCAGTCGCTGAGCTTGTCCGGCTTGCCTTCGGCGAAAGAGTGCACCGGCTGCGGCGTGCGTGCGCAGCCGGCAAGGGCGGCGAGCACGAGCAGCACCGAAGGAATCCGGGTGAATCGGGCGCGCGTCGACATCAAGGGTTGCCCTTCAATTCGACCGCGGCCAGCGGCGGCAGCTCGCAGTGGAATTCGCCCTTCATGACCTTCGGATTCTTGAACTTGTTCGGCCCGTCGACGTTGAGCACTTCGACTTCGCCGTTCTTCACGCAGATGCGCTGCTCGGGCGGGTACTGGCCGTTGACCTGCGCCTTGGTGTCGACGAAACCGTCCCAGAGCACGTCGGGAAAGTGGCCGTTGATGCCGAACATCGACACCTTGAGCGCCTTCCAGTCGAAGCCGTCGGGCGAATCGCCCCCGCCGGAGAAGCGGTTGTCGTGGATGTAGATCGACTTCGGGTAGGGATCGTAGCCGTCGGCGCTTTTCGAGGCGGCGAAGTCGGTGATGAAGACGCTGGAGATGATCGTGTTCGCGGTGCGGTTGTCGGCGATGTCGTTGTCGAAAATCTCGACTTTGGGATTCGACATGATCAGCACGCCCGTGCCTGCCGGCACGTTGGCGACGGCCGTGCCTTTCGCGCCGAAATTGCCCAGGTTGTTGGCGATGACCTTGTTCTTGAATACCCGCGAGTGCGAGCCGTGCTGGGTCAGGTCCGGCATGTTGAAGACGAGGATGCCGCCGGTGTTGCCGGTCGCGATGTTCTCGTAGACGTCGGCGCGCACCGAGTTCTCGATTTCGATGCCGGCGACGTTCTTCTCCGCGCGGTTGCGGCGCACGACGATGTCTTGCGACTGGCCGACGTAGATGCCGGCGTCGCGCGAGCCGATCGCGACCGAATCCTCGATCAGCACGTTCTTGCACTTGACGGGATAAATCGCGTAGGCGCCGTTGTCCTTGGACGGACCACCGGTCCACTCGACGCGCACATCGCGGATCGTGATGTTCTCGCCGCCGTTGATCTTGAGCCCGTCGCCCTTCGAATCTTCGATCGCGAGATGCTCGATCGTGAAATCGTTCGCGTAGACGAGCATGCCTTCGGGACCGGAAATCTGGTTCTTGAAGGAGAGGATGGTCTTGCCCTGACCAGCGCCACGCACGGTCACGCCGTTCGCGCGCAGCGTCAGTACGCGCTGCAGCATGTGCTTGCCCGGCGGGATCTCGATGACCGTACCGGGTTTTGCGTCGAGGAACTGCTGCTGCAGATTCTTTTCGAACGCCATGTCGGCATCGTTCGACGCGGGCGGTGGGCCCTTCCCGCACCCGGCGGCAAGGGCACAGATCGCGGCTACGGCAAGTTTGCGCATGGCGTTCCCCTCTACTTCGAGATCAATTCAAACGTTTATAAGCGCGATGCACCTCGCCCCGTTAGGGGACGCATCGGGTCGATTGCGGATCCGTTCGCAACGTTGTTCGCCTTCGCGTGTGTGGCTGTCCATGCGACTCCGTTGCATGCCTGCGCTTGCCTGGCGCGATGGAATGCCATATAGAATGGGGCAATAACGGCCAAAACCGATTCCGAGATGGCGCGTCCCAAGCTCGATCTGCAGCAAATCGCACCGCAAGTGTCCCCGCAAATGCTGGTAGGACTGCTTGATCTGGCGGGTGAATTCGGTGTCGCACCGGAGCGTTTGTGCGCCGGGCTCGCCCTCGATATCGAAGACCTGCGTCGCGGCGAACAGTTATCCGATCGCCAAGCTTGGCGGATCATTCGCCGGGCGCTGCAGCTGACCGGTCGTCCCGACCTGGGCCTGGAACTCGGCCGCCGCGAGAATTTGAGCCACTTCGGGTTGCCCGGGTTTGCGATGAGCACGGCGCGCAACTACGGGGAGGCGGCCGAAATCGCCGTGCGTTACCAGGCCCAGACCGGCGCAGTGACCAACGTGACATTGGAAGAAGATGGCGACTGCCTGGCGTTGGTCATATCTTCCAGAATGCACGACGCAAGCATGTTGCCGTTTCTGATCGAAGAGGTCTGCGCAAGCGTATTGGCCATTTCGCGCATCCTGATTGGGGATCACTTCCGGCCGCATGCAGTGGAGTTGGCGTATCCGGCTCCGGCTTACGCCGAGCGTTATGGCGAACTGTTCGCCTCCCCGGTGCACTTCGGCCTTGCCCGCAACCGTTTCCTGGTTGCACGGCATTGGCTGCAATCGCCGATTTCCACGCATTCGGCGGCCATGTCTTCGCAGTTGCGCACATTGCTCGATCAGGGTGCGAATGCCAAAGATGCCTTGTCGCATCCGATGACGGCGGTCGAGCAGGCGCTGCAGCGCTCCGGCAACGCCACGCTCTCGATCGAACAAGTTGCGCGTTCGCTGGAATTGAGCGTGCGCACCTTGCGCCGGCGCCTGAGCGAGGCGGGCACCTCGTTTCGCGCGATCAGCGATCGTGTCCACGCCGAAGCCGCGCGGCGCCTGTTGTGCGAGGAGGGCATGACCGTGGCGGCAACCAGCAAGCAGCTGGGTTTCAGCGACTCGCGGGCATTCCGGCGCGCATTCAAGCGCTGGCTTGGTCTGTTGCCCGGCGAGATCAGGCGCAACTAAGAGCCGGCATGGCGCCGCCATGGACATCATCGACCTGCGCAGCGACACCGTGACCCGACCGGCCCCGCCATGCGGATTTCACCGGGCCGACAAAACCAGTGGGGCGCGGCCTGATTGCGCAAGCAACCGGCAAAGATCCCTCGAAGCCATCAATGGCCCGGAGCAGCTGACCAATCGACCCTGGATCTGTAGTTGTGGGGTGTCGGTGAGGGGCTCCATGCATCCTGGATTGGGGGGCATGGGAATTCGATATGCCCCATATGCCCCCGGCCATGCCCCGGGAATCACGGATGGCAATGGACAAATACGGACAAGCCTGGATGGCAGGCATAAAAAAACCGCTGGGATCAGCGGCTGTTTGGACTTGTCCGGACTATCTTGGACTTCGGCATGGTGGCTATGGGTGGACTCGAACCACCGACCCCAGCATTATGAGTGCTGTGCTCTAACCGGCTGAGCTACATAGCCGAACGCCCGCAAGGTGCGGGGAACCCGTAATTCTGCACGTCCAGGGGCGGGGCGTCAATGCTGTTGTTCCGTCACATTTCGCGTGGCAGAGTCGAACACAGTCAAGATTTGGAGTCCGCATCGTGATCGATCCGGACGGATATCGCCCCAACGTGGGCATCGTGCTGATGCGCGAGGATGGGCGTGTGTTCTGGGCGCGGCGGATACG
>JAFEBY010000104.1 GCA_018242465.1 Pseudomonadota bacterium | reverse complement strand
TTCGGGTTGGAGTCGCGGCCGTTGCGCGAGGAACCTACGCCCTTTTTGTGTGCCATGACTGCGTCTCCTTAGTTCTTGCCGCCGGCAATGCCGGTGATCTCGATTTCGGTGTAATGCTGGCGGTGACCCATCTGCTTGCGATGGTGCTTGCGGCGACGGAACTTCACGATCTTCACCTTGTCGGCGCGGCCGTGGCCGATCACCTTGGCAGAGACGGTGGCGCCCTTCAGCGCGTCGCCCAGCTTCACGCCTTCGCCGTCGCCCAACAGAAGTACCTGGTCAAAGGTGACTTCGTTGCCGGCTTCGACTTCCAGCTTCTCAACTCGCAGGGTTTCGCCCTGCATCACGCGGTATTGCTTACCGCCGGTGACTACGACTGCGTACATGACCAATCTTCCTTTGTCGTTATTGTGGTCCAGCGCGCGGTCGGGCGCACTGAACCTGAAATTATAGGGCCTTCGGCGATATCTACGCAAGACCGGAAACCCGGCCTCGCCACGCTTCCAGCAGCATGGGATCATCGACCCTCTATCGCCCCGGACAGATTCCATGGCCCATGCACGCGCACCGGGGATCAGCATCTGGCTGCCCTGGATGCTGCTGGCCGCGGCAGTCGCCGTCGGGCTGGCCCTGCTGGACCGGGATGGTACTCAACCGGCAGCCCCTATCTCACAACCGGCTGCGACGCCCACACCGACCTTGCGGACCCCCACCAATGCGGCTCACTTGCAGCCACGCCTGCAAATCGACAGTCGCGCGGGTGTCGTGAACGTGAACGGTCAACTCGGCGATCCCGACAGGGCCCGTCTGGCCACGGCACTGGCCCGGACGTTCAAGACCAATGGGGTGGAAGGCGATATTGCTGCCGACCCCGGCATCGAACCGGCTGCCTGGCTCGACGAAGTGATCCTGTTGTTGCCCGACTTCAAGGCCAAGGCCATCAAGCTTGCGATCGACGGCAACGCGGCCAGAGTCGATCTCGCGCGCGTCCCCGAACGCGACCGAGCCGTCCTGTCGAAAAAAATCCACGGACTTTTCACCGATATCGAGATCCGCGGTCTCGACGATTGAGACTTGCACCCGGCACGATTGCCCCCATCTGGATGGCAGGGCTACGCTAGGCGATTGCCCTCTCCACCCCCCACTGGAAAGCCGATGGCGATTGACACCATCCGCGTGCGCGGCGCGCGGACTCACAATCTCAAGAACATCGACATCGATCTGCCGCGCGACAAGCTGATCGTGATCACCGGCCTGTCGGGTTCGGGCAAGTCATCGCTGGCATTCGACACCATCTATGCCGAGGGCCAGCGTCGCTATGTCGAATCGTTGTCGGCCTATGCGCGGCAATTCCTGTCGATGATGGAAAAGCCCGACGTCGACCATATCGAAGGGCTGTCGCCGGCGATCTCGATCGAACAGAAATCGACCAGCCACAATCCACGCTCGACCGTCGGCACCATCACCGAGATCTACGACTACCTGCGCCTGCTCTACGCACGCGTCGGCACGCCGCGCTGCCCCGACCACCACTTCCCGCTGGAAGCGCAGACGGTCAGCCAGATGGTCGACACCATGCTGGCGATGGACAAGGATCCAAAGCTGGCCGAGCAGCGCTGGATGCTGCTGGCGCCCGTGGTGCGCGAGCGCAAGGGCGAACACGCGCAAGTGTTCGAACAACTGAAGGCACAGGGCTATGTCCGCGTGCGCGTCGATGGCGCGATCCATGAGATCGACGCGTTGCCGACGCTGGCGTTGCGCCAAAAGCACACCATCGAAGCGGTGATCGATCGCTTCAAGGTGCGCGAGGACATTCGCCAGCGGCTCGCCGAATCGTTCGAAACCGCGCTCAAGCTCGGCGAAGGCATGGCGATCGTGCAGAGCATTGATCACCCCAATGCAGCCCCGCTGCTGTTCTCGTCGAAGTATTCCTGCCCAGTCTGCGATTACGCGCTGCCGGAGCTGGAACCGCGGTTGTTCTCGTTCAACTCGCCGGTCGGCGCCTGCCCCGAATGCGATGGCCTCGGCGTCACCCAGTTCTTCGATCCCGATCGCGTGATCGGCAATCCGTCATTGTCGCTGGCCGCCGGCGCGGTGCGCGGCTGGGATCGCCGCAATGCCTATTACTTCTCGATGGTGCAATCGCTGGCCAAGCACTACGGCTTCTCGGTCGACACCCCGTGGGAAGAGTTGCCGAAGCGCGCGCGCGACGTCGTGCTCAACGGCAGTGGCGATGAAGCGATCACCTTCCATTACGTCGGACCGCATGGCCGCAAGCAGCGCAAGCACGCATTCGAAGGCATCCTGCCCAATCTCGAGCGCCGCTACAAGGAAACCGATTCCCCGGCGGTGCGCGAGGAACTGGCGAAGTACATCAGCGAACGCGCCTGCCCGGTGTGCGAAGGCTCGCGCCTGAACCGCTCCGCGCGCAACGTCTTCGTGGCCGAACATCCGATGCACGACATCGTCCACCTGCCGGTCGGTGATGCGATGCTGTTCTTCCAGAAACTCGAACTGCCCGGTTGGCGCGGCGAGATCGCCAGCAAGATCGTCAAGGAAATCGGTGAACGCCTGCGCTTCCTGGTCGACGTCGGCCTCGACTACCTGACGCTGGAACGCAAGGCCGACACACTCTCGGGTGGCGAAGCCCAGCGCATCCGCCTCGCTTCGCAGATCGGCGCAGGCCTTGTTGGCGTGATGTACGTGCTCGACGAGCCCTCGATCGGCCTGCACCAGCGCGACAACGAACGCCTGCTCGGCACGCTGACGCGGCTGCGCGACCTCGGCAACACGGTGATCGTGGTCGAACACGACGAAGACGCGATCCGTCTCGCCGACCATGTGGTCGACATCGGCCCCGGTGCCGGCGTGCACGGCGGCGAAGTGGTTGGCCAGGGCAAAGTCGAGGACGTGCTGAAATCGCCGCGTTCGATCACCGGCGATTACCTGAGTGGGCGACGCGCGATCGAGGTGCCGAAGAAGCGCCACGAACCCAATCGCAAGATGCTGCTGAAATTGCGTGGCGCCAGCGGCAACAACCTCAAGAACGTCGACCTGGAAATCCCGTCGGGCTTGCTGACCTGCATCACCGGGGTCTCGGGCTCCGGCAAGTCGACGCTGATCAACGACACCTTGTACGCACTCGCGGCGAACGAGATCAATGGCGCCTCGCACAAGCCGGCACCGTTCAAGGACATCAAGGGCCTCGACCTGTTCGACAAGGTCGTCGACATCGACCAATCGCCGATCGGGCGCACCCCGCGCAGCAACCCGGCGACCTACACCGGCCTGTTTACGCCCCTGCGCGAGTTGTATGCGCAGGTACCGGAAGCGCGCGCACGCGGTTACGCGCCGGGGCGTTTCAGCTTCAATGTGCGCGGCGGCCGCTGCGAGGCCTGCCAGGGCGATGGCCTGATCAAGGTCGAGATGCACTTCCTGCCCGACGTCTACGTCCCCTGCGACGTCTGCCACGGCAAGCGCTACAACCGCGAGACGCTGGAAATCCTCTACAAGGGCCACAACATCCACAACGTGCTGGAGATGACGGTCGAGGACGCGCTCAAGCTGTTCGAGAACGTGCCGGTGATCGCGCGCAAACTCGAAACACTGGTGGATGTCGGCTTGTCCTACATCAAGCTTGGCCAATCGGCGACCACACTGTCGGGCGGCGAAGCGCAACGCGTCAAATTGTCGAAGGAGCTGTCGCGGCGCGATACCGGTCGCACGCTCTACATCCTCGACGAACCGACCACCGGCCTGCACTTCCACGATATTGAAGCGCTGCTCGCCGTGCTCCATCGTCTGCGCGACGAAGGCAACACCGTGGTGGTGATCGAGCACAACCTCGACGTCATCAAGACTGCGGACTGGATCATTGACCTCGGCCCGGAAGGCGGCGGCAAGGGTGGCCAGGTCATTGGCCAAGGCACGCCGGAAGAAGTCGCCAAGCTCAAGGATTCGCATACCGGGCGCTTCCTCGCGCCACTGCTCAAAAAGAAGAAGGCCTGACATGACCGCCAAGACGTTCACCACTTCACTCGACGTGCGCTGGCGTGACCTCGACGCCTTCAACCACGTCAACAACGGCACCTACCTCAGCTATCTCGAGGAGGCGCGCATCCGCTGGTTCGCGCAGACCGATGAGCCATGGGTGACCGCGGAATTCGCGCCGGTGATCGCGTCCTCGACGCTCAACTACCGTGAACCGGTCAATTACCCCGCAATGCTGGACATCGAATTGTTCAGCGAAAAAATTGGTACCACCAGCGTCGTGATCGGGCATCGAATCAAGGGGGCCGACGGCCGCCTGCATTGCGACGGCAATGTCGCGATCGTGTGGATCAATCTCAAGACCGGACGACCGCGCCGATTGCCGGAAGGCGTGCAGCGCGCGGCGGAGTTGCTGGCGGGCTGATCGCCCGAAGCGTGATCACCTACTTCTTCGCCGGCACGCCCATCTCCTGCAGCAACTGCGGCGCAGGATCGACCACCGTCATCACCCAACGCATGTAGCGCTGGTCCATCGAGATCATCCGTGTCATCGCCGGATCGAACACCCAGTTCGATGCCACCGACTCCCAGTTGCCGTCGAAGGCGAGACCGACCAGCTTCCCGTGTGCGTCCATCACCGGTGATCCCGAATTGCCGCCGGTGATGTCGAGATCGGAAAGAAAATCGACCGGCACGCCGCCAAGCTTGCTGTCTTCCAGCCCGGCATAACGCTTGGCCTTGATCGCATCGAGCGCGGCCTTCGGCGTATCGAACGGTTCCTTGCCGGTGGTCTTGGCGACGATCTCGTCGATCGTGGTGAACGGCGCCTGCTTGCTGCCATCGAGCTTGGTATAGCCGGTCACGTTGCCGAAGGTGATGCGCAGCGAGGAGTTGGCATCCGGATACACCGCCTTGCCATGCGCCTTGCGGTAATCGGCCAATGCCTTGAGATAGACCGGCCGCGAGACCAGCAACTCGCCGGCGCGCGCCTTGCGCGCTTCTTCCAGTTTCAGCAGCGTCGGCGTCACCGCGACCGCGTACCGGATCGCCGGATCGTCACTGGCCTCGAACGCTGCGCGATCGGCATTCAGCCACTTCGTGCGCTCTGCGTCCTTGCCCAGCCCGCTCTTGTGCATGCGCGCGATGGCATCCTTCACCGATTTGGCGTCGTTGCCACCGATCCATTTGTCCAGCTCGGCGATGTGCTGGTCGGCCGGCAAGCCGACGTAGCGATTCAACCAGTACGCCTGCAGCTGGCTGTCCATCCCGCTGTCGTAGCGCTTGTCCATCTGCATGAGCATGGCCTCGATGCCGGCGACATCACGCTGCTGGTAGCCGGATGCGCGTTGTCCATCTGGCTTGGCGCGTTCGATCGCCAACCGGTACAACTGGACAGCGGTACCGCCCAGGGTTCCCCCCACTTGTGGCACGGTCAGGTCACGCTCGCGCGTCTTCGCCGACTGTGCATTGAGCGTCCCGATGGTGTTCCAGGCCGCCAACGCCGGTTCGCCCGCCTTGTGCTGCTTCTTCAGCCACGCCAGTACCGCGGATTCTTCCGCCTGCTTCGTTGCCAGCGCATTGGTCCTGCGGAATCCTTCCAGCTGCCCGTCAAAATTCTTCAGCGTGTTTTCCCAACCGCGCACGGTGCTGGCGTACTTCACCGCGACGTCGGGATTCTTCGCGCCCACCGCCTGCACCATCGCCACCAGTTCCTTGTACGTCTTGCTGATGGTTGGATACAGCCAATCCTGCGTATTGCGGAATTCATTGACCAACGCATAGCGGCTGGTCGATCCCGGATAACCCGCCACCATCACGAAGTCGCCTGCCTGCAGTGGATTGTCGGCGATCTTCAGCCAATGTTTTGGCTGATACGGCACGTTGTCCTTGCTGTACGCGGCCGGCTTGCCATCCTTGCCGACATAGGCGCGCAGGAAGGAGAAATCGCCGGCATGGCGCGGCCACATCCAGTTGTCGACTTCCCCACCGAAATTGCCGATCGACGATGGCGGCGCGTAAGCCAGCCGCACATCCCGGATCTCCAGGTACTTGAACAGGCGATAGGTATTGCCGCCGAAGAAACCGTAGAGACGGCAGCGATAGCCACCGCCGGTTTCGCATGCCGACAGCAGCCGCTTCTCCAGCGTTTCCACGGCGCGTGTGCGATCAATCGGCGTCGTCGCCGAGGCAATGGCCGATTGCACCTGTGCGGTGACGTCATCGATGCGTTCCAGCGCGAAAATGCGCGCCGATGGCCCAGCGGTCACTTCATCGGCCATTTTCGTGGCGTTGAAGCCGGTCGCCATCAGGTTCTTGCGTGCGGTGGAGTTGAGCTGGATCGCACCATAGGCGCAATGGTGGTTGGTCGCCACCAACCCCTGCGGCGAGACGAAGCTGGCCGTGCAATTTCCCAAGGACACCACCGCGCCGAGGGGATCGCCGGTGAGGTCGGCCAGCTGGGCGGGATCGAGCTTGAGTCCAGCAGCCTTCAGCGATTTGGCGATTTCCGGCACCTGTTGCGGCGTCCACATGCCCTCGCCCGCCTGGGCAACGGGAATGGTGGCGATCAGCGCCGCAAGGGTGGCCGCGGGCAGCTTGCGCATCGCATATCTCCGCAAACGAAACGATTTCCCATTAAACCATTTCGAACCTGAGCGGGATCCGGCGGTAAAATGGTGGTTCTTCCGCAACGCAGCAACGCCATGACGCAAGCGACCATGAAAGCCCTGGTGAAACGCAATGCCGGCAAAGGCATCTGGATGGAGGACGTGCCGGTGCCGACGCCCGGCCCCAACGAAGTGCTGGTCAAGGTCGAGAAAACGGCCATCTGCGGCACCGACTTGCACATCTATCTGTGGGATGACTGGAGTCAGCGCACCATCAAGCCGGGTCTGGTGATCGGCCACGAATTCGTCGGTCGCATCGCCGAGATCGGTCCTGGCGTACAGGGCTACAACATCGGCCAGCGCGTCAGCGCCGAGGGCCATATCGTCTGCGGCCATTGCCGCAATTGCCGCGCCGGTCGCCAGCACCTGTGCCCGAACACCATCGGCATCGGTGTCAACCGCAACGGCGCCTTCGCCGAATACATCGTGATGCCGGCCACCAACCTGTGGCCGATCCCGGACCAGATCCCGAGTGAACTCGCCGCGTTCTTCGATCCCTACGGCAACGCCGCGCACTGTGCCCTGGAGTTCGATGTCGTCGGCGAGGACGTGCTGATCACCGGCGCTGGCCCGATCGGCGTCATTGCAGCAGGCATCTGCAAGCACATCGGCGCGCGCAATGTCGTCGTCACCGACGTCAACGACTTCCGCCTCAAGCTCGCCGCCGACATGGGCGCGACACGCGTGGTCAACGTCATCAACACACCGCTGAAGTCGGTGATGGCCGACCTCCACATGGAAGGCTTCGACGTCGGCCTGGAGATGAGCGGCAATCCGCGCGCGTTCTCCGACATGCTCGATTGCATGTACCACGGCGGCCGCATCGCGATGCTCGGCATCATGCCCAACGGCACCGGCGTCGACTGGGACAAGATCATCTTCAAGGGCCTGACCCTGCACGGCATCTATGGCCGCAAGATGTACGAGACCTGGTACAAGATGACGCAACTTGTGCTCGGCGGCTTCCCGCTTGGCAAGGTGCTGACGCATCAATTGCCGATCGACGAATTCCAGAAGGGTTTCGACCTGATGGAGTCCGGCAAGTCGGGCAAGGTCGTGTTGAGCTGGAACTGACACGCAACATCGAAATTCAACAGGATCGACCATGTCCCTGACCGAACGCTACGCCCGCACCCTCGACGAAATCCGCGACGCCGGGTTGTTCAAGAGCGAACGCATCATCGCCAGCCCGCAGTCCGCGGAAATCACGCTGGAAGACGGCCGCACGGTGCTGAATTTCTGCGCCAACAATTATCTCGGCCTCGCCGATCACCCCGACATCATCGCCGCGGCGAAGCAGGCACTTGATACGCATGGCTTCGGCATGGCTTCGGTGCGCTTCATCTGCGGCACACAGGACCTGCACAAAGAGCTGGAGAAAACGATTTCCGCTTTCTTCGGCACCGAGGACACCATCCTCTACGCCGCCTGTTTCGACGCCAACGGCGGCCTGTTCGAACCGCTGCTGGACGAGAACGACGCGATCATCTCCGACGCGCTCAACCACGCCTCGATCATTGACGGCGTGCGCCTGTGCAAAGCCAAGCGCTATCGCTACGCCAACTGCGACATGGCTGATCTCGAAGCGCAGTTGAAGCAGGCCACGGCCGACGGCGCGCGCACGATCATGGTGACCACCGACGGCGTGTTCTCGATGGACGGCTTCATCGCCCCGCTCGACGAAATCACCACGCTGGCGAAGAAGTACGGCGCATTGGTCCACATTGATGAATGCCACGCCACCGGCTTCCTCGGCAAGACCGGCCGCGGTTCCGCCGAAGTGAAAGGCGTGATGGACAAGATCGACATTTTCACCGGCACGCTCGGCAAGGCCATGGGCGGCGCACTCGGCGGCTTCACCACCGCAAAGAAGGACGTGATCGAACTGCTGCGCCAGCGTTCGCGTCCGTACCTGTTCTCCAACTCGCTGCCACCGCACGTCGCCGCCGCCGGCACCAAGGCCTTCGAGATGCTGTCGTCAGCCGGCGAACTGCGCGAACGCCTCGCCGCCAACACCGCGTATTTCCGCGAGCAGATGGCCGCGCGCGGCTTCGACATCAAGCCCGGCGTCCACCCGATCGCCCCGGTGATGCTGTACGACGCACCGCTGGCGCAGAAATTCGCTTCGCGCCTGCTCGAGGAAGGCATCTACGCGATCGGTTTCTTCTTCCCGGTGGTTCCGAAGGGCCAGGCACGCATCCGCACGCAGATGAGCGCCGCACATACCCGCGAGCACCTCGATCGCGCGATCGACGCGTTCACGCGCATCGGCCACGAATTGGGTGTAATCAAGGCCTGATCGCGCAAAACCGGCGCTGGCTCAGTGAGCCAGTGCCGCGACTTCTTCTTCCGTCAGTTCGCGCCACTGCCCTTTGGGCAGCGTGCCGAGTTGCAGCGGGCCGATCGCGACCCGGATCAGCCTCAATACGCCGATATCGAGCTCCGCCAGCATCCTGCGAATCTGGCGATTACGGCCTTCGTCGAGCACGATTTCCAGCCACGCGGTCTTGCCGCCGCTGCGCAGCATTGATGCCGATTTCGCCGACAGCATCGCGCCATCGGACTCAATGCCCGAAACCAGTGTGGTCAATTGCTCCGGTGCCGGAACACGATCAACCTGCACGTGGTAGACCTTGTCTGGGCCACGTTCCGGATCGCTGATCGCATTCGCCCACATCGGATCACTGGTGAACAACAACAGTCCTTCGCTGGCCTTGTCGAGACGCCCGACCGGTGCGATCCAGCCGAGATCCGCACCATCAAAACAGTGGTAGACGGTATCGCGACCGCGTTCGTCATGTGCAGTTGTCACCAGGCCGCGCGGCTTGTTGAGCATGAAACAGCGACGCGCCAACCCGGCTGCATTGATCCCATCGATTTCGATGCCCGTTTCGTCAAGGCGAGTCGGGCGCTCGGGATCGCGAACGATCTTCCCGAACACGCGCACGCGCCCTTCGCGGATCCAGCGTTCCGCTTCGCTGCGCGAACACAGGCCACGCTTCGACAGGACGCGCGCCAACCCGTGGCGCGGGCCCACGGACATGATCAGGGCTTCTTGGCAGGTGCCGGCTGCGGGTTGCCGGTCGTGTTCGCCGCCGCTGGTGACTGACCCGCGGCAGGTGTCGCGGCAGCAGGCTGCGCGTCAGCGGGCTTGCCCTTGGCGACACGCAAACCCTTGGCCTTCATCCATGCCTCGAACTCGGTGGCGGTCATGCCCTTCTGCATGTTGAATCGCCATGGCGTGTTGTCCCATTGCGACTGCGGCTTGTAGGCAGCAGGATCATTGGGATTGGCCGGTGACGGCGACGGCAGGGTCGACGCGATCTTGCGGCAGGTTTCCACGCGCAGGCGCAGGACCACCATGTCGGCGGACATCGCCTGGTCGTAGGCCTGT
>JAFEBY010000103.1 GCA_018242465.1 Pseudomonadota bacterium | reverse complement strand
CGGGCTGCGCGATCCCGCCCAGCAGCGTGAGGTCAGCAACAAGGCGCAGGCGGCGCAGGTGCCGGTGGAGCAGAGCACGCAGCAGTTGCAGCAGGACGTGTTGCAGATGCAGCAGCAGGCGCAGGTCCAAGCCCAACAGCATCACCAGCAGCAGATGGCGCACGGGCGCTGATCGCAGGGGAGGGGGGGGAAGGGTCTGGGTCTCCAGGCCCTTTTTCTTGGCAGTGCCCGCCGAGTCCTCGTCATGGGACAATTCCCGCATGCGACTGAACAAGTACATTTCCGAAACCGGTCTGTGTTCACGCCGGGAGGCTGATCGCCTGATCGCCGCCGGCCGTGTGACCGTCAATGGCGCACGCGGGCGCGTTGCGCAGGAGCTGGTCGAAGGTGACGAGGTCCGCATCGATGGCGAGAAGCTGGCGATGCGCAGTGCAGCGACCGGCAAGCGCCGCCACGTCTATATCGCGTTGAACAAACCCGTCGGGATCACCTGCACCACGGAATCTGCGGTGAGGGGCAATATCGTCGATTTCGTCGACCACGAGCAGCGCATCTTCCCGATCGGCCGGCTCGACAAGGATTCGGAAGGGTTGATTCTGCTGACCAGTAATGGCGACATCGTCAACGAGATCCTGCGTGCCGAGAACAAGTTGGAGAAGGAATACCTGGTTGCGACCAACCGCCAGGTCAGCGAGGAGTTCCTGCGTGGAATGTCGCGTGGCGTGCCGGTGCACGGGCAGGTGACCTTGCCGTGCAAGACCGGGAAACTCGGACCATTCGGATTTCGCATCACCCTGGTGCAGGGCCTGAATCGGCAGATCCGACTGATGGCGGCGCACTTCGGTTATCGGGTGAAACAGTTGGTGCGGGTGCGCATCGGCCCGGTCAAGCTGGGCCATCTCAAGCCAGGTGGCTGGCGCAACCTCACCGATGCAGAGCTGCGTGGCCTGTTGCCGCGCAGGACCGAGTGGTGATGGCGCTTACTTCGACGGCGATGCCGCTTTTTCCTTGAGATAGGCGTTGTATTGCGATTTCGCATAGGTGTTGCAGGATGCGATCTTGCCGCCCATGTATTTCTGCGCGCTGGTTGGCCCCATTTTGTTGATCTTGCCCATGAAGGCATCCATGGTGCCGTTGAATTGCTTCTGGCTGACGCCGGCCTTTTCCATCGACCATTGCATCAGGTTCTGTGACTTGACGATGTCGGACTTGTTGCCGGCGTTCTGCGGCGCATCCCCCGCCATCTTGTAGACGGCGAAGCATTCGATCGCCTGCGTGCCGGGGCTCGCTGGCGGTGTCGCGGCCTGGGCGGAGAAGGCGAAGGCGGTCAGGGCAAGGGCGTACAGGGGCTTCATGTGAGCTCCAAAATGAGGCTTTGGGCCATGATCCCGGCTGCGATGGAACGACGGATGAACCACGGCAGGAACGGTCAGGTGATGTCGGCTTCCGAGGTGGCCGCCAGTTCGTAGCGCGAAGGGCGTGGATTGACCGTGCCGCACTGGCTGCAAGTGCGCAGGGCTTCGTCGCGATAGAAGCGTTCGAATACGCGGAAGAAGTCGTTCTCGATATCGACGAGATGGAAGAATTCCTCGTACAGCTTGTGGTTGCAGTTCACGCAGAACCACATCAGCCCGTCGTCCTCGAACGGCAATCGGCGGCGCTCCATCACCAGGCCGATCGAGCCGGGCATGCGTTGCGGCGAATGCGGGATCTCCGGCGGCAGGTAGAACGTCTCACCGGCGTGGATCGGGATGTCGCGCGGCTTGCCGTCCTCCTGGATGCGCAGCACCATCTCGCCTTCGATCTGGTGGAACCATTCCGGTCCTTTCTCCCAGTGGTAGTCGGTCCGGTTGTTCGGTCCGCCGACGACCATCACGATGAAGTCGCCGTCGATGATGCATTTGTTGCCGACTGGCGGCTTCAGAAGGTGACGATGCTCATCGATCCACTTCTGCAGGTTGATGGGGTTGGGCAGTGCCATGGTTCGTCCTGTCTGCGTGTCAATTACCGTCGCGCAGGAACGCCACGCATTTGAACTCGATGGCGATCGGCGCCGGCAACGCGGTGATGCCCAGCGTGGTGCGGCAGGGCGCCCGCGCCGGATCGGGGAAATATTCCGCCCAGATGGCGTTGTAGGTCGTGAAGTCGCGGGCCATGTCGGTCAGGTAGACGGTGACGTCGATGACGTCGTCCCAACTGGCACCGCAGTCGGCGAGGATGTGGCCGATATTGGCGAATACCGAGTGCGTTTGCGCGGCAATGTCGTAGGACAGCAGCGAACCATCCTCGCTATAGACATTGCCGGGCGCACGATTGGTCGCGGGATCACGCGGGCCGACGCCGGACAGGTACAGCCACTGACCGACGCGGCGCGCGTGCGGGTAGTGGCCGACCGGTTTTGGCGCGCTCCCGCTGTGGATGCCGGTGGTGCTCATCGGCGCTCCACGTCTTCACGGATGCGCGCCAGTGCCGCCGGATATTCGCGGGCAATATCGGCATTGCTGGTGACGCTGACCCCGAGGTCATGCACGATGCCGTCGCGCAGGGTGTAGACCCAGCCGTGGATCGCCAGCGGCTGGTTGCGCGCCCATGCATCCTGGACGATGGTGGTCTTGCAGACGTTGGTGACCTGCTCGAGTACGTTGAGTTCGCACAGGCGGTCGTGTTTCAGCGACATGTCGTCGTGGCTGTCGAGTACATCGACATGCATGTGGGCGACATCGGCGACGTGGCGCACCCAGTTGTCGGCCAGCCCCAGCCGGGTGCCGTGCAACGCGGCATGCACGCCGCCGCAGCCGTAGTGGCCGACCACCAGGATGTGCTTGACCTTGAGGACGTCAACCGCGAACTGGATCACCGACAGGCAGTTGAGGTCGGTATGGACGACCACGTTCGCGATGTTGCGATGGACGAAGACTTCGCCCGGCGCGAGATCGATGACCTGGTTGGCGGGCACACGCGAATCGGAACAGCCGATCCACAGGTATTCCGGTGCCTGCTGTTTCGAAAGACGCTCGAAGAAGGTGGGGTCTTCGGCGTTGACGCGTTCGGACCAGGCGTGGTTGCTGGCGAGGAGATGGCGGAGACGGTTCAAGTGGCGATTCCGGATTTAATGACGAGTTCCGTTATTTGGAGGCTTGACGATGAAGTCGCGTTCGATGAACTTCTGGTCTCCCTCGGTAAGATAACGCAAGCGGTAGAACCCTTCCCTGAGGAAGAGCGGCGTATTTGTATCTGCAGGGACCATCAGCGCGATTTGGTCGGCTGGAATTGCAAGGTCGGGTTCACCCGAATAGAAGGCCTGGATGAGGCATGGGAAATGGTACCCGCAAGGATTCGCATCCATGTAGACCTTGTAGCGATGCCCGCCCAGTGACAACCAGTCGGGACGGATGACCTGCGCCGGGGAAACAGGCAGCAGGATGCTTGCATCGTAGGCGCCTGGGTAGGCGGACCAGGCAGTGGCATCCTTGGTCTTGTTGACGAAAACCACCGGCTCGCTGACGTCGAACGCCTTTGCCAATTGCGCTTGGGCCGCGATGACGTCAGTGGACGAAAGCGATAGCGGCGTCAGCGCGACCTGGTCGATCGACAGGATCCGGATTCCCGTCGAATTCACGAGATCAGTCGCCATTGTCGTTGCCCCGGAAATTTTCACGACGTCGGATTTCGCTGTATGCGAATAGCCGGCGTGCAGCAGGACCTTCGCATCGGGATGCGAGGCCAGGAATCGTTGCAGATTGCGCGACTGCATGGATTCGCGGATGCTGGCTTGCGACAGGTCGCGATCGTTTGCCTCGTAGGGGACCAGCGTATATCCGATTTTCATTGCCTCGCGGACGAGTTCCGACATCACCGGATCCCGCGTGTATTCACCGCTGCTGTTCTCCGGATAACCGGCTGGAACCGGGTTCTTGCCATCGTTGGTCAGCGCTTCCAGAGCAAGGTAGCGAAAGCCTGCCGCCCACATCGGCTTGAGCAGGGAAATCGTCAATAGCCGGGTTTGCGGGACGTGATGGGCTTCGTTGATCATCACGATCCGGTAACGGGGGGCGCGGTCAATGATCCACTGCTGCGCCGATTCGGTCCGATAGTGCGCTGGATCGGGGAGGTTCTGCGGAGCGGGACTCGCGATCGGGAAATAGAAGAGCGCATCATTCGGGCGGCCCATGATGCTTGCATCGGTTGCCGCCAGCTGGCCTGCCCAGAAATTCACATTGGGGTCGGCAAGCTGCTGGGGATTGATCGTGAAACGATAGCGTGCGAGTGAACTCTTGTAAGACTGGTACTTCTGCATGAAGCGCGCGAGCGTGGCGGGGTCGGCCTTCTGGGCTGCAGACTGCATCGCAGGAATCAGACAGAACAGCAAGATCATGCACGAGCGGGCGAGTCGTTTCATGTCGCAATCCCGATATTTCGTGTCTCGGTGAAGAAACGCATGGCCTCGGTGCCGCCTTCGCGGCCAAGACCGGATTGATTGCTGCCGCCAAACGGCGTGCGCAGGTCGCGCATCAGCCAAGTGTTGATCCAGACCATGCCGGTGCGCAATTCGCGGGCAAAGCGCATTGCCCGTGGCAAGTTGCGATCCCACAGCGTCGCGACCAGGCCGTAATCGCTGGCATTGGCCAGGGCGAGCGCGTGGTCGTCGTTGTCGAACGCCTGCAGCGTGACCACCGGCCCGAAGATTTCCTCGCGGTTGGTGGTGCTGTCGGGGCCGAGGCCTTCCAGCACGGTTGGCGCGACATACCAGCCGGGGCGATCGATGGCGTCGCCACCGCAGAGAACGCGCGCGCCTTCGTCGCGGGCGGCGGCCAATGCGCGCATCACTTTGTCGAAGTGCGCCTGTGATACCAGCGGGCCCATCTGCGTTGCAGGATCGGCCGGGTCGCCGACACGCAGCGATTGCACGCGTTCGATGAAGGCGTCACGGAATTCGTCGTGGATGCTGCGTTCGACCAGCAATCGCGATCCGCACAGGCAGATCTGCCCGCTGTTCTGGAATGCCGAACGCACGATCGTGCCGAGGTTGTCGCGCCAATCGGAATCGGCGAACACCAAAGAGGGATTCTTGCCGCCGAGTTCCAGCGAGACTTTCTTCAAGAATGGCGCTGCAAGCGTGGCGATGTGCTTCCCGACCGCCGTACTGCCGGTGAAGGAAATCGCCTTCACTTGCGCGTGCTTCACCAAGGCTTCTCCGACTGCCGGGCCGGCGCCATGCACGAGGTTGAGTACTCCGGGCGGAAAGTCGATGCCCGCTGCGATTTCCGCAAGCAACGTTGCACTGTGTGGCGTCACTTCCGATGGCTTGGCGACCACGCAATTGCCGGCGGCCAGCGCCGGCGCGATCTTCCAGGTGAAAAGATACAGCGGCAGGTTCCACGGCGAGATTGTTGCGACGACGCCCAAAGGCTGGCGCAGGGTGAAATTGAGTCCGGCTTCGCCATGATGTGATTCGCTGGCGAACTGGGTCGCGGCATGGGCGAAGAAACGCAGGTTGGCGATCGCACGCGGGATCTCGACATCGCGCGCCAGCGTGATCGGCTTGCCGCCATCGCGTGATTCGGCTTGCGCGACTTCTTCAAGACGCTCTTCGAGCGCGTCGGCCAATCGTTCCAACCAGTACGCACGCTGCGAATTCGGCAGCGATGACCACGCCGGGAAAACGCGCTGTGCCGCGGTGATCGCGGCATCGGCATCAGCGCCGGTTCCCGCCGCCACCTGCGCGATCACTTCGCCATTCGCAGGTGAATGGACATCCAGCCACGCATCCCCCGTGGGCGGGTGCGGCTTGCCATCGATCCAGTGCGGGTAGCGCTGCATGTGCCCAGCTTACCCGTTTGCGCAACGTGCCGAGGTCAGATCGACATCATCCGGCCGCCGTCCACGGCAATGGACTGGCCGTTGATGTAGCCAGCGGCCGGTGCGCACAGGAATGCGATCAGCCCTGCCGGTTCTTCCGGTCGTGCGAACCGGCGTGCCGGCACGCCCGACATCATGTCGGCGCGGACCTCGGCTTCGCTGATGTCTTCTTTCGCCATGCGCCCGCGCACGATCTGGTCGATGCGTCCGGTCTCGGTATAGCCTGGCAAGACGTTATTGATGGTGATGCCGTCCATCGCCAATTCACGCGACAGTGTTTTTGCCCAGCTGGCGACCGCGCCCCGCGTGGTGTTGGAGACGCCGAGGCCGGGAATCGGTTCGTACACCGACGTGGAAATGATGTTGACGATGCGACCGTATTTTGCCTCGCGCATGCCTGGAACCAGCGCCTGTGCCAGCGCCTGGTTGGCGAGCAGATGCTTGGTGAATGCATCGAGGAAGGCGCCGGCATCGGCATCGATGGCGCGGCCGCCGGGCGGCCCGCCGGTGTTGTTGATCAGGACGTGCACCGGGCCATGCGCGGCGAGCTCACGCGCCTTCTCGCCGAGTCCGATGGTGTCGGCGGCATCGGCGACGACAAGACCATGCTGCTGGCCATTCGGGGTCGGCAATCCTTGCAAGACTTCTTCCAGCGCCGCGCGACGGCGTGCCAGCACGGTCACTTCGGCGCCAAGCGATGCGAGTTCGTGTGCGCTGGCGCGACCGATGCCTTCTGACGCGCCACAAACCAGAGCGCGCTTGCCGGACAGGTTCAGGTCCATGTCATGTCTCCGGAGAGGATGAGGGAAGCGTGGCGGCGATCATCGCGCCGATCTCGCGCTCGCGCCCCAGTGGCGATGCCACGAGCCGCGCCGCGACATCGCGACGGTTGGCGTCGGGATGGTTCTGGTTGAGTTTGTGGGTGATCTCGATGCGCTGCGGTCGCAGGCGGAATCCGATGATGCCGCGTGCCTGCACGCGTTCGGCCGGATTTCCCGGATCGAGGTGCCAGTCGCCGCCCGCGACGGCTTCGAAGTGCTGCGACAGCCGTCCGACGATATCGAGCAGGCCGGCCTCGTCGTCGACAATCTCGAGTTCGCCGTGCAGATGTGCCACTGCATAGTCCCAGGTTGGCACGCGAGCCTGTTCCTTCTTGTCGGCGTACCACGATGGTGAAACATATGCGTGCGGACCGTGCACGACCATCGTCGCCGACACGGCGTTTCCAGCCTGTGGATTGGGGCGGGCCCAGTGACCTTCGATCAGGATGTCATCGCCATCGCGGCGATACAGCACGGGAAGATGGCTGATGCGGGGCTCGCCGTCGTCCACAGTCACCAGTGTCACGAACGGATCGCGCGCGATCAGCGCATCCAGCGCCGCGAGATCGTTCACGGCAAAGGCGCGCTGCGCGTACATCAGGCGCGCGCGCCGAGTGTTTGCACCATCAATGGCTGCAGGCCATCGTCGCTGGCGGCGCGTGGTGGCGTCACGTCGCCGAGGCGGAAGCCGCGGGCAAGCGCATCGTCGTCATCCAGTCCGTCGAACGCGACGAATTCGGCATCCATCAACGCGGCGCGCGCAGTATCCGGACTGTCATAGGGCAGGGTGTTGCCGTCGGAGTCGAATACTTCCGCGGTGCCGGCTTCGCGTACGCGCAGGCGCGCCCACACCAGCATGCGACCGAGGCTGGCCAGCCACCACTCGTCGTGCTGCAGGGAATCGTCGTGCATGTCAGACGCGTCCAAGTGCGGGGAACAGGATCGATACCAGCCACAACAGTCCGGCCAGCGACAACGCGCCGATGATCACCAGCAACGCGACCCAGGCCGGCGTGGCAAGTCCGGTGAAGCTGCGGTCGCGCACCTCGCGATAACGCATGCTCAGCAGCCACCACAACGCGGTCGGATTGAGGAAGGAGAAGTCACCGATGCGGCCGCGCAGGTCGGGATGGCGATCGCGCAGATGCACCAGCGACAGCGGCCAGAAGATCACGAAGGCGCAGAAACCGGCGATCGCGGTGGCGAGGAACAGCATGGCGAAAAAGAGCAGCATCAGAACTCCGCGCTGCCCGGCGCGCGCGGGTAGGCGATGGCGTCACGGATATTGCCGAGTCCGCAGACATACACCACCAGGCGTTCGAAGCCGAGACCGAAGCCGGCGTGCGGCACGCTGCCGTAGCGACGGAAATCGCGATACCAGCTGTAATGCTCGGGATCGAGGCCGAACTGCGCCATGCGCGAATCGAGCACGTCGAGGCGCTCCTCGCGTTGGCTGCCGCCGATGATTTCGCCAATGCCAGGTGCCAGCACGTCCATTGCGGCAACGGTCTTGCCATCGTCGTTGAGGCGCATGTAGAACGCCTTGATCTGTTCCGGGTAGTTCATCACCACGACCGGGCGGCCGACGTGTTCTTCGGTGAGCCAGCGTTCGTGCTCGGTCTGCAGGTCGAGGCCCCATTCCACCGGGAATTCGAACTTCTTGTTCGATGCCTGCAGCAGCTTGATCGCCTCGCTGTAGTCGATGCGTTCGAACGGGGCGTTGATGAAACCTTCAAGGCGCGTGATTGCGTCCTTCTGCACGCGTTCGGCGATGAAGGCCATGTCGTCGGCGCGCTCGTCCAGCACCGCGCGGAACAGGTACTTGAGGAATTCCTCGGCGAGGTCGGCATCGGCGTCGAGATCGGCGAAGGCGATCTCCGGCTCGATCATCCAGAACTCGGCGAGATGGCGCGTGGTGTTGCTGTTCTCGGCGCGGAAGGTCGGGCCGAAGGTGTAGACCTTGCTCAGCGCCAGGCAATAGGCCTCGACGTTGAGCTGGCCGGACACGGTGAGGAAGGTTTCCTTGCCGAAGAAGTCGCGGCCGAAATCGACCTGGCCGTCCTTGCCGATCGGCAGGTTGGCCATGTCCAGAGTGGAGACGCGGAACATCTGGCCGGCGCCTTCGGCGTCGGACGTGGTGATGATCGGCGTCGAGATCCAGAAGAAGCCGCGTTCGTGGAAGAAGCGGTGCACCGCCATTGCCAGCGTGTTGCGGATGCGGGTGACCGCACCGAACAGATTGGTGCGCGGGCGCAGGTGGGCGACTTCGCGCAGGAATTCCGGCGACATCGGCTTGGGCTGGATCGGGTAGGTCAGGGGATCCTCGACCCAGCCGACCACTTCAATGGAGTCCGCCTGGATCTCGAAGCCCTGGCCCTTGCCCTGCGACTTCACCAGCTTGCCACTGGCGATGACCGCGCAGCCCGGGGTCAGGCGCTTGATCTCCTCGAAATTGGCCAGGCCATCGGATGCGACCGCCTGGATCGGGGCGAAGCAGGAGCCATCGCTGACATTCACGAAGGCGAGGTTGGTTGAACCGCGCACCGTCCGCACCCAGCCGCGAACGCTTACTGCGCCGCCCTCGGGCAATTTGCCAGCCAACGCATCGGCCACTGAAGTCGTGGTCATGTCTTGAATCCCGCCTCATCCAAACCTATCTAGAGAGGGCAAGTTTAAACGACGTTCGCCATTCATCCCGTTAGAATTGTCCCCATGATCACCCTTGCTCCCGCTGCCCTGGAACGCGTCCGCAGCTATCTCGCCGCCGATCCCGGCAAGGCCGGCCTGCGCTTCGGTGTCCATCGCACCGGCTGCTCCGGCTGGGGCTATCGGATCGAAATGGCGGATGCCGCCGCCCCAGGCGACCACGATTTCGCCCAGCAGGGCGTCCATGTGCTGGTCGACGCCGACAGCCTGCCGCTGGTCGATGGCACCGAGATCGACTTCGTGAAGCAGGGCCTGAACGAGCAATTCGTGTTCCGCAACCCGAACGTGAAGGGTGAGTGCGGCTGTGGCGAGAGCTTCACCACGGACGCCGACCGGGCGGCCTGAAGGCTGACAATCACCGGGTCGCGGGTGACCAGCTCAGGTTCGCGACACGCCGTGAACCCATCCATGGGGGCTCGACTCGGCATCCATGCCTCGTATGGTCGCTCACCTGACTGGCAGCACCCGCGCCCCGGTGATTGCATGGAGCTTCAACCGCAACTCCTTGATTCGTGCCATAATGTCTGGCTCCCGTCACTGCGGGAGACTTGCCCGAACGCATCGGTCCACCGATGGCCGAGGGCTTTCCGGCCGGCATCCCGTCGTCCGGTCATCCACAAGGAAACCACAATGCGTCATTACGAAGTCGTGTTCCTGGTCCACCCGGACCAGAGCGAACAAGTGCCGGGCATGATCGAGCGCAACAGCGCCGCGATCACCAATGCCGGCGGCAAGGTCCACCGCGTCGAGGATTGGGGCCGCCGCATGCTGGCCTACCCGATCAACAACCTGGTCAAGGCCCATTACGTCATGCTCAACATCGAATGCGAGCAGGCGACGTTGAACGAACTGGTCGATGCCTTCCGCTTCAACGACGCGGTGCTGCGCCACCTCGTGATCGTCCGCGACGAAGCCGAGACCGAGCAGTCCCTGATCATGAAGAACAAGGACGAGAAGGGCGACAAGCCCGAGCGCGGCGAACGCCGTCGCCGTGACGACGAAGGCGACGCCCAGGGCGATGCCGACGACACCGCTGAAGCCGCCTGAGGAGCACCCCCATGTCCAAGTTCTTCCGCCGCCGCAAGTTCTGCAAATTCACCGCTGAAGGTGTCAAGGAGATCGATTACAAGGATCTCGGCACCCTGCGCCAGTACATCACCGAGAACGGCAAGATCATCCCGAGCCGCATCACCGGCACCAAGTCGCACTACCAGCGCCAGCTGGCGACTGCCGTGAAGCGCGCGCGCTTCCTCGCGCTGTTGCCGTACACCGACAACCACGACGTCTGATTGCTTCGCCAGCTTGTGCTGGCGTTGTTGTCGCCGGGTTCGCGCCCCCTCATTGGCTTCAGCCAACTTCGGGGATCGCTTACCCGGCTCCGCCTAGCCAGCCCGGCGCTGGCTTCGCAATCACCCGATCGACTCAACCGTCCATCCGGACAGCATTTGTTGCGATCCCAGATCGCTAACGGAGATACATAAATGAAGCTCATCCTCCTGCAGAAAGTGCAGAACCTCGGCACCCTCGGCGACACCGTCACCGTGAAACCGGGCTACGGTCGCAACTACCTGGTGCCGCAGGGCAAGGCCGTGCCGGCCACCGCTGCCAACCTGGAACAGTTCGAAGCCAAGCGCGCCGAATACGAAGCCAAGGCCAAGTCGGTTCTCGACGAAGCCGAAAGCCGCCGCGCCAAGCTCGAAGGCCAGAGCGTGACCGTGAAGTCGCACGCCTCGGCCGAAGGCAAGCTGTACGGCTCGGTCACCCCGCGCGACATCGCTGAAGCCCTGACTGCCGCTGGCCATCCGGTGCAGAAGAGCGAAGTGGTGCTGGGCGAAGGCCCGCTGCGCCATGTCGGCGAGTTCGACGTGCTGGTGCACTTCGCCGCTGGCGTCGAGACGCCGGTCAAGGTGATCGTCGAAGCCGACGCCGCCTGATCCTGCTGCGCCAGTCCATCACTGGCGGTGCAGTGTCTCTCGCAAAACGGGCGCTTCGGCGCCCGTTTTTGTTGGCGTCGTCGCAACTGGTGAGATCTTCACGGGTTATCCAGCAGATATCCACGGTATTGCAGGGGTTATCCACACGATGTCCCCGGAATCATCACAGCATCGCCACAGAATTCCCCCAGAGTTGTGCGTAGCCGTCGGGTGGAGTCCGTGATTAGATGGCTCCTTCGACCCTCCATCCATCCCCTGCTATCGGTGCGGGCAGCCTGATGCCTGCAGAGCGAGGTTTTGCCCCGATGTCGTCGCGTCCGCGTTTCAACAGTTCATCCGATCCGCGCATCGAACACCTGCGGGTGCCACCGCAGTCGGTGGAGGCGGAGCAGGCGGTGCTCGGCGGTCTGATGCTGGTGCCGGAGTCATTCGATCGCGTCGCCGACATCCTCACCGAGCGCGATTTCTATCGCCGTGACCATCAGCAGATCTATCGCGCAATCCGGGAACTGAGCGAGAAGGGCAAGCCCTTCGATGCCGTGACCCTGGGCGAGTGGTTCGAATCGACCGGGCAATCGGAATTGGTCGCCGGTGGCGCCTATCTGATCGAACTCGCGAGCACCACGCCGTCGGCGGCGAACATCCGCGCCTACGCCGACATCGTGCGCGACAAGGCGACGCTGCGGCAGCTGATCGACGTCGGTTCGGAAATCGTCAACGACGCCTTCCAGCCCGAGGGTCGCGACAGCGCAGAAATCCTCGCCAAGGCCGAACAGGAAGTGTTCAAGATCGCCGAGGCTGGTAGCCGCGGCCGCGAAGATTTCGTGCCGGTGCTGCGCGCGCTGAACGAAGCGGTGGATGTGTTGCAGGAACGCAGCGACAGCGGCGGCGGCGTCACCGGCCTGCCGACTGGTTATGTCGAGTTCGATGAGATGACCGCCGGCCTGCAGCCCACCGATTTGGTGATCCTTGCGGCCCGCCCGTCGATGGGCAAGACCACGCTGGCGCTCAACATGTGCGAATACGCCGCGTTCAAGAGCAAGAAGGCCGTCGCGGTGTTTTCGATGGAAATGTCGGCCAGCCAGTTGGCGATGCGCCTGATTTCCTCGGTCGGGCGCGTCAACGCCACGCGCCTGCGCACCGGTCAGCTCGAAGACGATGACTGGACGCGCGTAACCAATGCCGTGAGCATGTTGCGCTACGCCAAGATTTTCATCGACGACACCCCGGCGCTGTCACCTGACGTGCTGCGTTCCAAGGCACGTCGACTCAAGCGCGAGCACGATCTCGGCCTGATCATGATCGACTACCTGCAGCTGATGGCGGTGCCGGGCAACAGCGAGAACCGCGCCACCGAGATCTCGGAAATTTCCCGCAGCCTGAAGGCACTGGCCAAGGAGTTGAACGTGCCGGTGATCGCGCTCAGCCAGCTCAACCGCTCGCTGGAAACGCGTACCGACAAGCGCCCGGTGATGGCCGACTTGCGCGAATCGGGCGCCATCGAGCAGGACGCCGACCTGATCACCTTCATCTACCGCGATGAGTACTACAACAAGGAACAATCGACGGACAAGGGTCTGGCCGAAGTGATCATCGGCAAGCAGCGTAACGGCCCGACCGGGTCGATCAAGCTGAAATTCTTCGGCGAGTACACCCGTTTCGACAATCTGGCGCACGACAGCGTCGGCAGTTTCGAGTAACGCGGGTTTCAGGCCAAATATCCGGAATCTTGGTCAGGCATCGTCATCGACGGCGGCCTGGTCGTGATCGATCGCGATGAGCGCGGCAAGGCTGCGACGCAGTTGCGCGACCTGCGCGCCCCCGATGTCATCGGCAAGTCGGGCATCGATGCGTTCGCGCGCGGCGGCCTGGACCGCTGCGGCCGCACGTCCGCGCGGGGTGAGGCCCACAACCAGCCGGCGTCGGTCCTGTGGATCCTCGCGGCGCTCGAGATAACCACGCAGGACGAGGGTATCGACCAGCTGGCCGGCGGATTGCTTGGAGATGCGCAGGCTGCGGATCAGTTCCGACAGCGGCACGTCGCGCTGTTCGCCAAGGGCGAGGCCACCGACCACGTAGAGGCCGTTCTTGGGGATATCGCCATAGCCGCCATCTTCCAGCGCCTGCCGCATGGCGCTGCCATAGGTGTTGCGGGCATGCCGGAGCAAAGCGGGAATGGAGATGATGTCGTACCAGGGAGCTTCGGCCATGGCAAAACGTCCAGTGATTTGATAGTCAAGATAATTGACTAAAATGCAGGTGTCAAGTTGGCACAATAGACGCATGACTACGCCGTTTACCCAGCGCCCGACCCATATCGACGTTGATCTCGACGCGATCAGCCATAACCTGCGGGCGATCGCCGGCCATGTCGGCGTGCCGGTGATGGGGATCGTCAAGGCCAATGCCTATGGCCACGGACTGGTGCCGGTGGCGCGTCATCTGGTGGCGCAGGGCGTCGGTCAACTCGGAGTCGCCTTCGTCGAAGAAGGCATCGCGTTGCGGCAGGCGGGAATCGTGGCGCCGATCCTCGTGCTCGGGGGCATCTTCGGGCCGCAGGTGGCGCGGTTCCTCGAACACGATCTCGAAATCACGGTGTCGTCGCTCGACAAGCTGCGCCACGTCGAGGCCGCCGCGCAGGCGGCGGGGCGCAAGGCCGTGGTGCATCTCAAGGTCGATACCGGGATGGAGCGCATCGGCGTCCACAGCGAGAGCGCGGGGCCATTGATCGAAGCGGCGGTGGCGTCGCCGTGGTGCACGATCAAGGGCGTGTATTCGCATCTGGCATGTTCGGACAATCCGCAGTCGCCGATGACGCGCATGCAGCTCGAACGCTTCCTCGACGCCTGCGCACACTTCGAACGCATCGGAGCGCCGATGCCGATCCGCCATCTCGCCAATTCCGGCGGCGTGTTGCATTTCCCGGATACCTGGCTCGACATGGTGCGCCCGGGCATCATTCTGTACGGCGTGTCGCCGGGCGAAGACGCGCGCCCGCCCTTCGAATTGCAGCCGGCGTTGTCGCTGCTGTCGCAGGTCGTCTACTTCAAGGTGGTGAAAGCGGGGCGCTCGGTGAGCTACGGCGCGACCTGGACCGCGACGCGTGATACCCGCGTGGTCACGGTACCGATCGGTTACGGCGATGGGTATTCGCGGGGATTGTCGTCACGCGGCGAAGTGCTGATCCGCGGCCAGCGCCACCCCATCGTCGGGCGCGTGTGCATGGACCAGTTCATGGTCGATCTCGGGCCGCAGGGGAGTGCGTGGAACGAAGATGAAGTGGTGCTGATCGGCCATCAGGGTGGCAACGCCATCACTTGCCAGGACGTGGCCGACTGGGCGGGGACGATTCCCTACGAAATCCTGGTCGGTTTGAACGAACGCATTCCGCGCGAGTACCGCGGTGGCTGAGTGGTGATTACGGCGTTTTTTTCGCCGGAGGTGTTGCCAGCAGGGCTTGCAGGTCGGCGGGAATCGTGGCCTCGGGATAGCGCGTGCGATATTCCTGCAGACTGCTGCGGGCGCCATCACGATCGCCTTGTGTCATCAGTTCGCGGATGCGCTTGAGCCAATCGTTGCGCACGCTGATGTCTTGCACGGTGGCTGGTGGGCGTGCGTCGTAGCCGTTCTCGGTATCGACCGCGACTGCGGCTTTCGCGCGCATTGCGTTTGCCGTGACCGGCGCGGGGGCAGAAGCCGCCACGGCGTCCATCGGTTGCGCGGCTGGAGGCGGGGTCGGGGCAGGCGGTGCGGGAGGCGCCGGAGGGGGGGCCAACACGGGGGCGACAACGGCAGGTACAGGGGCGGAGTCAGACGAAGCATCGTTCGTGGTTGGAATGATCGCCGGTGGTGGCGTCGACGGAACGGTGCGCGCCAATGCAGGACTTGGAGGTTGCGGCAACACTTCGCGAGGTGCAGCAGCGGCGCTTGCAGTCGGCGTGTCCGCGACTGTCGACTTGTCCGTGACTCCAGCATCCGCTGTCCCGCTGGCGGTGTCCTGTGATGCGGGAGATGGCTCGACGGCAGGTTTTGGCGGCGGCGGAACAGGCGCGGATGCCGCCGCGTGTTCACCGCGCTGGACATGTGCCGGCCACATTTGCCAGGCCAGTCCGGCCGCGAGCACGCATACGGCTGCGGCGCTGGCATAGCCGGGAAGTCCGCGATACCAGGGTGCAGCACGACGCCCGTCGTTCCCCGATCGCGCCATCGCCAGGATGCGCGCATCGAGATCGGATGCAGGCTCGCCATGCGGCGGCAGCCGGCGCAGTTGCGCGGCCAGTGCGCGTTCTTCGGCGTCCAGGGATGCGTCTTCGTGGCGCTTCATGGCTTCATCTCCAGCCGCAACTTGTCCATGGCGTAACGCAGCCTGGATTTCACGGTTTCCCGGCCAACGCCGGTGATGGTGGCGATTTCCTCCAGTGTCAGTTCCTGTTCCAGTCGCAATGCGACCACTTCGCGCTGTTCGCGCGGCAATGTCTCGAGCGCGAGTTGCAGGCGCCGGCGTTGCTCGAACTCTGAAACTGCACGTTCCGGCGTGTCTTTGTCAGGGATCGCGGCGACGCGCTCCTCGGCATCGATGGGCGCGGCCGGGCGATGGCGGCGTGCGCGCCAGTAGTCGTTGATGCGATGGTGTGCGATCTGGTACAGCCAGCCGCTGAACGACCCGCTCGGCCGCCAGCCGGCGCGGGCGCTGATCACGCGTTGCCAGACGTCCTGGAACAATTCGTCGGTGGCGGCGCGATCACGCAAGAGGCGCAGGATGTAACGGTACAGGCCCGCGCGATGGCGGCTGTACAGCAATTCGAACGCACGCTGATCGCCTGTGGCATAGGCGGTCATGAGCGCATTGTCGTCGGGCTCGTTGGGCACGCCATCCATCCGCCATAGGATAACGGGTGCGCGCGATGTTGCCGTGCAGGCCTCCATGACCGGTTCCAACGGCCGACAGACGGAAACGGGGTTGGCGTGGTGAATGGGCGGGAGCGGGGTACTCTATCCCTGCATGAACGCCGCCATCCTCCCCCAGGCATCGGTCCTCCCCAGTCAGTGGGCGGGCCTGCGTTCGCATTCGGCGGTGCGTGGCCTGCTGGAGTCCCTGCACGCGCTGGTGCCGGCCGACGTCACCCTGGCGCTGGCCTGGCGTGATGCCCAGGGCAGCAGCGACGTCGAGGCGTTCGGTCCACGCGAGGCGTTGGCGCGCGGTGCCGCGGTGGATGCGTTGTCCGGCAAGGAGAGCGATGGTCATTGCCTGCAGGCACGGCTGGGTGACAGCGTGCCTTATGTCCTGCTGGCGCATCCCCAGGGGCAGGTGGAGACGCCGGGTTCGGAATGGATGGATGTGATCCATTCGGCGATCCACGCGACACTGACGCGCCTGCTCGCCGATTCGCGTGTCCAGGTGTTGTCGGAAGCGCATCGCATCCAGCGCGCGCTGTTCCGTATTTCCGAATTGTCACAATCGGGATTCGACCTGCGTACCACGCTCGAGCGCATCCACGACGAAGTGGCGGGGCTGATCTATGCGCAGAACATCATGATCATGCTGTGGGATCGCCAGAAGGACGAGGTCCGCATCCCGTATTTCGTCGATCAGGTCGACCATTGGCCGGTGCATGACGGGGCGTTGCCGCTTTCCAGCCTGAAGAGCAGCCTGGCCGTGCGCATGATGCAGAAGGGCGAGCCGATGATGGGGCCGTCGAGTGCGCTGGCGGCGCAATTCGGCATTGCGGAAGAAGATTGCATCGGGCCCGCCAGCCTGTCGTGGCTGGGCGTGCCAATGGTGAGTGATGGCGAGGTGCGTGGCGCGGTCGTGGTGCAAAGTTACGATCGACCCAATCGCTACACGCGTGAGTCTGCCGAGGTGCTGGGCTATGTGGCGCAACACATCGGGATCGTGCTCGATCGTCGTGACGCCAAGGTCGATCTGGAGGACCAGGTGGCGCAACGCACGCGCGAGCTGCGCGATGCCAATGCGATGCTCGAGCTGGAAATCCAGGAGCGCAAGCGCGCAGAACGCCTGCAGGCAGCGCTGTTCCGCATCAGCGAGCTGTCGTCGAGCCAGGGCGATGGCTGGAATTTCTACAGCGGCGTGCATGCGGTGCTCGGCGAGCTGATCGATAGTCGCAACTTCCTCATCGCGTTGGTGAGCGAGGACCCCGGCTTCCTCGATTTCGTCTATGTCGCCGACGAACTCGACGATATCCCCGCGCGCGTGGCGCGTGGCCGTGGTGTCGTCGATTACGTCGTCAACAATGGTCGGCCGTTGCTGCTGGATGAAGCCACGCTGCGGCGCTTGCAGCGCGATGGATTGATCGACGTGCGTGGCCAGATGGCGGTGTCGTGGCTGGGCGTCCCCTTGTTGCGGAATGGCATTCCCGCTGGCTTGATGGCGATCCAGAGCTATCGCGACGACGTTCGTTTCAGCGCACAGGACATGGAGTTGCTGTCGTTCGCTGCGCAGCACGTATCGGTGGCGCTGGAGCGGCGCGGCTTGCTGCAGGAATTGGAAGGCCACGTGCGTGATCGCACCCGCGAACTCGCCGAAACCAATCGCACCCTGCTGGCCGAGATCGGCGAACGCATCCGGGTCGAACAGCGCCTGCAGTACCAGGCCAGCCACGATGGCCTGACCGGCTTGCCCAATCGCCAGCAATTGCTGGAACGGTTGCAACTCAACATGCTGACCTCGCGCGGTTCGCTCGACATGCCGGGCTTCGCGGTGCTCTATCTCGACCTCGACCAGTTCAAGCTGATCAACGACAGCATGGGCCACGCAGCCGGCGACGAAATGCTGGTGCAGGTGGCCAAGCGCATCCGCGGCCAACTCGGGCCGCACGACCTGGTGGCGCGGCTCGGTGGCGACGAATTCGCGGTGCTTGCCGAGCTGGTGTCCGGCGTCGACGAGGTGACCGCGCTGGCCGAGCGCATCATCAAGGCGTTCGAAGCGCCGATTTTCGTCCATGACCGCGAACTGTTCCCGTCTGCCAGCGTCGGCATTGCGATGTGGCGCCCGGGTTACGAATCGGGCGAGGAAATCCTCCGCGATGCCGATGCCGCGATGTATCGCGCCAAGGCCAACGGGCGGTCGCAGGCGATGGTGTTCGACGAGGCGATGCGTGCGGAATCGTTGCGTCTGCTCGATCTCGAGGCCGATTTGCGGCGTTCGATCAATGCCGATGCCTTTGACGTCCACCTGCAACCAATCGTGCATCTCGGCAACGGCCGCGTCGTCGGCCACGAGGCGTTGGTGCGCTGGCACCACGAAACACAGGGATTGCTGTTGCCGGCGGCCTTCATTGGCGTTGGAGAGGACAGCAGCCTGGTGCGCGAGATCGACTGGCTGGTGTATCGCAAGGTCGCAGAGTGGATGGCGGGATCGCGTACCAAGGGCTATGTCTCGATCAACGTGTCGCCGCTGCATTTCCGTTCGCCGGAATTTGCCGCGCGCCTGCTGTCGACGCTTGACGCTGCCGGTGCCGATCCGGGACGCCTGCGCATCGAGGTCACCGAGGCATCGTTGCTCGAGGATAGCGGGCGGACGCTGGAACAGCTCAATCAGTTGAAATCGCGCGGTGTGCTGGCGATGCTCGACGATTTCGGCACGGGGTTCTCCGCGCTGTCCTATCTGCGCAAATTCCCGTTCCACGCATTGAAGATCGACCGCAGTTTTGTCGCCGGTTTGCAGGATTCCAGCCGCGGCGAAAGCGAGGCGCTGGTGCGCGCGATCGTGTCGTTGGCCGATGGGCTTGGCATCGACTGCATCGCCGAAGGCGTGGAAACCCGCCAGCAACGCGAATGCCTGCGCGAGGAAGGTTGCCAGTACGGGCAGGGGTTCCTGTTCGGGCGGCCGCAGGCGATAGCCGCGCTTGGCGCGAAGAACGGATGATTCAGGACTTGATGACGAGCAGTCGCTGCTCGGTCATGTCCTCGATGGCGTAACGCACGCCCTCGCGCCCCAGTCCCGATGCCTTGACGCCGCCGTAAGGCATGTTGTCGACGCGGAAACTCGGGATGTCACCGACGATCACGCCGCCGACTTCGAGGCGATCCCAGGCACGCATGGCGTGGTCGATGCGGGCGGTGAAGACGCCAGCCTGCAAGCCGAAATCGCTGGCGTTGGCGCGATCGAGGGCATCGTCGAAATCGCTGAAGGTGTCCAGCATCGCCACAGGCCCGAAGACTTCGCGCTTGTAGAGGTTGCAACCGTGCGGCACGTCTTCCAACAGCGTCGCGGCGATCATCCGGCCATTGCGCTTGCCGCCGGCGAGCTTCTTGGCGCCACGCTTCATCGCATCTGCGACCCAGGATTCGATGCGATCGGCAGCGCCATCATCGATCACCGGGCCGATGAAGGTGCGTTCGTCGCGCGGATCCCCCATCTTCAAATTTTTGACCGCTGCCACCAGCTTCTTGCGTAGCGGCTTGGCGATGTCCTTGTGGACGAAGATGCGCTGCACGCTGATGCAGCTCTGGCCGCTCTGGTAATAGGCGCCGAAGACCAGACGCTGCACCACGGTGTCGAGATCGGCGCCGGGATCGGCGTCGACGATGCAGGCGGCGTTGCCACCGAGCTCCAGGACGACTTTCTTGCGGCCGGCGCGTGCCTTCAGGTCCCAGCCGATCAGTCCGCCGGTGAACGACAGCAGTGCGATGCGCGGGTCCTCGACCAGCAGGCTGGCATCGTCGTTGGAGCAGGGCAGGATTGAAAACGCGCCCTTGGGCAGGTCGGTTTCGGCCAAGGTTTCGCCGATGATCAACGCGCCGATCGGGGTTTTCGGCGCCGGTTTCAGCACGAACGGACAGCCCGCAGCGATCGCCGGCGCAACTTTGTGCGCCACTAGGTTCAACGGGAAATTGAACGGGGTGATGAAGGCGCAGGCGCCGATCGGCACGCGCTTGACCATGCCGCGATAGCCGCGCGCACGCTCGGAGACCCCGAGCTCGATCACCTCGCCATCGATGCGGGTGGCTTCGCCCGCAGCGATGCGGAAGGTGTCGATCAGGCGCAGGACTTCGCCGCGAGCGTCGTGGATCGGCTTGCCGGCTTCAATACATAGCGCGAGCGCAAGTTCCTCCTGTCGTTCCTGGAAGCGGCGGACACAATGCTCCAGCACGTTGCGGCGCGCGTCCGGCGGGAACGCCGCCATCGCTGTGCGTGCCTTGTGTGCGGAGACAATCCCCTTGCGCACCGTGGCGGCATCGGCGAAGGCGACGCGGGTGGCGCGTTTTCCGGAATATTTGTCGAGCACCTCAAGGTCGGTATTGGCGGCGATCGGACGATTGGCGAGGTAGTAGGGATAGGACTTCCGCAACATGGTCAGGACTCCGCGATGGAGGGAAGAACGGCATCGACCTGCAGCGCGAGCTCGCCGTCGTGCAGGCGCGCGCGAATCCGATCCCCGGATGACACTTGCGCCACCGACTGCACGGGAACGCCGGTTTCATCACTGAGGATGGCGTAGCCGCGGGCAACGGTGGCCAGAGGACTGACCGCATGCAGGGCACGTACCGCCGAGCGCAGGCGCAGGGTTTCCTGTTGCAACTGGCGGGTGATCGCCAGCTGCGGACGCTGGCCGACGGCGGCAAGGCGTTCGCGCAGGTGTTGCAGGCGCAGTTGGGGGTGGCGCGCGCGCAACACCGCCTGTGCGTGGCGCAATCGTGCGCGATCGCGGTCGCATGATCGCTGCCAAGCCGCGTTCAGGCGTTGCCCGAGCTGCAGTTGGCGCAAGGCCAGCGTATGCAGCCGCGCCGCCGGTTTTTGCGCATCGAGTTTGAGCCAGGCACGATCCAGCCGTTGCGCAATGTCACGCAATCGTTGCTGCTGGCGATCGCGCAGGCGACGTTCCAGCGATGCAAGCCGGCGTTGCAGGTCGCCCTGGTCGAGGCTCAGCAATTCGGCGGCGGCCGAAGGCGTGGCGGCGCGAACATCGGCGGTGAAATCGGCGAGCGAGACATCGCTTTCGTGGCCGACCGCCGATACCACCGGCACCGCGCTCGCGGCGATCGCGCGCGCCAGCACTTCCTCGTTGAATGCCCACAGATCCTCCAGCGAACCGCCGCCGCGGGTGACCAGCAGCGCGTCATAGCGTCCGCTTTCACTGGCGCGTTTCACCGTGTCGGCAATCTGCGCGGCTGCACCGGCGCCTTGCACGGGGACAGGCAAGATTTCCACCGGCAACAACGGGAAGCGTCGTCCCAGCACACTCAACACGTCATGGACGGCAGCGCCGCCGGGCGAGGTGATGACGGCGAGCCGGCGCACGAAACGTGGCAGCGGCCGCTTGCGCGACTGGTCGAACAGGCCTTCCGCCTGCAGTTTCTGGCGCAATGCCTCGAACGCACGTCGCAATGCGCCTTCGCCGGCTTCCTCCAGCGAATCGAGGATCAACTGATAGTCGCCGCGTGCCTCGTACAGGGTGAGGCGCCCGCGCGCCAGCACCATCAGGCCTTCGCGCGGCTGGAATCGCAACCACTGGCTCTTGGGCCGGAACAGTGCGCAACGGATCTGGGCGCGCGCATCCTTCAGGGTGAAATAGAGATGGCCGGACGCCGGGCGCGAGACGTTGCCGAGCTCACCCTCGACATTCACGACCGGAAACGTGTCTTCCAGCAGGTTGCGCGCCAGGGTGTTGAGCTGACTGGGGGTGAGGACGTCGTCGCGGTGGTCATCCATTCGCGTCAGGATAACGGTCACTGGCCACGGGCAGGTAAAATCGTCGTCATGACCGCACACCTTGATCCTGCCGACCACTTCGGGCCCCTTCCACGCCACCGCACCCGGCCGGTCATGGTTGGCAAGGTGGAAGTGGGTGGCGGTGCACCCGTCGTGGTGCAGTCGATGACCAATACCGATACCGCCGACGTCGCCTCGACCACGAAGCAGGTCGCGGAACTGTGGCGCGCGGGATCCGAGCTGGTGCGCGTGACGGTGAACACAGCCGAGGCCGCCGCCGCAGTGCCTCACATCGTCGAGAAGCTGGCGATGATGGGGATTGAAGTCCCGATCATCGGCGACTTCCACTACAACGGGCATACACTGCTGGCGAACGAGCCCGCGTGTGCCGAGGCTCTGGCGAAATACCGCATCAATCCTGGCAACGTCGGGTTCGGCAAGAAGAAGGACACGCAATTCGCGCAATTGATCGAGTTCGCGATCCAGCACGACAAGCCGGTGCGCATCGGCGCCAACTGGGGTTCGCTCGACCAGGCGCTGGCCGCACAGCTGATGGATGAGAACCACCAGCGCGCTGAGCCGTGGGATGCTGGCCGCGTGCTGCGCGAGGCATTGATCCGATCGGCACTGGATTCGGCGCATCGTGCGGTCGAACTCGGGTTGCCCGCGGAACGCATCATCCTTTCGGCAAAAGTCAGCGGCGTGCAGGAGCTGATCGCGGTGTATCGCGAGATGGCGCGCCGCAGCGATTTCGCCCTGCATCTCGGCCTGACCGAAGCCGGCATCGGCAGCAAGGGCATCGTCGCCTCGAGCGCGGCGTTGGCAGTGCTGTTGCAAGAAGGCGTCGGCGACACCATCCGCATTTCGCTGACGCCCGAACCGGGTGCTTCGCGCACGCAGGAAGTGATCGTGGCCCAGGAACTGCTGCAGACCATGGGATTGCGCGCGTTCACACCGATGGTTACCGCTTGCCCGGGTTGCGGGCGGACGACGTCGGAATTCTTCCAGGAACTCGCCGGCGTGGTGCAGGAGCACGTTCGCGCCAGCATGCCGGAGTGGAAGATCAAGTATCCCGGTGCCGAGAACATGACGCTGGCGGTGATGGGCTGCATCGTCAATGGGCCGGGGGAATCGCGCCACGCCAACATCGGCATTTCGTTGCCGGGAACGGGGGAGGCACCGTCCGCGCCGGTCTTCGAGGACGGCCAAAAAACCGTGACCCTGCGCGGCGAAGGGATTGCACGGGAGTTCATCGGCATCATCGACGCTTATGTTGCACGGCGCTATGCCGTCCATGTCGATTGACCATCCTGCAAATGACAGCGGAATGATGGTGTTCCTGCGGGCGCATGGCCTGCGGATTGCACTGCTGTTCCTTGCGATTCTGTTGCCGCTATGGGGTTTCGGCGAGCTGGCCGAAGACGTGGGCGAGGGTCGCGATTTCGCCTTCGACCGTCCGATCCTCGAGTGGCTGCACGCGCACCACGCGCCGCTGTTCGATCAACTCGCGCTGCTGTTTTCGCGACTCGGTTACCAGTACGGGGTGATTCCGCTCGACATCGCCCTGGTTGCGGCGTTGTGGTTTCGCCAGCGCCGACGTGATGCGCTGTTCGCAGCGATTGCGTTCGTCGGGTCGTCGTTGATCAATATTGCCGCCAAGCACTATTACGGACGCGTGCGGCCATCGTTGTGGCAGTCATTGGCGCCGGAAACCACCTTCAGCTTTCCCAGCGGCCATGCCATGGGATCAATGACGCTGGCCGCCGTGGTGGTATTGCTGGTGTGGCGCACGCGTTGGCGGTGGCCGGCAGCCGTGATTTCGCTGTTGTTCGTGCTGGCGGTAGGCGCGTCAAGACCGTATCTCGGCGTGCATTACCCCAGCGACATCCTCGCCGGTTGGGGCGCGGCGCTGGCGTGGGTGATCGGTGTCCACGTGCTGATGTACGGCGTGCGGCGGACTCAGGGCTTGGGCAGGTAATTCGCTGGCAGCGCGAGCAATGTTGTACGACGCATGATCAGTTCCTTGCGTGGGTGTTACTTCAGGACGGTTTCGGCATCGACGATGTCGACGCCTTGCATCTGACCGAGGAAGTTGTCGAGCCAAGGCTTGTGCGAACTGCCAACGATCGACAGCACGCGTGCGCCCGGGTGGTAGGCGAATGCGGCGCGGATGTTGGCGACCATGCGCAGGTTACGGGTTTCCCAGCCGGCGACATAGAGACGGCCGAAATGCTGCGGAGAAGGATCGCGCAACGCCGCACCGAAGTCGGCATTGATCGCGATGCGCTGGGCATCAGGCTGATTGATGGCGCGATACAGCGTCAGCATGTCGCTGCTTTTCATCAGCGCATCTTCCCGTTCGCGCGCCTGCATGGCTTCCTTCGATGCGGTGCTCCAGGCTGCCCGGATCGCTTTCGCGTAGGCGGCATCGTCATCGGTGCTGATGTTGTCGCCGGTGTGATCGTCGGCTGAATACAGGCGCTGCAATCCGAGGCGTGCGGCCAGCGTGGCGGCGATCAGATAGTCCTCGTTGTGGGCAGTCGACAGCTTGTCAAGCTGCTGCGCAAGCGCTGCGTCGATGCCATCACCGGCGCGGCGTTCGCTGTTTGGCAGCTGCAGCCATTGCACCACGGCGGAAGGGTCGTCGCCGGCGGCGAGGAAGACGCTGGCGAGGTGGCGGCGTTGTGCGACCGTCGGTTGCTTTGGCCAGGCTTTCAGGAGCGCATTCTGTTCGGCGATCGCGGCGGGAATGTCGAGTCCGGTGGCAGCCTTCGCCGCAGCGGTGCTTCGGCAATAGGGCCCGATGTCCTCGGGGCTGTAGACCGTGGGATGGCGTGCGATGAGGTCGCATTGTTCGCCCGATATCGATTCGATGGTGATGATGTCGGGGCGATACGCGGCCAGGCGATCCAGTACCGGCTTCAGCGATTCGGCCTTGAAATCCTTGGGCAGATGCGAGAGATGCGCGGTTCCCAGAACCAGCACCCGGGTGCGTGGCGCGGGCATGCCATCGTCAAGTTTTGAAAGATCGACCTGTTGCGCGTTGGCGCTTGTGGCGATGCTGGCCAGCACGAGGGCGATGGCAAGGGGGACAAGGCGCATGCAGAAAAGTTTTGTATTGGATCGGGCGACCTTACGCCAGAACCTGGCGGCGCCCCCGTGCCATTGGTCACCTGCGCGGTGGCGTCGCACTCAACGCCCTGCTTCGGTGGCCTCGCTGGCGGCATTGCTGCGGTTCAAGCGTGCGAGTTGCGCTTCGCGATGGGCGATATAAGCGGTCGAGGCGAAGATGATGCCGGCGCCAATCAGCGTCCAGCGGTCGACATGTTCATCAAACAGCAGCCAGCCGGCGATCGTCACCACCACCAGCTGCACGAAGCTGATCGGCGTCAGCGCCGAGACTTCGCCGAGCTTGAGCGCACGCGTCCACATCACCTGGCCAATGGTGCCGAGCACGCCGGTCAATATCAGCCACACCCAGGTGATGCCCTGCGGCCAGTGCCACTGGAACAGCGCGGCGACCAGCGACATCGGGACCCACAGTACATAGGTCCAGAACACGATGGTGTCGGGACCGTCGGTGGTCGACAGCTGCTTGATCTGGATGGCGACGATTGCGCTGGTGATCGCTGCGGAAACAGCCACCAGAGAAGCCAGGGTGAAGGTGTGCGAGAACGGTCGAACGATCACCAGCATGCCGATGAAACCGATGGTGACGGCAGCCCAGCGTCGCGCGCGCACGACTTCGCCCAGCATCAGTACGGCAGCGATCGTGACGAAGATCGGCGAGGAATACGCCAGTGCGATCGCCTGCGACAGTGGCAGGTTGGCGATCGACCAGAAGCCGAGGAACATCCCGACGAAGCCGATCAACGCGCGCACGCCATAGCGCGACAATCGGGTGGTGTGCACGGTCTTGCGCCATGCGGCGCGTGGATCGGCAGTGCGCAGTACCGGGCCAAGCAGCAACGGCAGCAGTGCGATCAGGCCGAAGAAATTGCGGAAGAAGGCGATTTCCAGTGTCGATTCGGTCTTCGAGGCAAGTCGGATCGTGACCGCCATCAGTCCGAAACCAATCGTGCTGAGCAGCATGTACAGCGCTGCGCGCAGAAGTGGCGGACGTTGCTGCACTGGCAAGTGAGCGGTTGTTGCGTTCACCACTTCGCGCCGATGATCCGTGGTTCCGGTTCGATCGCCACGCCGAAACGCACCTGCACCGACGCGGCGATGCGCCTTGCCAGATCGAGCAGCTGTGCACCGCTGGCGTCGCCGTGATTGACCAGCACCAGCGCGTGCCCGGCGGAGACGCCGGCGTCCCCGTCGCGATAGCCCTTCCAGCCGCAGCGGTCGATCAGCCACGCGGCGGACAGCTTGCGTCGGTCGTCCGTGCCGACAGTGAACACCGGGAGGTCGGCATGTTCGCGGTGCAATGCATCCGCGTGGTCGGCTGCCACGATCGGATTCTTGAAGAAGCTGCCGGCGTTGCCGATCACCGCCGGGTCAGGCAGCTTGCGGCGACGGATGCGGATCACGGCAGCAGCGACGTCGTTCGCGGTCGGTGCCGGGATCGCCATCGTCGCCAGTTCCTCACGGATGCCGGCGTAGTCGAGTCGCAACCGAGGCCGGCGATCGAGGCGGAACTCCACCGAGGTCACCACGTAGCGGTCGGGTTCGTGCTTGAAGCGGCTGTCGCGATAGGTGAAGGCGCAATCGGCGGCATTGAAGCGCAGCCAGCGCGCATCGTGGCGATCCCAGGCATCGACGGCGGTGATGCGTTCCATGACCTCCACGCCGTACGCACCGATGTTCTGGATTGGCGAAGCGCCGACGGTGCCGGGAATCAGCGAAAGGTTCTCCAGTCCCGACCAGCCGCGTTGTAGCGTTGCCATCACGAAGTCGTGCCAGACCGTACCGGCCCCGCAGCGCACGTCGACATGATCGCCCGTTTCCGCGACGACGGTGATGTCGTTGTTGACGAGGTCGAGCACTGCATCGGGGGCTGCAACCAGCAACAGGTTGCTGCCGCCACCGAGCACCAGCGCATCGGGTGCGATCGCCAGAGCGTCTGGCAATTGCGTGAGATCGATTATGCGCAGCGCTAACGGCGTGGTGAGGTCGATTCCGAAGGTGTTGCGCGTGCGCAGCGATTGCGCGCGGGTGACCTGCAAGCCGCTGCTCATTTCAGCGCGGGTGTCGAGGCTTGCTGGGTGCGACGATGAATGGCGTCGACGCATTCGCGGATCAGGCGCGGGCCGCGATAGACCAGCCCGGTGTAGAGCTGCACCAGTTGCGCACCGGCGGCCGTCTTGGCGATGGCGTCGGTGCCACTGACGATGCCGCCGACGCCGATCATCGGGATGTGGTTGGCGAGGCGTGCACGCAGGCGGCGCAGGGTCGCGGTCGAGCGCTCCAGCAATGGCGCACCGGACAGGCCGCCGGTTTCCGCCGCCAGCGGATTGCCCCGGATTTCGCTGCGCGAGACCGTAGTATTGGTGGCGATCACGCCGTCGACGTCGAGATCGTTGAAGACGCGGGCGATCGCATCGATGTCCTCGTCGCTGAGATCCGGTGCGATCTTGACCAGCAAGGGCACGCGTCGGCGATGCTGCCCGGACAGGCGCTCCTGGGCATCGCGCAAGCCGGAGACGAGGCGGCGCAGCGATTGTTCTTCCTGCAATTCGCGCAACCCCGCGGTGTTCGGCGAGGAAATGTTGACGGCGATGTAGTCCGCCAGCGGGTAGGCGCGTTCGAGGCAGATCAGGTAATCGTTCAGCGCATCAGCGTTGGTGGTATCGCGATTCTTGCCGATGTTGATGCCGAGGATGCCGCGGTTCGCGTCGGCACGGGCATGTTTCGAGCGCTCGACGTTGCGGACCAGCGCGTCGATGCCGTCGTTGTTGAAGCCCATGCGGTTGATGATGGCCTCATGCTCGGCAACGCGGAACAGGCGCGGCAGTGGATTGCCCGCCTGCGACCGCGGCGTGACGGTGCCGACTTCGATGAAACCGAAGCCGAGCCCGAACAGTGCATCGATGTGTGCACCGTTCTTGTCGAGGCCCGCGGCCAGTCCGACCGGATTGGGAAAACGCAGCCCCAGTGCCGACGTCGGCAACGGCGGTGGTCGGCGTACCACAACGCTCGTCAAGCCAACTGCGTGCGCGCGATCGAGCCAATGCAACGCACGATCGTGCGCGCGTTCGGCGTCCATCGACATCAGCAGCGGGCGGGCGAGGGCGTACATCGGTCAGTAATTCCCTTTACTTGGCCTGTTTCGATCAGAGATCGAACTTGATGCCCTGCGCCAGCGGCAATGCGTCGGAATAGTTGATGGTATTGGTTTGACGGCGCATGTAGGCCTTCCACGCATCCGAACCGGATTCGCGACCGCCGCCGGTCTCTTTCTCGCCGCCGAACGCGCCACCGATTTCCGCGCCGCTGGTGCCGATGTTGACGTTGGCGATGCCGCAATCCGAACCCCACGCCGCCAGGAATGCTTCCGCGCGCTTGAGGTTGGTGGTGAAGATCGACGACGACAGGCCCTGCGGCACGTCATTCTGCATCTCGATGGCGTCGTCGATGTCGCGATACTTCATCACGTAGAGGATCGGCGCGAAGGTTTCGTGCTGGACGATCTCGGCGCTGTTGGCGAGGCCGGTCACGATCGCTGGCAACACGAAATTGCCCTTGCGATCGGTCAGCGCGGTGCCACCGCTTTCGATGGTGCCACCGCTGGCCTTGGCCTTCTCGATCGCGGCGAGGAAGCCCTTCACGCCATCCTGGCTGTTGAGCGGACCCATCAGGTTGGCGGGATCGGTGGGATCGCCGATCTTCTTCTCGACCTGTGCATAGGCGGCCTTGAGCTTTCCGAGCACGTCGTCGTAGATCGATTCGTGGACGAACAGGCGACGGGTGGTGGTGCAGCGCTGGCCGGCGGTGCCGACCGCGCCGAACACGATCGCCGGGATCGCCATCTTCAGGTCGGCGGTTTCGTCGACGATGATCGCATTGTTGCCGCCGAGTTCCAGCAGGCTGCGGCCCATGCGGGTGGCAACGCGCTCACCGACGTTGCGGCCAACCTTGGTCGATCCGGTGAAGCTGATCAGCGCGACGCGTTTGTCGTCGACGAAGGACTGCGCGAGTTCGGTGCCGGCGTCGTTGAACAGGAAGAACAGGTCGGGGAAGCCGCCAGCCTTCAAGGCTTCGTTGCAGATCTTCATCGATGCGATCGCGGAGAGCGGCGTCTTCGGCGACGGCTTCCAGATCGAAATGTCGCCGCACACTGCCGCGACGAAGCTGTTCCACGCCCATACCGCGACCGGGAAATTGAAGGCCGAGATGATGCCGACCAGCCCGATCGGGTGCCACTGTTCATACATGCGATGGCCGGGGCGCTCGCTGTGCATGGTCAGGCCGTAGAGCTGGCGCGACAGGCCGACGGCGAATTCGCCGATGTCGATCATTTCCTGCACTTCGCCGTCGCCTTCCGGCTTCGACTTGCCCATCTCCAGCGCGACCAGCGACCCCAGCGCGTCCTTGTGCGCACGCAGCGCATCGGCGCACAGGCGGATCGCTTCACCACGGCGCGGTGCCGGCGTCTTGCGCCACACCTTGAAGGCGGCCTGCGCGCGCTCGACGATGGTGTCGTAGTCGGACTGCGATGAGGCATGCACCTTGCCCAGCACGTCGCCGGTGGTGGGGTTCACCGGCTCCAGCACACCGGCATCGCTGGTCTTCGACCATTCGCCATTGCCGAGATAGGTGCCGGATTCGTTCTCGCTCAGGCCGAGCGCGGACAGGACAGGGTGCAGGGACATGGGATCTCCAAGGAAAAATGGTGGCCCCGGCGCGATTCGAACGCACGACCTTCCCCTTAGGAGGGGGACGCTCTATCCAGCTGAGCTACGGGGCCAAGTCCGCAATTTTCGCAGAGAACGGGGCGTGATGCCGCATCACGACGATTCGCCGGGATTTTCAGGCGTTTCGCGCCTGCCAGTGCCCGAGCACCGTCAATCCGCCCGATCCCGGCTGCGTTCCGGCGAGCAGGGCGCGATGGACGTAGTCCGATGCGGCGAGGCAGGCTTCGCGCGGCGGCAGGCCGAGCGCGAGATTGGCGGCGATCGCCGAGGACAGCGTGCAGCCGGTGCCGTGGCCCTCGATGTCGATGCGCGCGTGCTCGATCGATGCCGCACCATCCGCTCCGAGATAGAGGTCGCGCACCGGATCGCCGGGCACGTGGCCGCCTTTCAGGAAGACCGCCTGTGCGCCTGATGCCAGCAAGGTCGTTGCCGCAGGTTCGAGATCGTCGCGATTGCGGATCGTTCCGGAACCCAGCGCTTCCGCTTCCGGGACATTTGGCGTCACCACCGTCGCCAGAGGCATCAGTCGCGTGCGCAGCGCGGTGATCGCGCCGTCTTCCAGCAGTTTCGCGCCGGAAGTCGCGATCATCACCGGGTCGAGGACGATGGCGAGGTCGGGGCGCGCAGCACGTTGGACAACCAACGCATCGACCACCGTATCGATCACGTCGCGGTTGGCGAGCATGCCGATCTTCACCGCGCGCACGTCGAAGTCGTCGAAGCAGGCGGCGAGTTGCGCGCGCAGGAATTCGACCGGCGGTACGTGCACGGCAGTCACGCCGCGGGTGTTCTGCGCGGTGAGCGCGGCGATCGCGGAAAGCCCATGCACGCCATGCGCGGCGAAGGTCTTGAGATCGGCCTGGATGCCGGCGCCGCCACCGGAATCACTGCCGGCAATGGTGAGGACGGAGGGAATCATGTGTCTGCCCGGGTGTGCAGCAGGGCAAATTGCCGATAGAAGAAGTAACCGATGCCGACGAGGCCGGTCATCGCCGCCGGGATCAGCAATGCGTCATAGCCGATCCGCACGAACAGCCAGCCACCGATGATGCCGCCCAGGAGGAAGCTGGAGATGATCAGTGCGCTCAGCAGCAGGCGTCGGTGTTGCAACGGCATCCCGCGCAGCGCATGGCCGATGCCGATTCCGAGATCGGTGAACATCCCGCTCAGATGGGTGGTGCGGATCACTGCACCGCTGAAGGTCGTCGCCATCGCGTTCTGCAGGCCACAGGCGACCGCGGCGAGCAACGGTCCGGCGATGGCTTGCGCGTTGAACAACGGCACGGCGACGAACAGCAGGATCGATTCGATCATCAGGACGACGCCGTAACGGCGACCAAGCCGCAGCGTGCTGTCCTGCACGATCATGCCGCTCAACGCCGCGCCGGCGAGGAAGGCCAGCGCCATGCCGCCCAGCCGCGATATCGCCCGGATGTCGCCATGGGCGATCGCCGCACCCAGCAGGCTGGTGGTGCCGGTGAGGTGGGTGATCGCCTGGTGCTCGAAACCGAGGAAGCCGACGACGTTGATCATGCCGGCGATGCAGGCCAGCGCGCCCGCACCGATCCACACCCATCGCGGCACCGACACGCCCATTCGCGGTTACAGCACTTCCGACGCCTGGTCCGCCAGGCGCGAACGCTCGCCGCGACGCAGGGTCACATGCGCGCTGTGCTCCCAGTTCTTGAAGCGATCGACGACGTAGGTCAGGCCCGATGTCGTTTCGGTGAGGTAGGGCGTGTCGATCTGCTCGACGTTGCCAAGACAGACGATCTTGGTGCCCGGGCCTGCGCGCGTGATCAGTGTCTTCATCTGCTTCGGCGTCAGGTTCTGCGCTTCGTCGAGGATCAGGTAGCGGCTGAGGAAGGTGCGGCCGCGCATGAAGTTCATCGAACGGATCTTGATGCGCGAGGCCAGCAGGTCATTGGTGGCGGCACGGCCCCACGATCCGCCTTCCTTGTTGTTCGGCATCAGCACTTCGAGGTTGTCGGTCAGCGCGCCCATCCACGGCGTCATCTTTTCCTCTTCGGTGCCGGGCAGGAAGCCGATGTCCTCGCCGACGCTCACCGTCGCGCGGGTCATGATGATTTCGCGGTAGCGCTGCGCATCCATCGTCTGCGCAAGGCCGGCCGCCAGCGTCAGCAGCGTCTTGCCGGTGCCGGCGGTGCCGAGCAGGGTGACGAAATCGATCTCGGGATCCATCAGCGCGTTGAGCGCGAAATTCTGCTCGCGATTGCGTGCGCTGATGCCCCAGACCGCGTGCTGGTGCGAACGGAAATCGTCAACGATCTGCAGCACCGCCTTGCCGTCGGCGATCTTCGCCACGCGGAACTCGGACTGCTCGTCGCCGGGCAGGTAGAGGAACTGGTTGGCGTGCCAGTCGTCGCCCTCGGCCATCGCCACTTCGTAGAAGGTGCGCCCCTTGTCGGTCCACGACTTCAGGTCCTTGCCGTTGCGCGTCCAGAAATCCTCGGGCAGCGCCTGCGAGCCGGTGAAGAGCAGGTTGAAGTCGTCGAGCGCGCGATCGTTTTCGTAATCCTCGCTGATGATGCCGGCGATCGCCGCCTTGATCCGCAGGTTGATGTCCTTGGACACGAACACCACCGGCGTTTCCGGCTCGTGCGACTGCAGCGAGAGGATCGCGGCGAGGATGTGGTTGTCGGGCATCACCGTGCCCATCACCTTGCCGCCGCCGAAATCGCTGGTCTGGAAGCGCAGCACGCCGCTGGCGCCTTCCGCGCGCAACTGCAGGCCGCCCGGCGGGCGCAGCTTCAATCCGGTCGCGATCTTGTCGGTGCCCTGTTCCTCGATCAGTTCGTTGATGAAGCGGCTGACCTGGCGCGCATTGCGACTCGCTTCCGACGTGCCTTTCTTGCCGTTGTCGAGCTCCTCGATCACCTGCATCGGCAGGAACACGTCGTGTTCCTCGAACTTGAACAGGGCGGTGGGATCGTGCATCAGCACGTTGGTATCCAGCACGTAGATGCGCTTGCCCTTGGTCATGCGGACGGATTCCCTTTGTGGTGGAGGAGTGATGCGGTCAGTTGGCGCGCTCCTTGAGCGCATCGAGCACGGCCTGCGCATGCCCGGTGACCTTCACCGGCTGCCAGGCCTGCGCGACCTTGCCCTGCGGGTCGATGAGGTACGTGCTGCGCACGATCCCCTCGAATTCGCGGCCATAGAGCTTCTTCATCTGGATCACGCCGAAGGCGCGGCACAGCGCCTCGTCGCCGTCGCTGACCAGCGGGAAAGCGAAGCCCTGCTTGGCGCAGAAGTTGGCGTGCGATTTCACCGAGTCGCGCGAGACGCCGATCACGTCGGCACCGAGCTTGCGGAACTTCGGCAGCAGCGCCTGGAAATCGATGCCCTCGGTGGTGCAGCCGGGCGTGGAATCCTTCGGATAGAAGTAGAGGACGATCCAGCGGCCGGCGAAATCGGCGAGCGTGGCGGTCGATCCATCGCCCAGTGCCAACGGCAGTTCGAGGACGGGCTTGGGGACGGCCTTGCCAACGCTGATGGTCATTATCTGTGCGTCTATCCGGTCAGAACTTCATCGGGTCCATGATCGCGTCGAGATTGAGGCGATCGGAGAATTCGAGGAAATCATCGCGCAGCCCGGCGATGTGCATGTCGGCCGGCACGCCGATGGTGAGTTGCGCGGTGAACATCTCGGCGCCGGTCTGCATCGCGCGATAGCGCGAGCAATGCAGGTTCTCGACGGTGATGCCCTGGCGATCGAAGAAATCGGCGAGCTGGAACAGGATGCCCGGCTTGTCGGCGGCGACCACTTCGACGATGTAGGGAATGAGGTTGGACTGCAGCGGCTTGGGGCCGGTGCGGTACCAGTTGAGCTTGTAGCCCTCTTCTCGTTCGAGGCGGGAGAGCATCGCTTCGAGTTTGGCGATGGCATCCCACGATCCCACCGCGAGCATGCTTGCCGAGACATCGCGGCCGACCGTGCTCAGGCGCGCATCCACCAGGTTGCAACCGGAATCGCTGATGCGCCGTGAGACCGGCAGCAGCGGCGAGTCTGGGTGCGTCGCATAGGCGTTGATGAGCAGGTGGTTCTCGTTGCCCGTGGGGCGTGCGGCGGTATCGCTCAAAGTGTTCGTGTCCGGCGGCGGTCCGCCCAGGCGCCGGCCGAGCGCCGACAGTGACAGGATACTTGCCGGTCATTTCACGCCGCAAGTAACATGAGGGCTGGCTTT
>JAFEBY010000102.1 GCA_018242465.1 Pseudomonadota bacterium | reverse complement strand
CCGCAAGGACGAGGGGAAAGGTGCGAGCCGCCGCCTGCGTCATGCGGGTCGTATCCCGGCCGTCGTCTACGGTGGCGGCAGCGCCCCGGCCAGCATCGAACTCGACCACGAGCCGACTTGGTTGGCCCAGCAGCGCGACTGGTTCTACGCCTCGATCATCACGTTGAACGTCGATGGCAAGGCCGAATCGGTCCTGCTGCGTGACATGCAGCGCCATCCGTACAAGCAGATCATCATGCACATGGACTTCCAGCGCGTGAAGGCTGACCAGAAGCTGCACGTCAAGGTGCCGCTGCACTTCGTCAACATCGACAAGTCGCCGGCCGGCAAGAGCGCCGAAGCCACCGTCACCAGCGAACTCAACGAAGTCGACATCGTTTGCCTGCCGGCCAACCTGCCGGAGTTCATCGAAGTCGACCTCGGCGCGATCAAGGCCGGTGACACCGTGCACCTGTCCGACGTCAAGCTGCCGAAGGGCGTCGAGCTGGCGCACGCGATCGATGCTGCGCACAACCCGGCGGTCGCCGTGGCGCGCACGACCAAGGAAGAAGTGGTGGATGACGCCGCGCCGGAAGCCGCTGCGGTGCCGAGCGACAAGGGTTCGGACGAGAAGGCCGAGTAATCGGCTTCGCGGGATCGTGTTCGCCACGGCGACGCGGTCCCGATTCGATCCATGGATCCCTTGCGCCTCATCGTCGGTCTCGGCAACCCCGGAACCGAGCATGCGAAAACCCGCCACAACGCGGGTTTTCGTTTTGTGGACGAACTCGCCGCGCAGGCCGGTGCCCGCTGGTCGGTGGAAGGCAGGCTGTTCGGCGAGGTCGCGAAAGCGAGCGTCGGCGGACGCGATGTCTGGCTGCTGAAGCCTGCGACCTTCATGAACCTCTCCGGCAAGTCGGTGACGGCGGCGCTGCGGTTCTGGAAGATCGAGCCGGAGCAGATGTTGATCGCGCACGACGAACTCGACCTGGCGCCCGGCATCGCGCGCCTGAAGTTCGATGGTGGCCACGGCGGCCAGAACGGCTTGCGTGACACGATGAAGCTGCTCGGGCACGGCAAGTTCGGCCGACTGCGCATCGGCATCGGCCATCCCGGGCACAAGGATCGCGTCACCGGCTGGGTGCTGGGGCGTGCAAACGCGGACGACGACATCCTGATCGGCCGCGCCATCGACGATGCCATCGCGGTGATGCCGCTGGCGGTGTCGGGAAATTTCAACGAGGCGATGAAGCGCCTCAACACGAGTAAAGACTAGGACCTCCCAACGCCATGGGGACAGGCCATGCCGCACCAAGATGCGTGCGATGCAAGGAAGAATGAGAGAATTTATGTCGATAAATGAGCGAATGATGACGATGCAGCGTGCGCATCTTGGTGCGGCCCTTCGGGTTGCCGTGACCGGCCGCCATGCGGCCGTGCGCGGCTTGAGCAGGCAACCAGCCTGCTGCTGCGCCGCGCGCAGCCACCTGACAACCGGACACGGCAACATGACCTGTCCCCATGGCGTTGGGAGGCCCTGATGGCGATCCAATGCGGAATCGTCGGCTTGCCCAACGTCGGCAAGTCGACCCTCTTCAACGCGCTGACCAAGGCGGGCATCGCCGCGGCGAACTTCCCCTTCTGCACCATCGAACCGAACGTCGGCGTGGTGCCGGTGCCGGATCCTCGCCTCGGCGCGTTGGCGGACATCGTCAAGCCGGAGCGGGTGATCCCGACTGCGGTCGAGTTCGTCGACATCGCCGGCCTGGTCGCCGGCGCCGCCAAGGGGGAAGGCCTCGGCAACAAGTTCCTCGCCCACATCCGCGAAGTCGACGCGATCGCGCATGTCGTGCGCTGCTTCGAGCACCCCGACGTCATCCACGTCAACAACAAGGTCGATCCGATCGCCGACATCGAGACGATCGACACCGAGCTCGCACTCGCCGACCTCGAATCGGTCGACAAGGCGCTGCAGCGTGCCGAGCGTTCCGCCAAGTCCGGCGACAAGGAAGCGAAGGCGCGCGCAGAAGTGCTCGGCCGCATTCGTGCCGCCCTCGACGAAGGCAAGCCCGTGCGCGGCATGGGACTCAGCGACGAGGACCGCGCTGCGGTGCGCGATCTGTTCCTGCTCACGCTCAAGCCGGTGATGTACGTGGCCAACGTGCTGGAAGACGGGTTCGAGAACAACCCGCATCTCGATATCGTGCGCGCCCGCGCCGTCGCCGAAGGTTCGCAGGTCGTGCCGGTGTCTGCCGCCATCGAGGAAGAACTCAGCCAGCTCGACGACGAGGACCGCGACACCTTCCTTGCGGACCTCGGCCTCGACGAGCCAGGCCTCAACCGAGTGATCCGCGCCGCCTACGCGCTGCTCGGCCTGCAAACCTATTTCACCGCCGGCGTGAAGGAAGTGCGCGCATGGACGGTGAAGCGGGGGGCTACCGCACCGCAGGCCGCTGGCGTGATCCATACCGATTTCGAGAAAGGCTTCATCCGCGCCGAAACCATCGGCTACGACGACTACATCAAGTACCGCGGCGAGCAGGGCTCCAAGGAAGCGGGGCGCATGCGCTTGGAAGGCAAGGAATACAAGGTCCAGGAAGGCGATGTGCTGCACTTCCGCTTCAACGTGTAATCGCACCTGCTGCGCTCGTCATCCCGGGGCGCATGCGGTGCTCGTCACCTCATGGGCTTCAGCCCACTTCGGTGACTGCGCGCCTTTGCACATCCCGGCCTGACTTCGCTCGCGATGGTGCGATCCGTCGCTGCCAATTTCATTGTCAGCATCAACAAACAGCCCCGCCGAAGCGGGGCTGTTTCGTTTCATGCCGCGGGGCGGATTACAGCGGCTTGCCGCCGAGCTTCCACGTGACCGACAGGAAGTAACTGCGGCCCACCGCATCGAACCATGAGGTGTCGTAGTACGGATAGTTGCCCCAGGTCGCATCCTTCGGCGGCATCTTGTCGAACAGGTTGTTCACCGACAACGACAGGCGCAGGTGGTCGTTGATGTCGTAGCGTGCGCCGCCGTTGATGCGCCAGGTCGCTTCGGTCCAGGCGTCGTTGTTGTAGTTGGCGACGCGACCGAGGTAGTTGCCGAACAGGCTGGCGCCCCAAGCGTTCCTGCTCCACGTCACGCCGACATTGCCCTTGGTGCGCGGCAGCGTGGTGTCGGAGAAGCTGAGGTCCAGCATGTTTTCGACCGGATCGCCGGGGTACAGCACACGGGTGTGGCGTTGCGTCCAGTTGTAGTTGGCACTGAAGCGGAAATCACCAGCGCTCGCGGTGCGCAGGCGGTAGTTTGCGGTCAAGTCGATGCCCGAGGTCTGCTCCTGGGCGATGTTGATCGGGGCGAAATGGACGCTGGTGATGTCGCCATTGCTGTCGCGGATCACGCGGGCGAGGGCATCGACGCAAGTCGGCGAATTGATGTCGACGGCTGCGCCGGTGTCGGTGGTGCCCAAGCGGCAATCGGCTTCGGTCTGGCGCAGGCGATCGCGATCCTGCACCTGTACCTGGTTCATCACCTTGATCTTGTAGTAGTCCACCGTCAGGTCGAAATTGGCGCCGGGCGACCACACCAGGCCCGCCGTGAACGATTTGCTGGTCTCGACGTTCAGTGCTTCGTTGCCGTGGTAAATGTCGAACGTGGCGCCGTCCCAGCTGCCGTCGTCATAGCAGAAGCCATTGCTGGCGCCGGGCACGTCGGTGCGGCAGTGGTAGTAGTCGGTGGCGTAACGGGTGCGGTAATAGTCGTTGCCTGCGAACAGGTAATGCATGTCGGGCGCGCGGAAACCCGTGCCATAGGAGCCGCGCACCAGCAGCGACCTGATTGGACGCCATTCCATGCCGAGGCTGTAGGTGAATTTGCCCGGGTTTTTCCCGCCGTAGCTGTAACGGTCGTAACGACCCGCGATGCTGGCCTGCAGGGTGGAGAACAGCGGCATGCGCATTTCGCCCGCGGCGCTCCAGCGGTTGCGGCTGCCGCTGCCGTCGCCGTATTGCGGGCCGTAGTAGGCGTCGGCGGTCAGTGCAAGCGGATCGGGATTGATGCGATATGACTGGCGGCCGTATTCGACGACGCCGGCGAATCCGACGTTGCCGGCCGGCATCGAGAACAGCGCCTCGGTGTCGGCAGTGAAGCTGAGATTGTCGTTGACTGCCCTCGGGCGGAAGGTCGACATTGCTGCGATTGATGCGAATTGCGATTGTGTGATCGGGGTGAACAGGCGATTGGGATCCGGGCTGAAGATCGCATAGCCGTCACTGTCATAGCCCTGTTGCGGGCCAAGGAACAGCGCATTGGCGGCAGCGGCCCGGATGCGCGGCATGGCGACATCGGCGTTGTACTGCGAATGGTTGTAGGCCGCTTCCCAGTTCCACTTCTCGGCGAATGCACCCTTGAGGCCGGTGGTCAGGCCCAGGGTCTTCTCGGTGGTGACGTTCATGCGGTTGCGCAGCCCACCGATTTCCTCGGGCGTGAATTGCCGCGTCCAGATCTCGTAGTGGCCGGTATTGGCGTTGTAGAACATCTTGTTGCGGTAATTGTTGGTCGAGTTGGGATCGTGGAATTCCCAACCCATGATGTCGCTGGCGACGTCGTTGCCATTGGTGCCGGTCAGCAGCTTGACCTGCTGGTAGCCAAGCTGGATGTCGGCGAACCAGGACAGCGTGTCCGAGAAGCGGTATTCGAACGATCCGTAGGCAGTCGCGCCCCTGCGCTGGTTCTCGATAGTGCGATAGGCGATGGCGCGATCGCTGCCGCAATACGGCTCGCCATAACGATCGCTGGCCAGGACGGTGGTGCCCTGGTTCAGCCCGGACATCGCCTTGCAGCCATCGGCGGGTGCAATGTTGACATCATCATCCCAGTCATAGAGTTGCGCGGTGAGGCGTGGCAACTGGCGACGCGGGATCGGGGCATCCAGAGTGGAATCCTGGATGTTGCGTTGGTATCCCCATAGCGGTTTCTTCTCCAGCAACTCCAGTCCGACGATGCCGGTGAAGTTGCCGCGCTCGAAGCCGCTGGTCAGGGTCAGCTTGTTCGATGCCCCGCCACCGCGAGTGGTATTGCCGAAACGGTAATCGATCGTGGTGCCGTCGGCCTTCTTTTTCAGGATGAAGTTGATGACGCCGGCCATGGCGTCCGAACCGTAAATCGCCGATGCGCTGCCGGTCAGCACTTCGACGCGATCGATCATGCCCAGGGGAATGTTGCCGATATCGGTGAAATTGCTGCGACCTTCGAGTGGCAACGGGAAATCGGCGATGCGGCGACCGTTGACCAGCACCAGGGTGTGGTTGGGGCCGAGGCCACGAAGGTCGACCGCCTGTGCGCCCGGCGTGGACTGCGCGCCGGTGAAGTTCTGCTGGCCTTCCACGCTGCCGCTGTTTTGCGAAAGCGAACGCAGCACTTCGGGGACATTGGTGAACCCGGCCGATTTGATCTGGTCGGCAGTGATGACGGTGACTGGCGCAGGCCCTTCGATTTGCGCGCGGGGGATGCGCGATCCCGTCACCGTCACCGTTCCCAGCGATTGGCTGGAGGCAGGCTGCTGTTGCGTCTGCGGTTGTTGCTGGCCTTCCGTCGTGTTTTGTGCATTTGCCGCTGCGCTTGCGAGCACCAGCAGGCTGCATTGGATGGCCAGGCCGAGTGTGTTCTTCCGCATTGCATACCCCTTAAGTCATCTTGCGTGGAATTGGAGGCGATTGCGCCGCACGCCTCCTCCGGGCGATACGGTCGCGGATGACAATTCATCCGGTCGCTTTGTTCACCATTTACACCGAAATACGCAGCATGACAATCGCACCAAAGCCACATCGGTGGCATGCGCAGGCAGGCATGCAACAAATGGCTTATGGTTCGGGTTCCGCCGATGCAACCACGTGCATGCGCCATCCATCGATACATCGCATCGTTTCATGCGCAACCATCGCGTTTTTCCTATCGCTGCTGGTGGCGTGCGGCAGCCTTGGGACGAAACGCGCCGCCGCGCCGTATGACTACTACCGCAGCGGCAACGTCGAAGCGCCGACGCCCGGGCGCGTGCAGGGCGGCTTGATGATGCTTGGGGGCGGAGACTGGCCCTACGACGCATTCCATTGGTTGTTCGATCGTGCCGGCAATGGCCATATCGTGGTGTTGCGCGCCTCCTATGCCGACGAGAACCAGCTCGAGATGTACGGGAAGATCGGCGGCGTCACCTCGGTCGAAACGCTGGTCTTCCATGATCGCAAGGCGTCATACGACCCCAAGGTGCTTGCCGTCATCGCCCACGCCGACGGCATCTGGATCGCCGGTGGCGACCAGTCCAACTACGTCCGCGACTGGAAAGGCACGCCAGTCGAGGATGCGATCAACCGCCACGTCGCCAGCGGCAAGCCGCTGGGTGGCACCAGCGCCGGATTGGCCGTGCAAGGGCGATACGTCTACGGCGCGATGGATGGCGGCAGCCTGACCAGCAAGGAAGCGCTCGCCGATTCGCGCACCAGTGCGATCACCCTGGTCGAGGATTTCCTGCACTTTGAACCGCTGTACTCCGCCGGCGTGATCACCGATACCCATTTCGGCGCGCGCGCGCGCCAGGCGCGCCTGATCACGATGATGGCGCGGCTGCAGGAATCGCATCCGGGGGCGCCATTGCTCGGCATCGGCATCGACGAACAGACGGCCTTGTGCATCGATGCCGACGGCGTCGGCCGCATCTTCAGCGCGAACGACGGCCATGCCTGGCTGTTTCGCGCCGGTCGCTCCATGCTGCGGAAAAACTCGCCGGTCGTTGCCGAGGGGTGGCGCGTGACCGCGGCCGGCCGTGACAGCCGCATCGATACCCGCGACTGGAGCGTGTCGAATCCCGCCTTCCAGTCGGCCGTCACCATTCATGATGGTCGACTCGAATACGCTCCGGCGATTCCCCGCCGCCCATGAACCCATCCAGACGCACAAGGAATCCTTCGATGCGCATTCCCAAGATTGCTGCACTCGCGCTTGCACTCGCTGCGACCACGACCGCACAGGCCGCCGACCCCGTCCTTGTCATCCACGGTGGGGCTGGTGTGGTCCGTCATGACAACACCAAGGCCGATGAAGCGGCTGTACGCAAGGCATTGGAAACCGCGTTGCGCAACGGATACGCGGAGTTGAAGGCGGGCAAGTCGTCGACCGATGCGGTGGTTGCCGCATTGCGCGTGCTGGAAGACGACCCGCACTTCAATGCCGGCAAGGGCGCGGTATTCACCCATGACGGCAAGAACGAAATGGACGCCTCGATCATGGAGGGTGAGGGCCAGCGCGCCGGCGCGGTTGCCGCCGTGCATCGCGTCCGCAATCCGATCACGCTGGCGCGTGCGGTGATGGATCATTCCGAACACGTGATGCTGGTCGGCGATGGCGCCGAGATGTTCGCGAAGGAGCAGGGCATTCCCTTGGTGGATCCCTCCTACTTCCGCACCGAGAAGCGTTGGCAGCAGTTGCAGCAGGCCCTGCGCGAGGGCGCCGGCAAGCAGGCCCGCCGCGGCCCCGAATATCTCCGCTACATCGGCACCACCGGCGCCGTCGCGCTGGACAGCAAGGGCCATCTGGCGGCTGGTACCTCCACGGGCGGCATGACCGACAAGCGCTGGGGCCGGGTGGGTGACTCGCCCATCATTGGTGCCGGAACCTGGGCTGACAGCGGTTGCGCCTTCTCCGGGACCGGCTGGGGCGAGTACTACATCCGCACGCACGCGGGCAGCAATGTTTGCGCCCGGGTAAAATTACTCAAAGAAACCGCTGCCCAGGCCGGGGCTGCGGTCATCAACGGCGAAGTGGTGAAGATGGGCGGTGACGGTGGCGCCATCATCCTGACATCCGACGGCAAGTTCGCCTTTCCCTTCAATACCGAAGGCATGTACCGCGGCTGGATCGGTACAGATGGCGTTCCGCACGTGGCGCTCTACGCCGACGACGGCATGATCGGCGACGTTGTACTGAAGAAGGATGATGCCCCGGCCACGCCCGCGCATTAAGCCAATCGAATCGGGTGGCGTGACGCGTTGACATCACGCAAACCGCACGCCAGAATAGTGGGCTGTTTCATCGCCTTGTTCTTCGGCGGAGGGATACCCAAGCGGCCAACGGGGGCAGACTGTAAATCTGCTGGCTTACGCCTTCGGTGGTTCGAATCCACCTCCCTCCACCAGTTCGAAGCGTTGAACGGCATTCCCGGTGCGGG
>JAFEBY010000101.1 GCA_018242465.1 Pseudomonadota bacterium | reverse complement strand
GGCTGGTCGTGGTGGGTGATCGTGCGCGATCTCGGTGCGCTGTACGGCGCCGCGCTGCAGGGTCGCGAGGCTTCGCTACCGCCAGTGGAGTCGTTCGCGGACCACGCCCTGGCCGAGGCCTCGCAATCGACGCAATCGACGGCTGCCACCGAGCGTTACTGGCGCGGTCGCTTTGCAGATGGCGCGCCGATGCTGGAGCTGCCAATTGACCTGCAGCGCCCCGCGCATCGCCATTTCTCATCGCGTCGCGAAGATCTCGAACTCCCGCCCGAGCTGTTGCATGCCTTGCGTGAAACCGCGGCGAAGCAGGGCTGCAGCCTGTTCTCGCTGATGCTGTCGGCGTTCGCCTTGCTGGTCGCGCGCATCGCCGGGCAGGAGGACGTGGTGATCGGGATTCCCAGCGCCGGCCAGCCTGCCAGCGGAAAGCTGGCGATGGTCGGCCATTGCGCCAATACCTTGCCGATGCGCTTTGCGCCGAACCGCGCGGAAGCTTTCTCGGCATTCCTCAAGCGCGCCAACGATGACCTCCTCGACGCGGTCGAATATCGCGATTACACGCTCTCGACTTTGCTGCAGCAGTTGGCGATCGCGCGCGATCCATCGCGGGTGCCGCTGGCGCCGGTGCTGTTCAACATCGACCAGAGCCTGGATGGCGAGAGTGCCGCGTTCGCCGGCGCGCGCATCGAATGCCATGGCGTGGCGCGCGTCGCCGACAATTTCGAGTTGTCGCTCAACGCCGTGCAGACACCGTCCGGCCTGCGCCTGGAATGCCAGTATGCGACGTCATTGCTGCAATCGGCGACGGTGCGGCGCTGGTTGCGTGCCTATCGCAGCTTGCTGCAAGGATTGAGCGAAAACATCGATCGCCCCTGCAGCGACTATGGATTGCTGGATGCCGCCGACCTTGGCGAACTCGCCGCATTGTCGCCGACGCCGACGCCGTTCCAGCGCGAACGGCTCATGCACCAGCATTTCGAAGCGAGTTGCGACCGTCAGCCCGATGCAGTCGCCGCGAGTGACCACCAGCGCAGCGCCCGCTATCGCGAACTCGAGCAAGAAGCCAATCGCATCGCCCATCTGTTGATCGGCCAGGGCGTCAAGCCCGGCGATCTGGTCGGACTCGCGGTCGAACGCGGGATTTCGATGCTGGCGTCGATGCTCGGCATCCTAAAGGCAGGCGCCGGCTATATCCCGCTCGATCCGGCGTTCCCGCAAGCACGCCTTCAGCACATGCTCGACGATGGCGGTCCGTCCGCAGTCCTCACCACGCAGGCGCTGGTCGATGGATTGCCGCTGCAGAACCAGCGCGTCGTGTTGCTGGATGCCGCAACGCTTGCGAGGCAGCCGGACACGCGGCCGAACCTGGCCGGCGATTCCGAAGCCATCGCCTACGTGATCTATACCTCGGGTTCGACCGGCACGCCGAAGGGCGTGGAGATCCCGCATCGCGCGGTGGCGAACTTCCTTGGCAGCATGGCCGTGCAACCGGGTCTGCGCAGCGATGACGTGATGATCGCCGTCACCACGCTGTCTTTCGACATCGCCGTGCTCGAACTGATGCTGCCGCTGCACGTTGGTGGGCAAGTGGTGATCGTCGATCGCGACACCACCCTCGATGGCGGCGCGCTCGCTGCGTGCATGGCCGCGCATCGCGCCACGGTGATGCAGGCAACGCCGGCCACCTGGCGCATGCTGATCGAAGCCGAGTGGAAGGGCGGGGCAGACTTCCGCATCCTCTGCGGCGGCGAGCCATTGCCGCCGACGCTCGCCGCGCAATTGCTGGCCCGTTGCGGTGAGTTGTGGAATGTCTACGGCCCCACCGAAACCACGGTGTGGTCGACCTGCGCGCGGATCATGACGCCGGCACGCGGCGACTTGCCCGACATCCATATCGGCAGGCCGATCGCCAACACCGGCGTATGGATCCTCGATGACGCACGCCAGCCTTGCGTGCGCGGAGTCCCCGGGGAGCTGTGCATCTCCGGCGCGGGGCTGGCACGTGGCTACCGCAACCAGCCAGCACTGACCAGCGACCGCTTCATCGACTGGAATGGCCCGGACGGGTACGTGCGTCTGTATCGCACTGGCGATCGTGCGCGCTGGCGCGATGACGGCATGCTCGAGCACCAGGGGCGTCTTGACCATCAAGTGAAACTGCGTGGCTACCGCATCGAGCTTGGCGAAATCGAGACGCAGCTGGCCGCGCATCCCGACGTGCAATCCTCGATCGCGATGGTGCGCGAGGAGCGCGAAGGCGATGCGCGCCTGGTGGCTTACGTCGTGCAGGAAACGGATCGCAGCATCGATCCCGTGCAGATGAAGAAGCACCTGCGCGGCACCTTGCCCGAGTACATGATTCCGCAACATGTCGTGGCGCTGGCGCACTGGCCGCTGACCGCGAACGGAAAGATCGACCGCAAGGCATTGCCGTTGCCCTATGCAACGACGCCTGCGGCAGTTGCGGATGCGACCGCCCCGGCTGCACCGGAATCCCCGTTGCAGGACCAGTTGTTGCGACTCTTCCGCGATTCGCTGCGCCTGGAAACATTCGGCATCGACGATGATTACTTCCTGCACGGCGGACATTCGCTGCTCGCCGCGCAATTGACCAGCCGCATCAACAAGGAAGTCCCGGCGCGGCTTTCCCTGCGGGCATTGTTCGATGCGCCGACGGTGCGCCAGCTGTCGGAGGCCATCACGCGCGCGGATGCTCCAGCCGCGGCCACGCTCGATCACATTCCGCGCTTGCCACAGCGCGAGTGGGCGCCATTGAGCGTGGTCCAGCAGCGCCAGGCCCTGATCCACGAATTCCACCCGGAAATGCTGGCCTACAGCCTGCCTTCGGGGCACCTGCTGCAAGGCCCCCTGGATGTCGAATGCTTCCGTCGGGCACTGGCGCGGGTCGTGGAGCGCCAGACCGTCCTGCGCACCGGGTTCGAGCGTCGTGGGGAGGAGCTGGTGCAGGTCGTGCGCGATGTGCCCGACTCGCGAGTACTCGAGCCGCTGGTCGATCTCCGCCACCTGCCGCCCGAGCGTCGCCGCGAAGCACTGGATGCCGAACTCAAGGCGCTGGCCGCGCGTCCGTTCGAATCGCTGGTCGATGCACCGCTGTTCCGATCGCGCATGTACCGCATGGGCGAAGCGGAGCACATCTGGTTCTTCATGCCGCACCACATCGTCTGGGATGGCTGGTCGTTCGACCTGCTCTACACCGAACTGGGCGAGGCCTATGCCGCCCTGGTCGATGGGCGCGAACCGCAGCTGCCGGAACTGCCGGTGAGCTACGGCGATTACGCCGCCTGGCACAACGCCAGCATGGAGGGCGCGGATTATGCGCGCCAGCGCGAGCAATGGCGCGCGCTGTTGTGCACGCCGAATGCACGTGGCGGTTGGCCGCAAGCCTTGCCGACCGACCATCCGCGTCGACGCCTGATGAACGGCCGTTCCGGCATGATCCAGGTGACGCTGGGAACCGCCGAGTCCGATGCGCTGCGGCAGGTCGCACAGGCAGCAGATGCGACGGTCTTCCACGTGATGCTGACGGCGTGGTTCATCGCCCTCGCAACCTACAACGGCGATCGCGACATCGTGGTCGGCGTGCCGGTGCGCGGGCGCAACCAGGTCGACACTGAATCGTTGATGGGGCATTTCGTCAACCTGCTGCCGGTGCGCCTGGAGGTGCCATCCGGCGGCGATTTCCGCGACGTCATCCACGCATCGAAAGCGGCGTTGCTCAATGCCCTGTCGGCGCCGGACATCCGTCTCGAGGACATCGCCGAAATGCGCGCCGGCTTGCCGGGCGCCGCCGCCAGCATCCTCTATCACGCCCAGTTCTCCTTCCAGGACATCCGCGACCGCATCACCCATTGGGGGCCGTTGTCGCACCAGCGCATCGAAATCGACCAGCCCGGCATCGCCGAAGACCTCAACCTGTGGGGCGTGGATCGCGGTGAGCAGGGAATCGCGGCAGCGCTGCTCTACAACGCGGAGCTCTTGATGGAAGACACGGCGCGCGCAATCGTTGCCCACTATGAACGCACGCTCGCCGCGATCGTGCGCGATCCACGACAATCCCCGGAAGCCGTCATGACAGATGCAATCACCGCCAAGCCGCAGACAACCGCCGGCAACACCGATACGGCTGCGACGACGCCAGCGCAAGGAGAAGCACGAGTGGCCTACGTGCGGGCGCTGTGGGAGCGCCATCTCGGCGTTGCCGTCGAGCCTGGTGACAACTTCTTCGATCTCGGCGGCAGTTCGATGCTGGCGATCCGGGTGCTTGCGGACATAGCCCGCGACACCGGCGTCAAGTTGCGCCTGCCACAACTCGCGGTGCAAACTGCGGCGGAAATCGCCGGGCAATTGCCTGAGGGCAACGTGGCTGCCGGCGCAACGACGAACACCGGCTGGTTCAAGCGCATGTTCGGAAAGAAATAAGCATAGGGGAGGATGTCTTGTCGGGGGGCGTGACGCCAGGCGTGGAGCCGATGCTGTTGCCGCAGGGCGACGGACAGCTGTTCGCTGTGCGCCATCGCACTGCGACGCCGCCGCGTGCGCGCGTCCTGCTGTGCCCGCCATTGCTGCAGGAACAGATCCGCAGTTACCGGTTCTTCGCGCAACTCGCCAACCAGTGGGCGCGTCGCGGCATCGAGGTGGTTCGCTTCGACTATTCGGGAACCGGTGATTCGAGCGGGTCCGGGGTCGAATTCTCCATCGATCGCGCTATCGAGGATATCCGCCGCGTCTGGGAAGCGTTGATCGCTGCCGAAGATGGTGTTCCGCGCGTGCTCTGCGGGGTTCGCATGGGGGCATTGCTGGCCGCGCTTGCCATCCGCAACGGACTCGATGCCGACATAGCATGGTGGTGGCAGCCGGTATTGTCGGGCGCGACCTGGGTGGAAGAAACATCGACGATCGATACCCGCGAACGCCAATCGCGCAGTCGCTTCCCGCTCAAGCCCGCACCGGCCGCAATCACCGGTGAACTGATGGGGCACGTCATAGACCCGCGTTTGCCCGCCGCGCTGAAGCAGTTGCAGTGGCCCGACGTGTCGCGGCCATCGATGTGGCTGCTCGACAGCGAGCACGCACTGGAACCGCGCATGGATACGGATGACGTGGTGCGCCTGCCATTGGCCTTCGACACCTGGGCGGGGCAGGTCGATTTCGAAACCATCATCCCGGTGCGATTGGCCGACACCGCAAGCGAACGCCTGATCGCGCGCTTGCCGGGAGTCGCGGCATGATGCAGTTGCTACCCATGGCCGACGGCAATGGTTACGGTTTCCTGCACCGTGCCGATCCGCAGCGGCGACCGCGTGCAACGATGGTGATGCTCAACGCCGGATTGATCCATCGCGTCGGGCCATTCCGCATGAACATCGAACTGGCGGAACGGCTGGCGCGCCACGGCATCGATCTGTTCCGTTTCGATTTGCCCGCGGTGGGAGATGCACCGGCAGGCGGCGGCAGTCGCCCGGAAGAACGCGTGCGCATCGCGATGGACACTGTCGCGGCGACTACCGGCAGTGACCGATTCATCATTGGCGGCGTTTGCAGCGCCGCCGATCTCGCCTGGAAATTGCCGGCGCTCGATGCGCGCGTGCGCGGATTGTTGCTGCTCGATCCCTGCGCCGTGCGCGGACCGTGGTTCCACTGGGCTCAGTTGCGACATTTCGTTTCGCGACCGGTCGCTGCCTGGGGTCGCATGTTGCGGCACTGGATGCAGCGGGGCTGGCGCGATGGCGATGTGCCGCCGGCTGGGCGCGATTGGCCATCGGAGCGCGAATTCATCGCCGGCAACCAGCGCATGGCGGAGGCAGGCATCGCCATGTACGCGCTCTATACCGCCGGTGTCACCGATTACTTCCTGCATC
>JAFEBY010000100.1 GCA_018242465.1 Pseudomonadota bacterium | reverse complement strand
TCCGACAGCGGCGCGTTGACCAGCACCTTGCGGTCGGCGAGCACGGCGACGCGATCGCAGATGGCATACAGGGTATCGAGATCGTGGGTGATCAGGAACACCGTCAGCCCCAGGGCGTGCTTGAGGGTGAGAATGAGTTCATCGAACTGCGAGGCGCCAATCGGGTCAAGGCCGGCGGTCGGCTCATCGAGGAACAGGATCGGCGGATCCAGCGCCAGCGCGCGCGCCAGGCCGGCGCGTTTGCGCATGCCCCCCGACAGCTGTGACGGCAGCTTGGCGACGGCATCCGCGGGCAGGCCAGCGAGCTTGACCTTGAGTAGCGCCAGTTCCTTGCGGATGCGGGGTTCGAGATCGGGGTGATGCTCCTTCAGCGGCACTTCGACGTTCTCGCCCACGGTGAGCGACGAGAACAGCGCGCCGTCCTGGAACAGCACCCCGGTATTGCGCTCGATCGCGTGGCGATCGGCGTTGCTGCCGAAGGGATCGTGACCGAGCACCTGGATGCTGCCGGTGGCAGGTTCGTTCAAGCCGAGGATCGTGCGCATCAGCACCGACTTGCCGGTGCCCGATCCGCCGACGATGCCCTGGATTTCGCCCTTGCGTACATCGAGGTCGAGGCCATCGTGCACGACCTGCGTGCCGAAACGATTGACCAGGCCGCGCACGCGGATCGCGAGGTCGTCGTCCTGCCCGAGGTGGTCGGTACTGGCGTGATGCGCGTCCATCAGAATCCCATGTACATGAACCACATCGCGGCCAGCGCATCCAGCACGATCACCAGCGAGATCGATTGCACCACGCTGGAAGTGGTGCGTTCTCCCACCGATTGGGCAGTGCCTTCCACTTGCAGGCCCTGAAGGCAACCGATCAATGCGATCACCATCGCGAAGAACGGTGCCTTGGTGATGCCGACCACGAAGTGGCGCACTTCAATCGTTCTTTCCATGCGCGACATCCACGCCTGCATGGGGATGTCGAGACTCATTGCGCCGACGGCCATGCCGCCGAGCAGGCCGGCCAGCATTGCCAGGAAGGTGAGCAACGGCAGCATCACCAGCAGGGCGATCACGCGCGGAATCACCAGCACGTCGACCGGATCGAGTCCGAGCGTGCGCATCGCGTCGACTTCCTCGCGACTGACCATGGCGCCGATCTGCGCAGCGAAGGCGCTGGCGGTGCGGCCGGCGAGCAGGATCGCCGTCAACAGCACGGCGAATTCGCGCAGGAAGGAGATATCGACCAGTTCCACCACGAAGATGGTCGCGCCGAAGTCCTTGAGCACGTTGGCGCCGAGGAAGGCGATCACTGCGCCGACCAGGAAGTTGAGCAGGAGGATCAACGGCACCGCGTCGAGGCCGACCTGTTCCATCTGGAACACCACTGATGTCAGCCGGATCCGCTGTGGCTGGCCGATCAGTCGCACCATCTTCGCCAGCGTTTCGCCGAGGAAACCGACCAGCGTGACGATCTGTTGCCAGTTGCGCACCACGCTGCGACCCATGCGATCGAGCACGGCACGAAAGCCGAAATCGCGCGGTGGAGCCGGACGATCATCCGAGACCTCGCGGATCGCCTCGATCAACGCCGCCTGGTTCTCGTTGAAGGTGATCGCGTCTTCACCGACGTTGACGGTGCGCGCCAGGTGCAGCAGCGCCAGTGCGCCCAGCGAGTCCAGCATCCGGATGCCGCTGGCGTCGATCGCGCGGATGCCCGGTGCCAGCCCCTTCATCGACGCGGTGATGGCGTCAACATTCCGCAGCGTCCAGTCGCCGGACAACAGCAGGGTCAGGCCGTCGCGACGTAGGGTGGGGCGGATGGTGGAATCGGGTTCGGCCATGGGAGCGGGGGAAGGCAATCTCGCAAGCCTACCGCGTCGGTGCTGATCGTAGTGTTGCGGCGTGCGATCCTATGCCGATGCCCCCCGTCATGCCCGCCCTCGCGCCGTTCCAGTCCCGCGTCGACTTCCTGGTCGCGCTGGCGAGCCAGCTGCACATCTGCGGAACGACCGCGCAGCGTCTCGAGGGCGCGGTGCTGGGCGTGGCGCGCCGACTGAAGGTGGAATGCGAACCGTGGTCGAACCCGACCGGAATGATCCTGTCGTTCCGCGACCCGGCGCAGGCCAGCCCGCTCACCGAAACGCGGGTGATACGCCTCAATCCCGGTGATACCGATCTCTATCGCCTGAGCGAAACCGATCGCATCGCCGAAGACGTCATCAGCGGCAACATCGGGCTGGAGGAAGGGCGGGCGGCATTGCGCGCGCTCGATGCGCGGCGCAAGCCGCCGCGGTTCTGGACCGATGCACTGAGTTTCGGGCTGATTTCGCTGGCGGTTGCCGCGCTCCTGCGCCTGCCGTGGCTCGACATCGCCACCGCGGGCGTCGCCGGCATGGTGATCGGTGGCTGGATGAACTACGCCGGGCGCCGCAATGCGCTCAGGGAAAGTTCCGAAGCGATGGCCGGCATCCTCGCCGCGACGGTTGCGGTGCTGGTCGCGGCATTTGTCGCGCCGCTCAATCTCAATACCGTGATCATCGCGTCGCTCGTCGTGCTGTTGCCCGGCATGTCATTCACCAACGCCATCAACGAACTCACCAGCCAACACCTGGTCTCGGGCACTGCGCGCTTCGCCGGTGCGCTGACGCTGATCCTCAAGCTCACCATTGGGGTGATGATCGCGCTGGCCTGCGCCGAAGTACTCAAGGTCGAGCCCCAGATCCGCTATGCGCGCCCGCAACCGGACTGGGTGGAAGGCGCCGGCCTGCTGCTCGCTGCTGCTTCATTCGTGCTCGTGTTCCGCGCCGATCGCCGCGACTATCCGGTGGTGATGCTGTCGGCGATCGCCGGTTACCTGATTTCGCGCCTCATCGGGCAGGCGGGTGGTGGCGTCGCGGGAACCTTCCTTGCCGCGTTCGCAATGACCGCGATCGGCAATGCCTTCGCGCGCCACTTCAATCGTCCTGGTGCGATCGTGCGCCTGCCCGGCATCATCCTGCTGGTGCCGGGGAGCGCGAGCCTGCGCGGCCTGATGACGATGGTGCAGGAACAAAGCACATCGACGGGGCAAGCGGCGTTGCTGGCGGTGCTCAACATCCTCGGCGCGCTGATCGCCGGGCTGCTGTTCGGCAACCTGGTGATCTCCGCGCGCCGCAACCTCTGACGCAACGCCGCACTCAGCCGGTCTGGTAATCCTTGGTCGAACCGCCGTTGTCTGCGCAGTCCGGTTCGGCCATGGCCAGCATGGGTGGCTGCTTCTTGCCGGCCGGCTTCCTGGACGGGGTCTTTTTGGCCGCGGCCTTCTTTGCAACCTGCTTGGTCGCCTTTTTCGTGGTCTTCTTCGTGGTCATGTCACATCCTTGGTCATGAGATCGGGTTGAAGAATCCCGGCGCGTCAGGCCCCCAGCCTGGCGAGCAGGGTGTCACGGTCCAGCGATTCCGCCTCGGCCGCACGACGGTGACGATACTCGAATTGGCCGGCGTTGATGCCACGCTCGGACACCACCACCCGGTGGGGGATGCCGATCAGTTCCATGTCGGCGAACATCGCGCCGGGCCGCAGGCCGCGATCGTCCAGCACCACGTCGATGCCGCGCTGCTGCAGTTCGTCGTGCAGGGCCATTGCGGCCGCGGCGACCGCGGGGTCGTTCTTGGGGTTGATCACGCACACCGCGACCGACCATGGCGCCATCGCGTCGGGCCAGAGGATGCCGGCTTCGTCGTTGTTCTGTTCGATCGCCGCAGCGACAATCCGCGACACGCCGACGCCGTAGCAACCCATCGCCGGATTGACCGTCTTGCCGTTGGCATCGAGCACGGTGGCTTTCATCGCCTCGGAATACTTGCGGCCGAGCGCGAACACGTGGCCGACCTCGATGCCGCGCGCGATATGGAGGACGCCCTTGCCGTCGGGCGAGGGATCACCGGCAACGACGTTGCGGATGTCGGCGATTTCCGGTTCCGGCAGGTCACGGCCCCAATTGACGCCGGCGATATGAAAGCCCGGCTTGTTGGCGCCGACCACGAAGTCGGACATCGCGGCCACCGTACGATCGGCGACCACGCGGATCGGCTTTCTTGCGCCGGAATCGCTCTTGGCGATTCCGCTATCAGGGACGATCGGGCCGAGGAAGCCGGGTTCGCTGCCGAGGTGGTCGAGGATTTCCGCCTCGGTGGCCAGGCGGTATTCGCCGAGGCCGGGCAGCTTGGCCAGCTTGATCTCGTTGACCATGTGATCGCCGCGCACCAGCGCCAGCACGAATTGGTCATTGCCATCGGCATCGCTGCCGACGATCGCGATCGACTTGGCGGTGCGTTGCAGCGGAATGCCCATCAGGGCGGCGACGTCCTCGCAGGTCTTCTGCGTGGGGGTATCGATGTCGCGCAGCGTTTCAGTCGCGGCACCGCGCGGGCCGGGGGATACCGCTTCCGCCAGTTCGACATTCGCTGCGTAATCGGAACCGTCGGAAAACACGGTCGCATCTTCGCCGGAATCCGCCAGCACCTGGAATTCGTGCGAGGCGCTGCCGCCGATCGCGCCGGTATCCGCGGCCACCGCCCGGAACTTCAGGCCGAGGCGGGTGAAGATGCGGGTGTAGGTGTCGTACATGTTGCGGTATTCGGCGTGCAGCGAATCCTCGTCCAGGTGGAAGGAATAGGCGTCCTTCATCAGGAATTCGCGTGCGCGCATCACCCCGAAGCGCGGGCGGATCTCGTCGCGGAACTTGGTGCTGATCTGGTAGAAATTGACCGGAAGCTGCTTGTAGCTGGTCAGCTCGTTGCGCGCGAACTCGGTCACCGCTTCCTCGGCGGTGGGGCTGAAGCAGTACTCCTGCTCCTTGCGGTCGCTGATCTTCAGCAACTGGTTGCCGAACTTCTCCCAGCGCCCGGTTTCCTCCCACAACTCCTTCGGCTGGACCAGCGGCAGCGCCATCTCGATCGCACCGGCACGGTTCATTTCCTCGCGGACAATGCCCTCCACCTTGCGCAGCACGCGCAAGCCCAGCGGCGACCAGGTGTAGAGGCCGGCGGCGAGCTTGCGGATCATTCCGGCCCGCAGCATCAGCTTGTGGCTGGTCAGCTCGGCTTCGGCGGGGGTTTCTTTCTCGGTCCTGAGATGGAATTGCGAGAGGCGCATTGCATGGTTCCGGTGAGTACTGCGACCCCCGATTGTGCCATGCAGCAGGCGTTTTCGCCCCGGATTCCGGCTCTGGGTACGGCTCCCGGGTACACTGCCGGCAATGAGTGTCCCAACCCCGTCGCCCGCGCGCCGCAGCATCTACCTGCTGCCCAACCTGTTCACCACCGGAGCCCTGTTCTCCGGCTTCTATTCGATCATCGCCTCGTCGCAGGGGCTGGTCGAACACGCTTGCATCGCGATTTTCATCGCCGCGATCCTCGACGGCCTGGATGGTCGCGTCGCCCGGCTGACCAATACCCAGAGCGATTTCGGCGTGCAGTACGACTCGCTGTCCGACCTGATCAGCTTCGGCATGGCGCCGGCGCTGCTGGTCTATCACTGGTCGCTGGAATCGCTGCGGCTTGAAGGCGCAACCGCCGGCAAGCTCGGCTGGCTGGCGGCCTTCCTCTATGCGGCGTGCGCGGCCTTGCGGCTGGCGCGTTTCAACAGCCAGGTCGGCACCGTCGACAAACGCTGGTTCATCGGTCTCGCCAGTCCGGCGGCTGCGGCAGTGGTGTCGAGTTTCATCTGGACCTTCCACGGATTGGGCTGGAAGGGCAGTGCGTTGAGCATCCCGTCCCTGGCGTTGACGGCGATCGTTGCGTTGCTGATGGTCAGTCGCGTGCGCTATACCAGCTTCAAGGGGGGTGGCAGCGGCCCGCGGTCGGAGCGCGTGCCCTTCATGATGTTGGTGGGCGTGGTGATCGCGCTGATCGCGTTGGCGTTGGCGCCGGCGCGCACCTTGCTCTGCGTATTCGGGCTGTATGCGTTGTCCGGTCCGGTGATGATGCTCGTGCGCCGTCGCCCGGGGACGCCTGCGTGAGTTGGGATGTGTTCCAGCGCGAGGTCCTCGCCGAGCTTGGCATCGAGCTGTATGCCTTGGGTGGTGGAGATGCCGCCGCTGTTGCCACGCCTGCGGTGAGTGCGCATGCCGTGTCGGGTGCAGGCGCGGAATCCGGCGACATGCTGCTGCGCCACCTGCTGAAAGCGGCAGGCGGCGAGGCGGGCGAGCAGGCCGTGCTGACATTGGCGGAACCACTGTCCGGATTGCGCGGCAACGCCGCTGCGAAGCGCGCCCTGTGGCCATTGCTGAGGCGGTTGCGGCGATCGTGAGTGCATTCCCGTCGCCACCGTCGATGCCGGCCGGTCGCCTGCGTCCGATCCGCGAGAGCGATCTCGACGCTGTGATGGCGGTCGAGGAGCGCGGTTATCCGCACCCGTGGTCGCGCAATGTGTTCCGCGATTGTCTGCGTGCCGGGTATTCCGCGTGGATGCTGGAAGACGGCACTGGTGCAATCCTCGGCTATGGCGTGCTGAGCCATGCCGCCGCGGAATGCCATCTGCTCAATCTGTGCGTCGATCCGCGGGTGCAGTCGCGTGGACTGGGACGCTCCTTGCTGGCATCGCTGCTGCAGTTGGCGCAGACGCGCGGTGCCCGGCAGATGTTCCTGGAAGTGCGGCCGTCGAACACGCATGCAATCGCGCTGTATCACGGCGTCGGCTTCAACGAGATCGGGCGGCGTCCGCGGTATTACCCAGCGGCGAACGGGCTGCGCGAAGACGCGATCGTGATGGCGATGGAGTTGCTGGGTTAGCACCCCGCTGCCACGCGCGTGAGCGAGTGGCCGGTCCCGCGTAGCGGGCGGCGTACGAGCCTACATGGACGTCACACGGCGTCCCACGCACTGGAGCTGGCCGCTCACCAAGCCAGCGCGTGCGATGCTGTTACCCCAACCGCGCGCGCTGTCCCGCCAACGCATCGCGCTGCGCGGTCCATTCGCCGAGACGCTGACGTTCCTGCTCGATCACGTGCGCGGGTGCTTTGCCTTCGAACGCGGCGAGCTTGTTCTGCGATTTCGTCAGTTCGCCTTCGACGCGCTTGAGTTCCTTGTCGAGGCGGACGCGTTCGGCGTCGAGATCGACCAAGCCTTCCAGCGGCACGAACAGGTCGAGATCGCCAACGCGCGCGGTGGCTGCGGCTGGCGGCTCGCCATCCAGGCGTTCGATGCGTTCGATGCGGGCGAGGAAGCGCAGCGCGGCATCAAAGGTCGACACCCGCGCGGCATTGCCTGCGGTGTCTCCGGCATTGTCACTGCGCACCAGCAGCGCGACCTGCTTCGCTGGCGGGATGCCGAGTTCGCTGCGCACGCGACGCAGCGCACTTACCATCGACTTCAGCCATTCGATGTCATCGCTGGCCTGTTCGTATCCCGAGGCGTCGCAATCCGACGCCTGCGGATAGGCCTGGGTCATGATGCTGCCGGACTTGCCGAGCTTCGGCGCGACCGCCTGCCACAGCTCCTCGCTGACGAACGGCACCAGCGGATGCAACAGGCAGAGCAGGCGTTCGAGCACGAACAGCAGGGTGTGGCGGGTTGAATCGGCGGCAGCCGTGTCGTCGCCATTCAAGGCCGGCTTGGCCAGTTCCACGAACCAGTCGCAGAACTGGTTCCATGCGAATTCATACAGCGTCTGGGCCAGCAGGTCGAAACGATAGTTGGCGAAATGTTCGCCTGCTTCGGCGCTGGTCTTGGCCAGCTGCGCGAGAATCCACTTCTCGGCATCGGTCTTTGGCTGCGGCACGCCTTCGAAGCGCGCGTCGTCGCCGACGTTCATCAGCACGAAGCGCGTGGCATTCCACAGCTTGTTGCAGAAATTCTTGTAGCCCTCGGCGCGGGCAAGGTCGAACTTGATGTCGCGACCGGGGCCGGCCAGCGCGCACATGGTGAAGCGCAATGCATCGGCGCCGTGCGCGGCGATGCCATCGGCGAATTCCTTGCGTGTCGCCTTTTCGATCTTGGGCGCGTCCTGCGGCTTCATCAATCCTGTGGTGCGCTTGGCCACCAGCGCGTCGGCGCTGATGCCGTCGATGATGTCGATCGGGTCGAGGATGTTGCCCTTCGACTTCGACATCTTCTGGCCGTCCTTGTCGCGGACGAGGCCGGTGATGTAGACGTCGCGGAACGGCACTTCGCCGGTCAGCGCATCAGTCATCATGATCATGCGCGCGACCCAGAAGAAGATGATGTCGAACCCGGTGACGAGCACGCTGGTCGGCAGGTAGCGATCGAAACCGCGTTCGGCCATCGCCTGCGGGTTCGGCCAGCCCATGGTGCTGATCGGCCAGATCGCCGAGGAAAACCAGGTTTCCAGCACGTCGCTGTCCTGGCGCAGTTCGGGTGCAGTGCCGCCGTGCTTCGCCGCGGCCTGCGCGCGAGCTTCGTCTTCGTCGTGCGCGACGTAGATGTTGCCGGCATCGTCGAACCACGCCGGGATGCGATGGCCCCACCACAGCTGGCGACTGATCGTCCAATCCTGGATGTTCTCCATCCAGTGGCGATAGGTGTTGATCCAGTTCGGCGGCACGAATTTCACCGGGCCCGGCTTCCCATCAACACCTTCCACCAACTCCAGTCCGCGCTTGGCGAGATCGTCCATCTTCACGAACCACTGGTCGGTGAGATACGGTTCGATCACCTGGCCGCTGCGATCGCCGCGCGGCACCTGCAGGCGATGCGGTTTGGTTTCGACGAGATGGCCCTGCGCCTCGAGGTCGGCGAGCACGGCCTTGCGCGCGGCAACGCGATCGAGGCCGCGATACTGCTCCGGCGCGTTGTCGTTGATGCAGGCGACGTCGGTGAAGATGTTGATCAGCGGCAGGTTGTGGCGCTGGCCAACGGCATGGTCGTTGAAGTCGTGCGCGGGCGTGACCTTGACCACGCCGGTGCCGAATTCGCGATCGACGTAGTCGTCGGCGATCACCGGGATCTCACGGCCCACCAGCGGCAGGCGCACGCGCTTGCCGACCAGCGCGAGGTAGCGTTCGTCTTCCGGATGCACCATCACAGCGGTATCGCCGATCATGGTTTCCGGACGCGTCGTCGCGACGACGACATGATCGGGCTGGCCCGGTTCGGCATCGATCACGTCGTAGCGGATCGACCACAGGTAGCCGTTCTCTTCCTCGCTCACCACCTCGAGATCGGACACCGCGGTCTGCAACACCGGATCCCAGTTCACCAGGCGCTGGCCGCGATAGATCAGGCCGCGCTCGAACAGGCGCACGAAGGTTTCGATCACTGCGGCGGACGGTGCTTCATCCATCGTGAAGGTCTTGCGCGACCAGTCGCCCGAAGCGCCGATGCGACGCATTTGGCGTTCGATGGTGTCACCGGACTGGCCCTTCCATTCCCACACTTTCTCGATGAATTTCTCGCGGCCCAGAGAATCGCGCGTATCGCCATTGCCGGCCAGTGCGAGATTGCGCGACACCACCATCTCCGTGGCGATGCCGGCGTGGTCGCTGCCGACCTGCCACAGCGTGCGGAAGCCGCGCATGCGGTGATAGCGCACCAGCGCATCCATCAGCGACAGCTGGAAGGCGTGTCCCATGTGCAGCGTGCCGGTGACGTTCGGCGGCGGCAACAGGATGGTGTAGGCGGGACCATCGCCCTGCGGTGCGAAGACGCCGGATGCTTCCCATTGCGCGTACAGGCGGGATTCGAAATCGGCGGGCTGGTAGCTCTGGGCGAGGTGGGTCATGTTGGTTTGAAGCGTGTGCGTGGGATGGTTGAATCAGCTGCGCAGCGCGCGGCGGATCTTCTGGTCGGTGTGGTACTGGCTGACGGCGTAGGCGGCCCAGATCGCGGCGGGGAGCCAGCCGATCAGTGTGATCTGCAGGATCAGGCACACGATGCCCGCGAACGGGCGACCGATGGTGAAGAAGGCGAACCAGGGCAGGAGTATGGCGATCAGCAGGCGCATCGGGATTCCATTTACATGTCGTGTTTCTTGACGTCGAATCCGTTCGACTGATAGTGCTTCCAGCGTTCGCGCAACGGTGCGCGCGCGGCGGGATCGGCGGGGACGACTTCCAGCACGCGATCGAAGGTGCCTTCGACCACGTCATCGCGCAGATTGATCACCAGCGGTCGCAGCGGGACATCGTTGTCCGGCGTGGCGATCAGCACCGCGGCTTCGTCCTCGTCGTCGTCGCTGCCGGCGATCTGATGCGGGATGTAGGCATCGGGATCGAACGACCACAACATGTCGTCGAGCGCCTCTGCTTGCGCCGCGTTGCGCGCCAGCACCAGCGTGTACAGGCCGGCGTCGAAGGCCTTGCGCGCCAGTTCGCACACCAGCAGCAGCGGTTCCTCGCGGAAGCGCGGCTTGTCGATCAGGTAGAAGTCGGCGCGGGGCATCACGCGTTCGCGCGATCGAGCAGCCACTGGCTGAGCAATCCGACCGGGCGGCCGGTGGCCATGCCCATCTTGCCGTCGCCATTGGCGACGCCGGCGATGTCCATGTGCGCCCAGCGCTGGCCGTCGGTAAAGCGCGACAGGAAGCAGCCGGCAGTGATGGCGCCACCCCAGCGTCCGCCGATGTTGTAGACATCGGCGAAGGCGGAATCGAGCATGGTCTGGTATTCGTCCCACAACGGCATCTGCCAGGCGCGATCGAACACGGTCTCGCCGGCGTCGATCAGCTCGCGGGCGAGATCGTCGTTCGACTTGGTCATCACGCCGGTGGCGAACTTGCCGAGCGCCACCATCATCGCGCCGGTCAACGTCGCGACGTCGACCAGCGCCTGCGGTTCGAAGCGCTGCGCATAGGTCAGGGCGTCGCACAAAATCAAACGACCTTCGGCGTCGGTGTTGCCCACTTCGATGGTCTTGCCCGACATGCTGGTGATGACGTCGGAGGGACGGTAGGCGTCGCCGTCGATGGCGTTCTCGACGGCGGCGGCAATCGCGACGAGGTTGATCGGAAGATCCATGCCGACCGCCGACACGAAGGCGCCGAGCACCGTGGCCGCGCCGCACATGTCGTACTTCATTTCCTCGATGCCGCCTTGCGTCTTCAGGTTGACGCCGCCGGTATCGAAGGTGATGCCTTTGCCGACCAGCACGAAGGGCTTGGCATCGCCGCCGTTGGAATACTTCAGCACGACCAGGCGCGGGCGCTGCGCACTGCCGCGCGCGACCGCCAGCAGCGAACCCATGCCGAGGGCTTCCATCGCGGCATCGTCGAGCACTTCGCAGCTGACCTTGTCGAAATTCTTTGCGAAGGACTGCGCCTGCTCGGCGACGTAGGCGGGATTGCACACGTTCGGCGGCAGGTTGCCGAGTTCGCGGGCGAAGGCGACGCCACCAGCAATCGCGATGCCGCGGGCGAGGGCGAGGTCGTCATTGCCCTGGATGGCGAAGTGCTCGAGGCCGGTTTCTTCGCGCTTCTTGTTGTCCTTGCCCAGCGTGGCGACATAGCGATAGCAGGCGTGGTCGGCGGCGATCGCGGCCTGACGGATCGCCCAAGCGGCATCGCGGCCCTTGATCGCCACTTCGCTCAAGGTGAACAGGGCGCGCTTGACCGGGCCGGTGCGCAGGGCGCGGGCGACATCACCCACGGCCTTGAGGTATTGCGGGGTGGCGAACTTGTCGGCATCGCCCAGTCCGATCACCAAGACGCGTGGCGCGGTCACGCCAGCGACGTCGTGGAGCAGGGTGCTGGCCCCGCCCTTGCCGGACAGGTCGCCGCGTTCGGCCAGCCGGGACAGGTGGCCGCCGCTGGCGCGATCCACGGCCTGGCCGGTCGTGGTGAGGGTCTTGTCGGCGTACAGGCCGATCACCAGGCAATCGGTGTCGAAATGGAGGGGATCGACGTGGTTCAGTGCAAATTCGAGGGCCATCAACGAGATTCCTGCAGACTTACGTACAATCCCCCATCCCCCCGCGCGGGGACGGTCCCAGGACTGCGTCGCGTGAACCCACTAGTTTAGCGGTAACAGGCCCAAAGCCCCGAATGAAGACGCTCGACAAGTACCTGATGCGCGAATTCCTGCAGTCGGTGTTCGCCGCACTCGTGGTGTTGCTGATGGTGATGGTCGGAGCGGCCTTTGCGGACGTGCTGCGCGACATTGCCACCGGGCGCATGCCGGCGGGGATGATGTTCGCCCAGCTTGGGCTGGTGATGATCGGTTGGATGCCGTTGATCCTGCCGCTGGCACTGATGCTGGGCCTGCTGCTGGCGATGAGCCGTCTCTATCGCGATGCCGAGATGCCTGTGCTGGCCTCGATCGGCGTCGGCCCACGCCGCCTGCTGGGGCCGCTGTTGCCGGTGATCCTGCCGATGGTGGCGGTGATCGCACTGTGCTCGCTGTGGCTGGCGCCATGGTCGGACCGCTACGCCCACGCGATGATCAAGGAAGCCAACCGCAATATGTTGATTGCCGGACTGGAGCCGGGGAAGTTCATTCAACTGCCGGGTGCCAATGGCGTGGTCTACGTCGGTGACATGACCGCAGACGGCAGCCGCTTTCGTCGCGTTTTCATCTACCGCGAAAAGAACGGCCGCATGGACGTGACCACCTCGTCCGATGGCACGGTGTGGCTGGATGGCAGCCGCGCGCGCTACCTGCGCCTGACCGATGGCTTTGAGGTGGAGGGGCCGCTTGGCGCCACCACCCTCGATTACCGCCTGCTGCAATACAAGGCCAATGACGTGAAGATGCCGGATCGCGACAACGGCGATGTCGACGATCGCATCCAGAGCCAAATGACTTCAGTGCTACTGGCCGCGCAGGCGCGTGAGGCCAAGGCCGAACTGCATTGGCGGATCGCGATGCCGCTGGTGGCGCTGGCGCTGTCCATGTTGGCGATCCCGCTGTCGCGCAGCCCGCCGCGGCAGGCGCGCTACGGTCGCATTGTCACCGGGGTGGTCGGTTACCTGCTGGCGGTGCAGCTGATGATGCTGGGCAAGCAATGGTTGGACAGCGGCAAAATTCCGGTCTCGCTCGGTCTGTGGTGGCTGGTGCTTCCACTGCTGATGCTGGCGTTCTGGGCCTACTTCCGCGATGGCAATCTGGGGAGGCTGCGCCGATGATGCCGTTCCCGAAAATCCACGATCTCTACATCGGTCGGGTGGTGCTGCTCTATGTGCTGGCGGCGTGGTTCGTCGTCGTCGGCATGGACTTCATGATTGGCGGCGTGCTGACTGAGGTGCAGAGCAATGTCGGCAAGGGGGCATTCACCACGCTCGATGCGATTGTCGTCAGCCTCTACACCGTGCCGTACCGGATGTATTTCCACTTTCCGACTGCGGCGGTGATCGGCTCCCTGCTCGCGCTCGGGCAACTGGCGGCGACCTCCGAATTGACAGTGATGCGCGCGCTTGGCCTGTCGCGCCGCCGCATCAGCCTCGCGGTAGCGATGGTGATCGGCTTGATGACGCTGGTGATGATGATCAACGTCGAAACGATATCGCCGTGGGCGCAGGACCGCGCCGCTGCCTACCGCACCGCGCGCAAGACCAATGACACGATCATGCTGCAGTTCAAGGGCGTGTGGGCGCGCGAAGGCGACACCTTCATCAGCGCGACCGAAGGCCAGAACCATGACGAAGGGCATGATCGTTGGCTGGAACTGCGTGGCATGCGTCTGTACGAATTCGAATCGAACGGGCGGTTGAAGTCGATCGCCTACGTCCAGAGCGGCGAACACCGGCCCGGTGGCTGGGTGTTGAAGGGCGTCGATCGCGTGACGTTCTCCGACAATTCCGTGCAGAAGACCCACGCCGACCAGGAGCAGTGGCAGTCGACGCTCGACGACACCGCGCTGGCCAGCACCGTGAGCCGTCCGCGTTTCATGAGCACCCACGATCTCAAGCAGGCGCTGGACTATCGCGAACGCAACCAGCTCGACCCCGGCGAAGTCGAGGAACACTACTGGTCGCATTGGTTCTATCCATTGAACGTGCTGGCTTTGTGCCTTGCCGCGATTCCGTTCGCGTTCGGCACGCTGCGCAGCGGCGGCCTGGGCAAGAGGTTGTTCCTCGGCATCGTGTTCGCGATCGGTTTCATGATGCTGCAGACGCAGATGGCGCGACTGGCCGGCGCGTTCAAGCTCGATTTCCGCATCGCCTATCTGGTGCCGGTGGCGGTGATGCTGGGGATTTCGTGGCTGTTGTTCCGGAGAAGGTCGAGCTAGGCGGCAACAGCATTGCACGCGCTGGTGCGTGGGTGACCAGCTCCGTTGCGCGGGACGCCGTGAATCCGTCCATGGAGGCTCATGCGCCGCCGCTTCGCGGACCGGCCATTCGCTTGCGCTCATGGCGTTCGGCTGCGCGCGAACCAATGGTTCGCAAGCGCTTGCCTCACC